>NZ_JBHSHY010000043.1:0-39927 GCF_042653205.1 Paenibacillus sp. GCM10023250 | reverse complement strand
ATTGAGTTCTTTTATAATCGAAAACGGTCCAACAGTACCTTGGGATACATCTCGCCCATCCGTTTCGAGCAGCTTTACTACGAGAAAATAGCTTAACTTGTTTGTCCACTTTATTGACAGAGGAGCACAGATGCGCTTATCGCGGCCCGCCGGCCCTGAAAACCCCACACCGGCCGCCAATAGCGGATCCTCTGTCCGCGTAAGTCAGCTCCACCCGCCGATTGGTCCTTTTAGCGGCTCTCCTGGCCGCTCGACCGCACGCCGCAGCGCGAGCGGACACAGGCGCCGCTATTTCGCCGATTCGGCCCATTTCCAGAGTTTCGCGGACTCAGATGCGCTTATCGCGGCCCGCCGGCCCTGAAAACCCCACACCGGCCGCCAATAGCGGATCCTCTGTCCGCGTAAGTCAGCTCCACCCGCCGATTGGCCCTTTTAGCGGCTCTCCTGGCCGCTCAGTCGCACGCCGCACCACGAGCGGACACAGGCGCCGCCATTTCGCCAGTTCGGCGTGCTGCCACGCGTTCCCGCACCCGCTGACGCCGAAGCCGGCTTGCATCGGGCGGGCCGCTTCCCTATCACGCGGCCCGCTCCGCCGCCCGCACGCCTTACCGCGCCAACGCCACCCGGCGCGACCCCGCTTCCGCTCCGCCGCCCGCGCTACCGCGCGAGCCGGCGGCGCGCCATGCCCGGGGCCGGCAGCGAGCAGATCCGGCCGATGTAGCGGTCGAAGCCCTCCGCGAGCACATCGTGCTGGAACTCCGTCTTCGCGCGCTTGTAGCCGGCGCGCACGAGACGCTCCCGCAGCGCCGCGTCGCGCGCGAGCCGGACGACGCCGGCCGCGATGCCGGCCACGGACTTCGGATCGACGAGCAGGCCCGTCTCGCCGTCCAGCACCGCTTCCGCCGCCCCGCCGGAACGGCCGGCGATGACCGGCACGCCCGCGGACGCCGCTTCCAGATAGACGATGCCGAAGCCCTCCGCGTCGCCGCGTTCCAGCTCCCGGCTGACCATGACGAATTGGTGCGCCAGGTTGTAATAATCGTTCACCTGCTCGCTGCCGCCGACGCTGCCAACGAAGATCACCGCGTCCGCCACGCCTTTCGCCCGGGCCAGCTGCTCGAGGCGCTCCCGGTCGGGCCCGTCCCCGACGATGACGTAGACGGCATTCGGAATATCCCGCAAAATCGCGGGCATCGACTCGATCACACGGTCGTGTCCTTTGCGCGTGACGAGCCGGCCGACGGACAGGATGACGTACTTCCCTTCCAGCCCGTGCCGGCGGATCAGCTCCGCGTTCGGCTCCCGCTTCTCGTAGATGCGCTCGACGCCGGGATGGACGAGGCCGATCCGCCCCGGGTCGACCCCGTAATCCTCGACCAGCTTCTTCGTGAACTGGCTGTTCGTCAGCACGCCGTCGGCTTTGCGCAGGATGAGCTTCACGATGGCGTTCAGCCCGAAGAAACGCCGGAACATGAGCATATCCATCCCGTGCGCCGAGATGACGTAGCGCCGGCCCGCGAGGATCCGAAGCAGCAGGCCGATGAAGCCGATCAGCACGTAGCCGTAGATCGTCACGTCCGGCTCCTCGCGCTTCATCGTCCGGCGGACTTGGCGCAGCAAGCGGCCCCAGCTCACGACGTCCACGCCTTCGCGGCGCAGGAACGCCCCGCGCGAGATCCGAAACGGCAATCCTGCGTCGAAAGCGCCGCTCTCCGGATATTCCGGCGCGACCACGGTCATCTCATGCTTGCTGTGCAGCGCCAAATTGTAGTAGTAATTCTGCATGCCGCCGATGCCCGGCGGGATCACGCCTGTTACGAGAACGACTTTTCTACGCGTCGTCATAGGACCTCACCCTTCTCGTCAAATAGCCGGCCGCCCGCACGACGGCCCAAAACAGCACTTCCGCCATCATGTTCCATAACCGCGCGATGACCGATATCGAAAGCGCCGTCTCGGCGCCGAGCCGGAGCGACAGAAAATAAACCAGGACCCCCTCCCGGACCCCGAGCCCGCCCGGAAGCGGACTGAACAAGCCGAGCAGCCACGCGGTGGCGAACGTCCCGGCGGCGTACGCGATGCCGATGCCGCCGCGGCCGAAGCTGTTCGTCAGCATCCAGAAGGCGATGCCCATGACGAAGTGGCTGGCGAGAAAACAAAGCAAATACCCGAAAAACCGGTTGCGCGACAGGAGCGCTCCCGCTCCCGTTCCCGGTCCGCCCTCCGGAACGGACGCGGAGACGCCCGTTCCGGCGACGGACGAGAACCTCCCGGTCACCCGGCGCAGCTGCCGCCAGCGGGAAGCGATCGCGAGCAGCCGGCGGACCAGGGCCAAGCTCCCGTCGTAATAGACGTAGGCCAGCACGAACGCCGCGAGTACGGCAACTACGCACAAGACCGGGGCAATATTCAAACTGACCAGCAAAATCAACGCATAGCAGAGCGCCGCCGACACGAGCAGGACATTTTCGTACACGATGGAAGACAGCTGGGCATCCAGCGGGACGCCGGCCCGCGAAGCGAGCACGACCCGGCCCGCGTAGTTCCAGAAGCCGCCGGGCAGGTACTTGCCGAACTGCGAGTCGATGAAGATCCGCAGCCCTTGCAGCAGACCCAGCCGGACGCCGGCTTTCCGGCGGACCGCTTCCGCGCCCGCCGCGTTGACGATCAGAACCCATATGCCCGCCTGCAGCATAAGGAAGAACGCGAACACCAGCAGGGACGCGTAGAACTGCACATTGGCATGCGCGAGGAACGATTCCATATCCGAAAGCTTCAGCGGAACGTTCCGCACGACGAAGAAGACCACGAGCGCGGCCAGCGCAACCTTCAGCGCCGGCGGCGCCAACCTTCGAATCGTCCCCACCCTGCACCGCCTTCCCCGCTTCGCCCGAAGTCATCGCTCCATAATAACGCCCGACTGTTTGCGCAGTGTCATCCCGGATAGCGTTTTGCATGAAGTTTTTTGAAGCTGGGGAAGCCCGCAGGCTGACGAACGAAACAGACGGCTGCGACCCGGAAAACGCCGAATCGCGGCCTTGTCCAGCAGCAAGAATCGATTCTGCTATAGTTCGCGAACAAAAAAGACGACCGCTATACGGCCGAATGCCGAACAACGATCGTCTTTCTTACCTTAACGTCACGCAGATCGCCTGCGCCGGCTTACGCCCGACCGGCCCCTTCTGCGCCCGCGCCGGTCACGCCTTCCTTCCGGCCGAGCGTTCCGAACGGCAAACCCGCCTCGTACAGCGCCATCGCCTGGTCGACGACCGCGATGAAGTCCGCTTCCGGATGGTCCGCGCAGTACTGTTGTACAGCCATCATCGCCCCCATGATGGAACCGGCGAACAGGACGACTTCGAAATCATCCTCCGGACGATCAAGCCGCCTCGCCACGAGCTGAGCGACCAACAGCAGCGTTTCGTTCATTTGTATGAGCGAAACGGCCCGCAGCTCCGGTACGGACATCATGAGCTTCATCCGTTCGGCGAGCCCTTCCCTGTCCGCGGCGGTCATCCCGGAGAAGCCTTCCCTTACCGCGGCACGGAACGCCTGGATCGGCGACAGCTCCGCGGGCTGCCTCTGGAACGCTTCGATCATGAGCGGATCGTCGTCATCCTCGAGCACGAGCGCTTCTTTCGTCGGGAAGTAGCGGAAGAATGTGCTCGGCGAGATTTCGCTCGCCTCGGCGATCTGCTCGACCGTCGTTGCGGCGTAGCCCTGCTCGCGAAAGAGCCGGAGTCCCTGCTGCTGAAGCGTTCGGCGGGTTTTCAATTTTTTCTTCTCGCGCAGTCCGAGCTTCGCGAATTCCGGATGGTTCGGGTTCATGGCCGCATCACCTCTTTGCCTCTAGTGTAGCAGACATCAGCTCTGCGAATCCAACGCCGCGCCGGCGCCTTTCGCCTGCTGCTCCTTCTCCTTGGACGCCACCGTCAGCACCTCGCGCTTCAGGAACAGGCAGATGACGACGACGAGCAGGGCGAACGCGAACGAAACCCAGTACAGATGCTGGAACGCCGCCGAGAACACGCCTTTGATCTGCTCCACGAGAGTCGGGTCGAGCCCTTTCGGAATGCCGCCTTGGGCGGCTTGGCCGAGCTCCCGCGCGGTGTCCGCGGGCATGTTTCCGGCCAGTCTGCCGATGCCCGACGTGATCTTGGCCGCGAGCAAGCTGCCGTAAATGCTGACGCCGATCGTCATGCCGAACGACTGAAACAGCGTGACGGACGTCAGCGCGATGCCGCTGTTCTCCTTCGCGACCGATTCCTGCACGATCAGGTTGTTGTTGAATAGAACGCCGAACCCGAGTCCCAAAATAACGAAATAACCGGCGACCGCGTAAATCGGCGTATGCATGTCGAAGCTGGTCATCTGGAAGAACGCCAGCGCCGGCAGCACCATGGACACCGTGAAGATGGTGCGGTACGGCACCTTCGTCATGAGCCGCCCCGACACGACGCTCGCCAGCACCGCGCCGGCCATGAGCGGCAGCGTCAGATAGCCGGACGCGATCGGCGTCAGGCCGAGCACGTTCTGGGCGAAGAACGGGAACGAAGCGAACGAGCCCATGACGCCGCAGACGAGCGTGAACACGATGAGCGACAGGACGACGAACGTCCGGTTCTTGAACAGATGCATCGGCAGGATCGGCTCCTTCGCCTTCAGCTCCACGAAGACAAAGACGAGCAGCAGCAGGCTGCCGGCCGCCCACAGGCCGATCAGCGCCGGCGAGCTCCAGGCGTAGCCCTCCGTCTCGTGCAGCACCGGCGTCAGCAGCAGCGACACGATGGCGCCGACGAGCAGAAATGCGCCCGCCCAGTCGATGCTGGCGTTCTTGTTGCCTTTGGATTCCTTCAGCCCCGCCGACAGCACGATGGCCGCGAGGACGCCGACCGGAATGTTGACCCAGAAAATCCAGTGCCATGAGATATGCTCCGTCAGATAACCGCCGAGCAGAGGACCGAGCAGCTGCGGCACAAACATGATCGCGCCGAAGATTCCCTGCGTCCTCGCCCGCTCCTCCACGGTGAACGTATCCCCGAAAATGACCATCGCGAGCGGCATCAGACCGCCTGCGCCGATCCCTTGAATGCCGCGCCCGAGCAGCAGCACGGGCATGTTTGCCGCAAAGCCGCTCACGACCGAGCCGGCGATGAACAGCCCCATGCTGAGCATGTAAATTTTCTTCCGGCCATACAGATCGGCCAGTTTGCCGAGAATCGGCATGAAGGACGTCATCGTCAGCATATAAATGCCCACCACCCAGCCGTACAGCGACAATCCGTTCAAATCCCGGATAATCGTCGGCATGGCGGTGCTGACGACCGTCTCGTCGAGCTCCGAGAAAATAATCCCGATAATGAGCCCGATCACGATCAAAGCTTTATTGTTGGTCCGTGTCAAAACCTTGCCCTCCTTGCTATCGCATATCCAACTGAAAGTGTATATTAAATGATAGCGACTGTCAATTTAAATAAACTTTCAAAATCACCCCGGTTCCTCGAAGCTGCGCGCCCGGCGCTGGTCGAAGGCCGCCGGACGACAATAAGCCCGCGCGCTTATCGGAAAGCGCGCGGGCGTCGGCGGTTCGGCCATCCGCATCGGGTTCCCTTCCCTGCGTTTCGAGATCAGGTTACCCGCCGATTATGAACGGACAATGAACGAATCATAAGCTTCTAGCCTACCCGGTACTTGGCGATGACAGCCTCGTCCACCGTGATGCCGAGGCCCGGACGTTCCGGTACGTGTACGTACCCGTCCTTGAACGCGATCGGCTCGGAGACGAGATCCCGCGCGAGCGGCGACGCCGACGTCGTGTGCTCGATCATGAAGCCGTTCGGAATCGCCGACGCGAAATGCGTGCTCGCCGCTACGAGAATGCCCGTCTTGAAGGCATGCGGCACGACCTTCTTATGGCGCTCGTTCGCCATGTAGGCGATCCGCTTGCCTTCGGTCAAGCCGCCGCAGCGGCCGAGGTCGGGCTGCACGATGTCGTGCCCGCCGTCCTCAATGAGCCGGCGGAACGCCGTCACGCCGCTCTCCTGCTCGCCGCCGGCGATGCGCAGCGTCGTTCGCGCCGATAGCTCCTTATAGCCAGCGAGGTCCTCCGGGTGCAGCGGCTCCTCGAGCCAGTAGACGCCGTATTGCTCGTAGACCTCAGCCATCCGCAGCGCACCCTTCAAGTCCCAGGCGAGCCCGCCGTCGATCATGACGTCGATGCCGTCGCCTACGGTTTCGCGGATCGCGCGGATCTGCTCGGCGTCGAACTTGGCGTCGCGGCCGATCGGGCCCCAGCCGAATTTCATCGCCTGGTAGCCTTCCGAGACGAACCGGTCCGCCAGGAGAACGGCCTCCTCGATCGTATCCGGCATGAGCGAGCTGGCGTACGCCTTCAGCGTCTTGCGGTACGTCCCGCCGAGCAGCTCCGAGACCGGGCGTCCCGCTTGCTTGCCCGCGATGTCCCACAGCGCCATGTCGATGCCGCTCATCGCGTGCATCGCCGGACCGCCCCGGCCGAAATAAATCGTGCCGCGGTACATTTTATCCCACAGGCGGTCGATCTCGAGCGGGTTCTCCCCGATCAGGAGCGAGCGCAAGCCCGTGGCGATGGCATGCGACGGCGGGGCGTCGATCGCGGCCTTCGCCACGAGCGGCACCGAGTCCGCTTCGCCGTACCCCGTGATCCCCTCGTCCGTATGCACGCGGATCAAGAGCGTGTCCTGCGTGCCGTCGCAGCGCTCCGCGTCCAGATCCGGCAGGCGCAAATAAATCGACTCGATTTCGGTAATTTTCATGCGGATTCCCCATCCTTCGGCGAATGTGAATAAATAGTCGAGCACTGGTAACGATGAGCAACGCGAAGCAGAAAAGATATGTTAGCGCTATCATTTTGCTACATTGTAGGTTTTTGATTTGTAGATTGTCAACAATTTGCCCATGGCGGCTTTTGCGTTCGGCTCGGGGCGCGGCCGCTCGTCCGCAAGCCGGCCGGATCGTCGGCGGCTGAACCGAGCGGACAGGAAAGCCGCTATTGGGGCAATTAAGGCGCTTTATCGCGATTGGCGGACACAGATGCGCTTATTGCTCGAGAACCCGGGTCCAAACGCGCGGTAACACCCAAATAGCGGAACGTGCGGCCGCGTAATTCACATAATCGCCAATTACAGCAAAATAGCGGCTCCTGTGTCCGCGAACGGGCCATTTGGGCGTGTAAATTGTATGCCTCGGCCAATCGCCGGACGCTGCTCGGACAAGGTACGCGCTGCCAACTCGGCGCAGCGACGGCTCTGCGATCTGTGCCTCCACTGGATCGCCGCTCCTGTCGCCGACGGCGGCATCCGGTCCACCGCTATTCTGGCATCTCACTTCGCCGGCCGCCATAGCTGCACTCTGGTACCGCTCAATCCGCCGCTGTCCCGGCATTCCGCGCCGCTGGCCAGCACCGCCGCAGGTCCACACCGCCGACAGCCGACAGCCGCTGACCCCCCGCTTCCGGCCGCCCTGCGCCGTCAGGCGGATCAGGCTCAGCCGAGCCGCCGCCCGATCTCCCAGTGGTAGCCGAACGGATCCGCGAGCCGTCCGATACGCCAGCCATGACCCTCGCCGATGGGCACGATTTCCGTCGCGCCGGCGGCCAGCGCTTGACCGAAGACGGCATCGGGGTCGGCCACGGTCAAAATCATGCGGACCGAGCCCTTGTCCCCTTCCGCCGGGCTGGCCTCCGGGTCCTCTTGAATCCAGAAGCCCGCTCCCCCGACGGAGAGCTCGGCGATGACGGGCTTCCCCGCCTCTTCCTCCAGCCGGTAAAGCTCGTCCGCGCCGAACGCGGCCGTGTAGAACGCCAGCGCCGCCGCGCCGTCCGGAACCGCCAACCATGGGGCGATCGCGGCCGTAGCAGGCCGGTTATCTCCTTGCGAATTCGAGTTCATGCGAACTCCTCCTTAAGCCGATGAGCCGTTTTATCTCCATTGTAGCCAACCTTTCCCAAGCGCGCCACGTCAAACGCAAAAAGCCGAGCCGCCCGCTCCCCGCGAGCCCTTCTCGGCTTTTCTCGGCTTTTCTCGGCTTTCGCCCAGTCCGTCCCATTCGATGGGGCTGAAACCGCACATTCTGCCCCGCCCGTTCACCGCTCCTCGCGAAACAACGTCTCCTGCAGCACGGACATCGCTTCCGACAGCCGCGCCAGCCGTTCGTCCGTCGCGCCGGCGAGCTGCCGGTTGAACCGCGCCTCCATGTGCGCGAACACCGCGTCCATGAACGCCTGCCCTTCGCGCGACAGCCGGATATGCTGCTTCCGCCCGTCCTCCGGGGCGCCGAGTTTCTCGCACAGCCCTTTGTCGGTCAGCTTCTTGAGCTCGCGGCTCGCGTTCGGCATCGACAGGTGCTTGCAGTCGCTGATGTCGCTGAGCGTCACCGGCTGCCGGCTTCGACCCCGTGCTCGTTTTCAACCGCGAGAATGCCGGAGCGGCGCGACGGCCTTCGACGGACAGCCAAGCATTTTGGCCTAGTCCCGGAGCCGGAATCGCCCCTGCCGGCATTGGCCGCGCCCATGCCCCCGCTTCCAGGCGCGCGGGCGGCGAATAGGGCCAACGGACCGATTTTCCGGGCGCGGCGGCGCGGGTTAGCGAATTATTGTAATATAAAGCATGGACGCCAAAACAAGCCTTGCAAGGGGAGGATTACCATGCAAAACACTGATTCGACAGAAAGCGGCAAACGCTCCCGGACCTCGCGCGCGCGGGAAAAAAAGGCCGGGTCGAGCGGCACGCTGCTCGCGACCGGCGCGTTTCTGATCGTGGTTTGCGTCGTTCTATACAGCATTTATTCTACGCATAGAAACTCGGACAAGACGCTGGAGGCCGGCGGCAAGGCGGCAAACGAACAATCGGCCGCGAACGGCGCGGACGCGCCGCAAGACGCCGGCGGCAACGGCGGTGCGAACGCCGGCGGCAACCCGGACGCGCCGGTGTCGTCCGACGGCTCGGACGCGGGAAGCGGCGCGGGAAGCGGCGGCGCGGCGAACGCCGGCGGCGGCGTGTCCGGCAGCGATGGCTCAGCCGGCGCAGGCTCGGCCGGCAGCGACGGCTCAGCCGACGACGGCAGCAGCGCGGCGGACGGCGACGGCGGCGCGGCGACGGACACGCCGGAAGCGCCGCCGGCATCGGACAAGCCCGCCGATCAGGGCGCCGCTTCGGGATCAGGCAGCGGCGAGGCGCCCGCCTCGCCGCCGAAGCATACGGCGGCAAACGGCGGCACGAAGACCGACGCGACCGGCAGCACGGGCACGAAGCTGCCGGCCTCGTACGTCGTGAAGAAGGGCGACACGCTGTCGACGATTTCCATGAAGTTTTATCATTCCAAACAGTACGTCGCCTTCCTCGCGGAGCGCAACGGCATCGTGTTCGTGAACGACATGAAACCCGGCGACACGATCAAGATTCCCGCGCTGCCGGCCGGCGCCGGGTCGAATGCCGGGAAGCCGGACGCCGAGGATTATTCCAAGATCAACCTGCCGGCAACCTATCTGGTCCGTCCCGGCGACACCCTCTACCGGATCTCCGTGCAGTTCTACAAGTCGGGCAGCTATGCAAGCTTCCTGGCGAAGCAGAACAACCTGGACGAGAACGAAGGCTTGAAGGCCGGCATGTCCCTGACCATCCCGAAGAAGCCGGCTTCGAAGTAAAGCCGGCCGCCATCGCGCGAATCCGTGCCCTGAGCCGGATTCGCACGAACGAAGAGGAGCGCTCCCGCGTCGTCACGACACGTGGAGCGCTCCTTTTTTGCGGCCTGGGCGGCCGTGCGGCTTGGGCAGCCTGTGAGGGCCTTTGCGGCCTGTGCGGACCTGCGCCGGCCTGCCCGCATCCGGACGGCGGCGCTACGCCGCCTGCGGGAAGCGCAGCGAGATAACCGCGCCGCCCGCCGCGCCGTTGCGCGCCGCGATCCGCCCGCCGCAGCGCTCGACGATCGCGCGCGAGATCGCGAGGCCGAGCCCCGTCTCGCCGTCCTTGCCTTTGACGAACCGGTGGAACAGATGCGGCAGCAGGCTGTCCGGGAAGCCCTTGCCGTCGTCGGCGACCGCGAGCGACACATGCCCGTCCTCCGCGCCGATTTCGATGACGATGACCCGCTTCGCGTAACGCGCCGCGTTCGACACGATGTTGAGGAGCGCCTGCAGCAGCTTGTCGCGGTCCGCGCTCACCGTCGGGCGCCGCTCCTCCGCGCCGCCCGTGTACACCGTCCGCAGCTCCAGCCCCCGCGCCGCGAGCAGCGGATTGATGCGCTCGATCGTTTCGGCGACGATCTCCACGGCGCTGACGGGCGCCGCATGGAAAATATCCTCCTCGCTGTCGAGCTTGGCGAGCAAGGTCATCTCCGTCACGAGCTTCGTCAGCCGCCCGCTCTCGCTGAGAATGATGTCCAGCCCCTTGCGCGAGCTCTCCCCCTCGAATACCCCGTCGCGAATCCCCTCCGCATAGCCGGCGATCGACATGAGCGGCGTCTTCAGCTCGTGGGAGGCGTTTTGGAAAAACAGCTTCTGCGTCCGGTTATGCCGCTCCAGCTCGCCGGCCAGCTCATGGACGGTCTGCGCCACCGCGCCGATCTCGCCGCCAGCCCGCACGAGCCCGACCGCGCCGAATTTGCGCTCCCGCACCTTCTTCAGCTCGTCCCGCAGCTCCATCAGCGGCCGGATCAGCTTGCGCGTGATGAGCAGGCTGAGCCCGACCGCGAGCGCACCGCCCACCGCAAGCACGATCAGCAGCCGGAAGAACAAATCCTGCTCGACCGCCTTCACTTTGCTGAGCGGGGTCATCAGCGTGAGCGTGCCCTGGGGAATCACGCTCGTATTGATGATGTAATTGCTGCTCTTGGCGGCGGCGGTGATGGTCTTCAGATCCGTCGCGGCTTCGCCCGGCAGCGCATTGATCGCGGCCGCATCCGCCAAGCCGGCCTGCGCGAACCCGATCGACGGGCCGTTCTTCTGCACGACCTTGCCCGCCGCGTCGGCGACGTACACCTCGACGCCCTTGAGCGCCGCGACCGTCAGCTTCTCCGGCTCGGGGGTGGACGCCGACGCGGTCCACCCTTTCACCATCAGCGGTTTAACTGCGGCTTGCCTCGAGAACGTGGAAGCCATGGAGCTGCCGAGCGTCCGCAGCTCCTGCTTCTG
Organism: Paenibacillus sp. GCM10023250; assembly: GCF_042653205.1. Classification (NCBI taxonomy): domain Bacteria; kingdom Bacillati; phylum Bacillota; class Bacilli; order Caryophanales; family Paenibacillaceae; genus Paenibacillus; species Paenibacillus sp. GCM10023250. The sequence goes on along the minus strand of NZ_JBHSHY010000043.1, from coordinate 28,760 downwards.
CGCGTTGATAAAATGGTCCATGAGCACATAGTGAATGGTCACCGCCGTCACGCCCAGCACGACGACCAGCAGCAGGCCGAACGCCAAATTGATTTGATGCAGCAGCTTCATGCTTCGTCTCCTCCTCCGGCCCGCAGCCGGTAACCGTGTCCCCAGACCGCCTCGATCGGCAGCCCGTCCGCTTTTTTGCGCAGCCGCTTGATCAAGTGATCCACCGCCCGGTCGCTGCCGAAATAATCGTCGCCCCACACGAGCACGAGCAGCTCCTCCCGCGTGAACGCGCGGTTCGGATGCTCCGCGAACGCCCGCAGCAGATCGAATTCCTTGAACGTCAGATCCAGCTCGTCCTTGCCCAGGAAGACGCGGCGTTCGCCCGGCAGAATGCGCAGCGCGCCGACGTCGACGGCGTTCGCCGGCGAGGCCGGCGCCGGCTCATCCTGCCCGCGGTGCTTGTACCACCGCTGCAGCTGGCGTTTCACGCGGGCGACGAGCTCGCGCGGACTGAACGGCTTCACGAGGTAATCGTCACCGCCGAGCTCGAGCCCGAGGATTTTGTCCACTTCGTTGTCCTTGGCGGAAATCATGATGATGGGCACGTCCGCTTCGCTGCGGATGCGCCGGCACAGCTCGTACCCGTCCATGCCGGGCAGCATGATGTCGAGCACCCACAGGTCCGGCGGGTCGCTGCGCCACAGCTCCCACGCTTCCTCCGCGGAGCCGAGCCCCACGGTACGGTAGTTTTCTTTATGCAAATACGCCTCGACGAGGCCCCGGATATTCAAGTCATCGTCCACCACGCCGATCGTGTAGTCGCCCACGGTTCCATCCTCCCGCTTCCGAATGTCTCTCCCATTATAGCAACTCGGCGGGCGCGGGAAGCGCGTGCCATCGTTTTTCCACACTTTCACCAACGGCTTGCCACACTTGGGCGCTAAGATGGGAACCGTACCACCCATACCATCCCGATAGGAGTGTTCAACCATGCAACACAAACGCAAAGTCACCAAAGTCGCCGCCGTCGCCCTGATGCTGTCCGCCTTCGCAAGCCCCCTCGCCGCCAACGCCGCGACGGATCCGCTCGCGAACTACTACAAGGATGCGCTGATCGAATCCGGCGAAGGCGCCGTTCCGATCAACGTCATGATCGCCGCCGGCACGGCCTCGGCGGACAAGAATGCCAAGCCGATCGCCGTGTTCAAGCATCCGGCCGATCCGGTGGCGCTGGCGAAGCAGTATGCGCCGGACACGGTCGAGGCGTGGGAGCAGACGCTCGCGCAGTTCGACGCGCTGCTCAAGGATGCCGCGAAAACGGTGACGAAGACGGGCCAGGACGGCAAGCCGATGGCGATTAAGGTATCGAAGACGGACAACGGCGAACTGAAGGTCGTCGGCCCGATCTCCCCTGATCAGCTCAAGGTGATCAAGGTAAAGGACGGCGCGGGCGTAGCCGTGAAAGCCATCCCGGCCATCCCGGCCGATGGCGCGGTCCTCGTGAAGGACTACGCGGGCGTGCCCGTGAAAGCCATCCCAGCCGATCCGGCCGAGGGCGGCGGGAAGGTCACGGTCCAGCTCAAGGACGGCGTACCGCTGCCGGCAGGCGTGAAGCTCGAGACGCTTCAGGCCGTGGCGATCGACAATTCGTTCGTCAAGGGCCAGCTTGCGCTGAGCAAGTCCGCCGACTCCAAGGACGCGGACGCGATCAAGAAGGCGCTGGCCGCCCTGCTGGGGCTGTACCAAGACGAGATCGCGAAGCTGCAGCAGCAGCAGCAGGAGCAAGCCGGCAAGTAAGCAGCGAAAGGACGCCGCTTGGCGTTCCGCAGGGTTGCTTCGCACATGGAAACGGGCGCACCGCGTGGGTGCGCCCGTTTTTTTTGCGCGGCTATCGTTCCGCGGCTATCATTCCGCGGCGTACCGCGCCTTGCCTCTCCGTCCCATCACGCGCCGGCATCCTCGCCGTGGCGGCGGCGCACGCCCAGAAATTCGAACGCGCCGTCCTCCCCCTCTCGCAGCGTGTACGAATGATCGAGCCAGGTGCTGTGGAACCGGTGGCCGCCGACGGGATAGATCGGCTTCTCGATGCGGCCGAGATGGAGGAACGACCACCTCGCCTCCGTCCGCTTGATCTCCGCGCGCCCCGGGACGTAGACGCCTTCGTACCGGCGGGCGAGCGCCTCGTCCGGTTCCACCGCGGGCGGCTTCGCCGGAACCTCCGGCCGTCCGCCGAACAGCAGCTCGGCGATGGCGTCGCCGACCCGGTTCACGTTCGCGAAATCGTAATTGGCGAGCACGATCACGCAAGTGTCGTCCGCGAAGAAATGCTGGACGTACGCGGCGATGCCCAGGTGCGCGCCGTCGTGCCGCCATCGCGGCCGGCCGCGGAATTCGTCCGCGAACAGACCGCCGGCATAGCCGTTCAAGTGCGGCGTGAACAGCCGCTCATAAGCCGCCGGCCCAAGCAGCCGGCGCTCTCGCAAGGCGCGATGCCACTTGCGCAGATCGCCGCAGGTGGAGACGATGCCGCCCGCGCCGATGCTGTAGCCGGGGTGATGGTATTCCGCCGGGACAATCCGCTCTCCGTTCATGCCGTAGCCGAACGCCCTGCGCGGCAGCAGCTCCCGGCCGTCATCGAACTCGGTATCCGCCATGCCGAGCGGCGCGAACACCGCCTCCGCGAGATAGCGCTTGTAGGACCGCCCGCTCGCCGCTTCGATGAGGAACGCGAGCAGGTGATAGCCCGCGTTGCAGTACTCGAACCGCGTGCCGGGCTCGAAATGCAGCGGCCGCAGCCGGAAATACCCGAGCAGCAGGTCCCGGTCGTACGGCAGCTTGTCCCGCTCCCCGAAGAAATCCTCCTGCAGGTGGTGGAACGTGCGCAGGCCAGACGTATGCGTCATGAGCTGCTGCGCCGTAATGCGCGGATCGACGTGCAGCTCCGCGGGCAGGTAGCCGTTCACGGGCCGGTCGAGGTCGATCCGGCCTTCGTCGTGCAGCCGCATCGCGGCGAACGCTGTGAGCTGCTTCGATACGGAAGCGAGCCCGAAGCGCGTGTCTGTCCGGTTCGGAACGCCGAACTCCACGCAGGCCATGCCGTAGGCCGCCTCGAATACCGTGTCCCCGCCCCTCACGGCCAGCACCGCGCCCGAGAACGGCCATCGGGCCGCATAGGCGTCGACGTAGCTTTGAATGCTTGAAGTCAGCGTCATCGGTCGAAATCTCCCTTCGGCATTGGGTTTCGTTACGATTGAACTTCGATTAAACTTCGATTGAACTTCGATTGGACTTCGACTGGACTTCGACTGGACTTCTTTACGGTTGGCCTTCTTTGCGGTTGGCCGTATCGTCATTTCCTGATCGTGGGATATTAGGATAGCCATTCCCTTCCCGGGCCGTCAAGCGGAATCGGGCCGCGGTCCCGCGGGCACCGAAAGTATAGTAGATATACCCGGTATCAGATATTGAACATATATTCACTACTTTCGATCGTTTCAAGGGAACTTTATACTGAAGGGGGGCTTCTGGCAAGCTTACGATCGGACGAAATGGAGCTGAGAACGATGCAATATCGGAGATTGGGCGGCAGCGGTCTGAAGGTTAGCGAGATCAGCCTGGGAAGCTGGCTGACCTACGGCGGCTACGTGGAGAAGGAAAACGCGGTCAAGGCGATCGAAACTGCCTACGACCTCGGCATTAATTTTTTTGATACGGCCAACGTATACGAGCGCGGCGAAGCGGAGAAGGTCGTCGGCGAGACGCTGCGCGCTTACCCGCGCGAGTCGTACATGCTGGCGACGAAGGTATTCGGCCAAATGGGCGACGGCCCGAACGACCGCGGCCTCTCGCGCAAGCACATTATGGAGCAGGCGGACGCCAGCCTGAAACGGCTCGGCCTGGAGTACGTGGACATTCTGTACTGCCACCGCTTCGACCCGGAGACGCCGGTGCAGGAGACGCTGCGCGCCATCGACGACCTGATCCGCCAGGGCAAGGTGCTCTACGCCGGCATCAGCGAATGGACGGCGGCGAACATCGCGGAAGGCTTGGCCGCCGCGGACCGGTACCTGCTCGACCGCATCGTCGTCAACCAGCCGATTTATAATATGTTCAACCGCTACATCGAGAAGGACATCATCCCGATCAGCGAGCAGAACGGCATCGGACAAGTCGTCTTCTCGCCGCTCGCGCAAGGTCTGCTGACGGGCAAATACGCCTCGCCGACCGACATTCCGGCCGGCAGCCGCGCGGCCAAGGTCGAACGGATGCGCGGCAACATCACCGAGGAGAAAATCGCCAAGGTGCAGCGCCTCGGCGCGGTCGCTTCCGAGCTCGGCATCACGATCGGTCAGCTGGCGCTGGCGTGGACGCTGCGCCAGCCGAACGTCTCGAGCGCCCTGGTCGGCGCAAGCCGCCCGGAGCAGGTCGCGGAGAACGCCGGCGCGTCGGGCGTCGCGCTTTCGGCGGACGTCGTGGCGCAGATCGAGGACATCCTGGCCTAATTCCCGGCATGGCACCCGGCAGCATCATCATCGAAGCGAGCGAAGGAGGACAAGCAAGTGGCAAAAGTCGTCGTAACCGGCGGGAGCGGCATGCTCGGCCGGTGGGTCGTCAAGCATTTCGTGGAACAGCAGTATGAAGTGGTGAACGTGGATACGGTGCGGCCGCAGGAGTGGCTCTGCCCGACGATCCTGGCGAATCTCGAGAATCTGGGCGAGGTGTACGGCGCGCTCGCGGGCGCGGACGCCGTCGTCCATCTGGCGGCGATTCCAGCCGCGCATATCAAGACGAGCGAAGTGACGTTCCAGAACAACGTCATGTCGACCTATAACGTGCTCGAAGCGGCCGCAGGCCTCGGCATCCGCAAGGCGGTCATCGCTTCCAGCGAATCGTCCTACGGCATCGTGTTCGCGGTCAACCGGTTCGGTCCGTCGTACGTGCCGGTCGACGAGGACCATCCGCAGCTGCCGCAGGACAGCTACGGCCTGTCCAAGGTCGTGAACGAGCAGACGGCGGACATGTTCCACCGCCGCACCGGCATGCAGGTCGTCTCGCTGCGGATCGGCAACGTCATCCCGCCGGAGCGCTACGCGCAGTTCCCGTCGTTCATCCATAACAGCGCCGAGCGCGACCGCATCCTGTGGAGCTACGTCGACACGCGGGATATCGCGGAAGCGTGCCGCCTCGCGATCGAGAAGGACGGGCTCGGCTCCGTCGCGATCAATCTCGCGGCCGACGACACGAGCATGGCGATTCCGAGCCGGCAGCTGATGGCCGAGCAATTCCCGGAAACGACCGAGTTCCGCGAGCCGCTGGACGGCCACGAATCGCTGCTCAGCAACAAGCGGGCCAAGGCGCTGCTCGGCTGGGAGCCGAAGCATGCTTGGCGGACGTACGTCCCCGGTCAGGCCTGAGCCGCCGGAGGAGCATCATTCATCACCTATCGGGCGGGCTGCGGCCCGCCTTACCCTTTTATGATTACGAGGAGGAACCATACATGCATTATCGCACGCTGGGAAGAACGGGACTGAACGTCTCCGAGATCGGCTACGGCGCCTGGGGCATCGGCAAATCCGGCTGGATCGGCGCGGATGACCGCGAGTCGCTTCAAGCGCTGCACCGCGCGGTGGAGCTGGGTCTTAATTTCATCGATACGGCGCTCGCATACGGCGAAGGCCACAGCGAACGGCTCGTCGGCCAAGTCGTCCGGGAGCAGAAGCAGCCGATCTACGTCGCCACCAAGATCCCGCCGAAGAACGGCAAATGGCCGGCGCCGGCCGGCATCTCCCCGGACGAGGCGTTTCCGGGCGAGCACGTGATCGCCTGCACCGAGCAGAGCCTGCGCAACCTCGGGCTGGACACGATCGATGTGCAGCAGTTCCACGTCTGGTCCGACGAGTGGGTCGGACGCGGCGATTGGCTCGAGGCCGTGCAGAAGCTGAAGGAGCAGGGCAAGATCCGCAGCTTCGGCGTCTCGATCAACGACCATCAGGCGAGCAACGCGATCAAGCTGATCGAAACCGGCGTCGTGGACACCGTGCAGGTCATCTACAACGTATTCGACCAAAGCCCCGAGGACGGGCTGCTGCAGGCATGCCGGGCGCATAACGTCGGCGTCATCGTGCGGGTCGCGCTCGACGAAGGCGGCCTGACCGGCAAGATTACGCCGGACACGACGTTCGCGCCGAACGATTTCCGCGGCAACTACTTCCGCGGCGACCGCAAGCAGCAGGTGTACGACCGCGTGCAGGCGATCGCGGCCGATCTCGGCATCGGCGTCGACGACATGGCGGAGACCGCGCTGCGTTACGTGCTCAGCCACCCGGCCGTGTCCACGGTCATCCCGGGCATGCGGACGGTCCGCAACGTCGAGCGCAACATGGCGGTCGGCGACGGCAAGGGCTTGTCCCCAGAGCAGCTGGCCAAGCTGAAGCCACACCGCTGGGACCGGAATTTCTACCAAGCGTAACAGGATGTGCGGCGGTCACGCGGCCGCGCGCGCGCAGACATAAGAATAGGGCTGCCCTTGAAGTCATAGACATGACTGTGGGGCAGCTCTTTTTTGCATTTGGCCGAATCGGAAGACGCCTGTACCGTACCGCATCACGTACCGCTCTTGCGGCGAAACGATCTGCGTGAACGACCGGCCGGCCGCTCGGCCCGCCGCCCGTTACTCCGCGGGGAGCTCCGCCTTGCCGATGCCCGTCATCACGCTGGCAAGCGCGGTCAGCGACGTTTCCGCCAATGCGTCCGGCGGCACGCGGCGCCCGTCCGCGTTCCATGCGTACGCGAGGCCGTAGATGCTCCAGGCGAGCATCGTGGACACCGCGTTCGCCGTCGCCTCGTCGAAGCCGGCCGGGCGGAGCGCGACCGTTTTCCGCATCAGCTTGAACAGCACCTCCTGCAGCAGCCCGATGACCTTCTTTTCCAGCAGCGGACCCGTCGCTTCGTAATTTTTGAGGCAGTGCGTGCTGAGGTCGCGGTGGAACTCGCACATCGTCGCGACGATGTCCGCCAGCGACGAACGGCTGAACTCGGCGTGGCACTGCAGTTTCCCTTGAATGCCTTCCCAGAACATCGTCGTGAGCGACGCGTCCATGAGCTCGTACTTGTCCGCGTAATGGGCGTAGAACGTCGCGCGGTTGATCGTCGCCCGTTCCGTGATGTCGCCGACCGTGATGTCCTTGAGATCCTTCGTCTGAATGAGCGACCGGAACGCGTCCAAGATGAGCTGCCGCGTACGCAGGACCCGCGGATCCGGCTTCTCTCCCAGTGGCTGCATCGGCTTCCCCTCGTTTCTTAAGCCCGTAAGGGCTGAGTTTTGCTACAAAATCGCAATGTTGTTGCCTAAGCGACTAAACCGCCGGATTGACGGTTGTTCGGCAGACAGCTTTATTTTATCATAACTTACGCAACAGTTGTTGCTTACTTATGCAGAGAGAGGGGATTGCCATCATGGCTATCGTCATCGAAATTTTACTCGCGCTCGCGTTCCTCGGATCGGGTCTCAGCAAGGCCGGCGGCGCCAAAATGCAAGTCGAAAGCTTCAACAAGCTCGGCCTGCCGCAATGGTTCCGCGTCGTGACGGGTCTGCTGCAGCTGATCGCGGCCGCCGGCCTCGTCGTCGGATTCTGGTACGCCAGCTGGTCCGCCTGGGCGGCCATCGAGCTCGCGTTCATCATGGTGTGCGGCGTGATCGCCCACATCCGCGCGAAGGACTCGTTCGGCCAAATGGTGCCTGCCCTCGTGCTGGCGATTCTGGCGATCGTGCTCGCCTGCCTGCAAGGTTCCGATCTGGGCAGCTTCCCGAACTGAACCGGCGCCGGCGCTCACACAGGCGGCCAATCGCGCTGCTTCCGCAAAGCCGCTCCGTCACGGGGCGGCTTTTGGCATGCCCGCGAAAAAGAATTGCCGCCGCTCCGCCTGCGCCTGTCCCCGCTATGTTATCCTGAGAGTGAACGATTCCGAATCTAGCGGAGGTGCTCCTCGTGATTGCCAATCGATCTGTTCCCGTAAGCGCAATCCTGCCCCACGTGTATTACGAAGACGTTGCCGCGGCGCTGTCCTGGCTGCGGGAAGCGTTCGGCTTCGAAGAGCGGTACCGCTTCAGCCTGCCTGACGGCACGGTGCACGGCGCGCTCGTCCAATTAGGGGACGCGCACGTGATGCTGAAGAGCTTGACCCATGCCGCGGCAAGCCCGGCCCGCATCGGCGGCTATACGCAGAACGTCATGCTGTTCGTCGAAGAGATCGACGCGCATTTCGCGCGCGCCGAGGCGGCCGGCGCCCGCATCACAGAGCCGCTGAACGATACAGAATACGGTGAGCGGCAGTACGTCGCCGAGGACCTCGAGGGACATCCATGGATGTTCGCCAAGCATGTGCGGGACGTGGCGCCCGAAGCATGGGGCGCGGTCATCGCCGGCAACGGCTGACCGTTCCGCGCCAACGTGCCGCTATTCCCGCCTGGCGCTCCCGGCGCCTGAATTCCGTCGGGAGCGCCGCCATTACGAGTTGCGGAGGCTGAATCGAACCATGAAATTGTATATTATCCGCCACGCGGAGCCGGACTACCCCAACAATACGATCACGGCGCCCGGCCACTTGGAAGCGAAGGCATTGGCCGAACGGCTGTCCGGCACGCGCATCGACCGCCTGTTCAGCTCCCCGCTCGGCCGCGCGCGGCACACGATGCAGTATACCGCGGACGCGATCGGACTCTCTCCCGTCATCCTGCCATGGACGGCCGAGCTGGACGGATGGCAGATCACCGAGCCGTCCGGGCAATCGGTCGTCGCCTGGAACGCCGATCATACGTGGGTACGGGAGCAGCAGCCGTATCCGTCGAGCAGCGATTGGCACGAGCGGCTGCCGTTCGACAATCCCGCCTTCAAGGCGAACTTCGAGCGGCTGCAGGCGGACTCCGATGCGTTTATGCGCGGCTTCGGCTATGCGCGCGAGGACGGCCGGTACCGGATCGTCGAGCGAAACCGGGAGGCGGTCGCCGTCTTCTGCCACCTCGGCTTCGGCCTGGCCTGGCTGTCCCACCTGCTCGAGCTGCCGCTCTCCATGGTCTGGTCCGGCTTCTGGATCGCGCCGAGCTCGGTGACGACCGTCGTCATGGAGGAGCGCGGACACGGCTGGGCCGCGCCGCGCTGCTACGGCGTCGGCGACGTCGGGCATTTGTACCAAGCCGGGCTGCCGGTCAGCCGGGCCGGATTGTTCGCGGACAACGCGGACTGACGCGGCGGCGAGAATGCTTAGCAAAACGCGCCCCGCTTGATGCGATGCATCGAGCGGGGCGCGTTTTGCCGTTCGTTATGCGCTGCCGTTATGGGGCTGCCGTTATGCGCATGCGCCGTTCGTTATTGCCTCTTACTAGCCCCTGCCGCCGGACGGATCCGGCATGGCTTCCAACATTTTAACCCCCGATTAACAAACCGGCGCCCTTCCCGAATCTCCCGCTGACAATGGGCTTGTACACTACTCTCTGACAGCCCTTGCTTCACCGGCGGGCAACTTTCGCAGACTGGTGGTAGATATCGATGAAGTTCAACAAGCAATTCCGCATGCTGCTTCCCTTGTCGCTCTCGGCCGGCCTTCTCACGACGGGCCTCGCCGTGCCTCTCCCTGCGCCGGCGGCCGCGGAGGGCGGCGCCGATGCCGGCGCCCCGCAGGGCCAGTGGCTGACCGGCGAGTTCCACGCGCATACGTTCGAATCCGACGATGCCCAGAGCTCGCTGGAATCGGTGCTCGACCACGGCCTTACGGCGAACGGCCTCGACTTCCTCTTCCTGGCGGATCATCTGCGCGCCTCCAAGCGGGACGACGCGGGCGCCGACATTCCCGGCGGGCCGATTCCGATGTCCAAGGGAATGCTCGACTATCAGGTGCCGAAGACGAAGGCGCTGCAGGCAGCCGGCAAGTACGCCGGCAAAACGATTTTCTCCGGCTTCGAATGGGACATTCCGTCGCACGAGCACGCATCCGTCGGCATCCTGACCGGCGCGCCGGGCTCCGACGAAGCGCTGCAGGCCGCGAATCAGTTCGAGTACCTCTTCACGAACCGCGACGCGAGCTGGTTCGATCCCGCCGACGTCGCGCAATGGGAAGCCGATGCCGACCGCGCATACGCGACGCACGCGGACAGCCTGACCGCGATCGATTGGCTGAAGCGCAGCTACCCGGACACCAGCTACATGATCGTGAACCATCCTTCCCGCGGCGCGGGCAAATATAAAATTTCGGACTTCCGCGACTTCAACGACGCCGCCCCGGACATCGCCTTCGGCTTCGAGGGCATGCTCGGCAACCAGATGGAGCCGGACCGCGGCGGCTATAACACCGCGTACGATCCCGCCAACCCGGAAGCGAGCAACGGCTACAAGAACCGCTCCTACGGCGGCGTCGATTACATGGTCGCGAAGGTCGGCGGCGTCTGGGACGCGCTGCTCGGCGAAGGCCGCCGGTTCTGGAATTTCGCCAATTCCGACTACCACTTCAAGACGATCGGCACCAATTCGAGCGGCTACTGGCCGGGCGAATACGCCAAGAACTACGTCTGGACGGACGGCCGCTCCGCGCAGGATATCCTGGACGGCATGCGCGCGGGCCAATCGTTCTCCGTCTTCGGCGATCTGATCGACGCCCTGGACTTCCGCATCGCGGACGGAGAAGCGAACGCCGGGATGGGCGAGAACCTCCAGGCGACCGAAGGGGACAAGCTGACGCTCACGATCAAGTTCAGGAGCCCCGAGACGAATCATTACGAAACGCCGATCGACAGCGGGCAATCCGGCGGCATGAAGCCGGCCGTCGACCACGTCGACCTGATCGCGGGGGACGTGACGGGACCGGCCGAGAAAGGCACGCCGGCCTACGACAAGGATACGAACGACTCGACCCGCGTCGTCGCCACGTTCACGAGCGAGGACTGGACGACGGACGAGAACGGCTATAACGTCATCACGTACGAGCTGCCGCGCGCCAGCAAGGATCGGTATTTCCGCCTGCGGGGCACGAATCTCGGCCCGAACGTGCCGGGCGAGACGCAGGACGGCAATCCGCTGATCGATCCGAGAACGACGACGGAGGACCCGGCGGCCCGCTTTAACGAGATTAACGACCGCAATTATAAGGACCTCTGGTTCTATTCCAATCCGATCTTCGTCGATACCGCCGCCTACGGCGACGAGCAGGCCGTCGCCAATACGCTCGCCGCGCTGACGCTCGGCGACGCCGGCGCGGTGACCGCCGATCTTCCGCTGCCGGCCGAGGGCGAGCACGGCGCGTCGATCGCCTGGGAAGAGACGGCCGACAGCGCGGACGCCGTCGCGATCGCGAACGGCGTCGCCAAGGTGACCCGTCCGGCCGCGGGGCAGCCCGACGCGTCCGTGACGCTGAAGGCGACGGCGTCGCGCGGCCAGGCGTCGGCGAGCAAGACGTTCGCCGTCACGATCAAGGCGCTGCCGGCTTCGTCCGCGCCGAGCGGCCCGCCGCCGGCAGCGCCGGAGACGCCGGCGGCCTCCGTGACCGTCGACGTCGGTCCCGCCCAGGGCGCCGAGGGCAGCCTGAAGGACGTCGTCGCCTTCAAGGTGCCGGCAGGCGCCGTCGCGTCCGCCGGCAAGGTCGGCGCGCGCGTCCTGGCTGCCGCCGGGCAGCCGCCGCTCGGCAATCTGCGCGCGCTCAGCCCGATCGTCGAGCTGACGAGTACCGCGGGCGCGGCGTTCGGCAAGCCGGTGGAGCTGACGTTTAACTACGAGAAGGATCCGGCCGTTCAGCCGGCTGTCTACTACTACAACGACACGCTGGGGAAATGGATCTTCCTCGGCGGCAAAGCCGACGGCGCCGTCATCACGGTGAGCGCCAAGCATGCTGCGGCATTCGGCGTGTTCGGCTTCGCGCCCCACACCTTCGCGGATCTGGGCGCGTCGTGGGCGAAGCCGTACGCCGACCGGCTGATCGGCATGGGCGTCGTCTCCGGCTACGAGGACGGCCTGTTCCGTCCGGAACGCCCGGTCACGCGCGCCGAGTGGGTGAAGCTGCTCGCGGACGCGCTCAGCCTCCCGGCCGAGGCGGGAACGACCGGCTTCGCCGATGACGGCCGGATTCCGGCGTGGGCCAAGGCGCAAGTGAGGGCGGCCGCAGACGCCGGCTTCGTAACCGGCTTCGCCGCAGGCAGCGGCTCCGTCTTCCAAGCGTCGCAGCGCATCACGCGCGCCGAAGTCGCTGTCATGGGCGCACGCGTCCTGAAGGCCGCCGGCGCCGCCCCGGGCGGCGCGGCCAAGACGTTCGCCGACGCGGCGGGCATCCCGGCCTGGGCCGCGGAATCAATCGGCCAAGCCGCATCCGCGGGCATCGTCGACGGCTACCCGGACGGCGCCTTCCGGCCGGACGGCACCTTGACGCGCGCCGAGGCCGCGAAGATCGTCTACGCGCTGCTGGACGCGCTGAATATTTAACGGCGCTGATCGTTTAGGCAAGCAACGAAAGGACCCTCCTGCGCGGGAGGGTCCTATTTCGCATGGCCGTTGCCGGCTGTCGCCGCCGGTTGGCCTTGATGATTATCGTGGTTAATTTCCGCTGCCGCCCGCGTTCCGCGCATCGCTCGGCTTGCCGCCGTCGCGGCGGTGCGCCGCCGGCCTACCGGTTGACGGTCCGCATGCCCGCTTCCGGATACCGCGTGCCGGCCGCGGCGCCCTTCGGCGCCGTCTCCTCGATGCGCGCGAGGTCCGCGTCCGTCAGCCGCACCGCGAGCGCGCCGGCGTTCTCCTCCAGGTACTTCACGCGCTTCGTGCCCGGGATTGGCACGATGTCGCCGCCCTGCGCGAGCAGCCAGGCCAGCGCCAGCTGCGACGGCTCGCAGCCCTTCTCGGCGGCGATCTCCTTGATCCGGTCGACGAGCGCCAGATTCTTCGCGAAGTTCTCGCCTTGGAAGCGCGGGGACATGCGGCGGTAATCGTCCTCCGCCAGATCCTCGAACACCCGGATCTGGCCGGTCAGGAAGCCGCGGCCGAGCGGGCTGTACGGCACGAAGCCGATGCCGAGCTCGCGGCACAGCGGCAGGATCTCGTCCTCCACGTCCCGGCTCCACAGCGAATATTCCGTCTGCAGCGCCGCAATCGGATGAACGGCGTGGGCCCGGCGGATCGTCGCCGGCGCCGCCTCGGACAAGCCGAGGTACCGCACCTTGCCCTCGCGGACCAGCTCGGCCATCGCGCCGACCGTCTCCTCGATCGGCGTATCGGGATCGACCCGATGCTGGTAATAGAGGTCGATGTGGTCGACCCCGAGCCGCCGCAGGCTCGCTTCGCAGGCGGACCGGACATAGTCCGGCTTGCCGCTGATGCCGAGAACCTTGCCGCTCGCGTCGCGCACGTTGCCGAACTTCGTCGCGAGCGTCACCTCGCCGCGGCGCCCCCGGATCGCCCGTCCGACCAGCTCCTCGTTCCGCCCGACGCCGTACATGTCCGCCGTGTCGAGGAACGTGACGCCGAGCTCGAGCGCCCTGTGGATCGTGCGGATCGACTCGTCGTCATCCCGTCCGCCATAGAAATCCGACATCCCCATGCAGCCCAGCCCCAACGCCGATACCGTCAACCCTTCCTTGCCAAGCGTACGCTTCTCCATGCCTGATCCTCCTTCGGTTCATTCTGCCTTGTCCGGCTGCTTGCAGGAATAGTTTACCTCTCCCCGCGCGCTCTATGCAAAACGGGCCGTACCCGGCCGCAATGACCGGGGTACGGCCCTTATTACTCCTGCATGGACGGTGCCTTGGCAAACACTTTCGCATTCCAAGTCAGCATCGCCATGATGTCTTTACTGAAGCCCGTTACCTGATTCTCGGCGATATCCACTTCGATCAAATAGTCCAGACTATCGTCTTCCGTGCTTCGAATACAATAATAAGCCGCTTCCCTCGCCTCGACGAACAATCCGCCATCCGCCCATAGGCCGCTTGAACTCAACCCTTTCTCCACAAGGAACTGATTCGCCAATTCCGAATAGGCGCTTATTGCCTTGTCGCCGGGAATACCGGCGCTTTCCGTTCCGGCTTGCGTGTCATCCGATATTTTCAGCACATCGCCGGTTCCGGCGTTTAATACCAGCCCGTATCTCTCGTTATTCGGCGAGATAATGGTGAGGTAGAATAACCCTTCCGGCACTTCGTTCAGCTTCGTTTCGGCCTGTTTTTTCTCGTCCGGGCGCATCTGCTGCTCCACCAGCTCTTTCAGCGCCTGTACGTCAACGGCAGTCACCTCGAACCGAGCATCGTCCGGCGAAAGCCGATTCCCTAAATATTTCTCGACCGCATTGAGCCCGAGCGATTTTGCGGTTTCGATCGAAAGCACGCCTCCGGATATGGCGGTTTCGTGATTTGGATGGCCTTCCTTGAACGTTTTGACCCTATACACATTCTTCGGGACAGGGTCGATCAGGGAACCGCAGCCGGTCATCGCGACCAGGAACGCGGCAGACACGAGGAGCAGCGCCAGCCTGTTCATAGCCTCATCCCTCCCGGCCGGAACGCGACGATGAACGTCGTGCCCCGATTCGGCTCGCTTCTCACGCTAATCTCGGCATTATGCAGGCGAGCAATGCTCCTGCAGATCGACAGGCCCAGGCCGGCGCCGTGATTTCCCTTCGTTCGGGCTTTATCCGTCATGAAGAAGGGTTCGAAGATGCGGTCCAGATGCTCGCTTTCGATGCCGACTCCTTCATCCTCGATTTCGAGCACATAATGTTCGCCTTGCCGAGCGGCCCGGATCGTGATCCTTTGGTTTTTGGACGATGCCTTGATGGCATTGTCCACGAAGTTAAAGATCAGGACTTTCATCAAGTCTTTCTCCAGTCTCAAGCGCGCGTTCTCGCAATACATGTCAATGGACAACTGCTTTTTTCTTGCTTTCATCTCCAGAGCGGGCGCAATCTCCTCCAGAACAGCGCAAAAATCCTGCTCCTTCAGCGGAAATTCGAATCTCTCCAGCTGGATTAAATCCATCAGTTTAAACGACAGGGATTCCAGGCGCTTCCCCTCCGATAGAATGACATCCAATCCTTCAAGCAGCTGCGCCTGGTCAATTTTTCCCGTTCTCAGAATATTCGCGTATCCGATGATCGACGTTAACGGCGTTTGCAGCTCATGCGTGAAATTATCGATGAACAATTGCTTTTCCCGGTTCAGACGTTCGAGATCCTTGATCTTATCCTCGACAACCGATGCCATCGCGTTGAAATTGTCGGCGAGCACGCCGATTTCATCCTTGGACCTCGACGCGGCCCGTTCGGAGAAGGCGCCGGCCGCAATATATTGCGCCGTCCGGTTCAGACGGTGAATCGGCAGCGTCAGCCTTCTGCTGACGACAAACATGAGGAGCATGTAAGCCGAGCATGCGATGAGATTCACCTTCAAATAAAACACGTATTGATCCGAACGCTCCCGGTATACGGAAGTCATGTCCTTCATATAGGTAAACGCGTAATGATTCCGGTTGATCTGCACCGAATTCGACGTGAACAGGATGGTTCGCTTGCCGATATCCCGCAAGATATACGCGACTTCATCCTCCTTCGTCCGCTCCGGCCCGCTTCGGTCTGCCGGCATCTCGAAATCCGCGTTGTTGTAGACCGTTTTCCCTTTATCGTTGCGAATCGTCATATAGACGCCCCGATCGCCGACCTTCCCGACGAAGCCTTGGGCGATATTCGCGAGCACCTTCTGTTCATACTCGTCGGAATCGTAGATCAGGACCGTGGGCACGATCGCGTTCACGCTCGAATGAATATTCCGGTTCTGGCTTAAAGCGTCATCGATCGCCCGATTAAGCAGCTTGCTGTGATTCCGTTCGATGACCAGAATAGAGGCCGCGTTGAAGATCAGCAGGAAGACGACGATCGAATACGTAAAGATTTTAAGCCAAAACTTCATGGCTATACCTCCAGCCGGTAACCGATTTTGAAGACGGTCTTGATCCGGTCCTGAAGCTTGAGCTTTTTGCGCAGCGACTTGATATGCACATCCACGGTCCTCGTATCGCCGTAATAGTCGATGCCCCATACTTTATCGAGGAACTGCTCGCGCGACAGCGCGATATTTTTGTTTACGAGGAGCACGAGCAGCAGATCGAATTCTTTAGGCGTCAGTTCGACGGGCTCGCCTTGCAGAGTTACGAATCGCTTGTCCGGATACACGCGGATATCGTCGATGCGCATCTCCGTTTCTTCCTTGCCGTATCGGCGAAGCACGGTTTCGATCCTGGCCAGCAGCTCGATTCCGTCGAACGGTTTGACCATATAATCGTCGGCGCCCAATTTGAGACCATGGACTTTATCGAAGACGGCGGTTTTCGCGGTCAAAAAAATGACGGGTACCTTTCTAGGCCTGATCGTCTCCATCAGCGTAAAGCCGTCAAGCTTAGGGATCATCACGTCCAAAATCACGAGGTCGAATTTCTCCCGTTCGAGCGCCTCGAGCGCTGCCAGACCGTCGTAAACCTGCACCGCTTGATAATGAACGAGCGTCAGATTCATCTTAATAATGTTCGAGATATTGGGATCGTCTTCAACAATCAGTATTTTTTTGTCCATTCGGCTGGATTCCCCGCTTATCATGTTATAGGCAGCTCTCATGATAGCCGTCAAATCTTAAAAAAAACCGAGACCATCCTGTTCCGGGCGCTGCCTAATAACACCAGTTACGGGCGGATCGCATCGGCGATCAATGCCGCGTAAGCTTCGGCTCCCTCCGGCTGCAGGTGAACGCCGTCTTTGGTGAACCAAGCCGATTTCCCGTCGCTATACGCGTGCCAATCGATCAGGTTCACGTTCGCATGGTCGTCCGCCGCTTTGGCCAGCGCCTTGTTCACCGTATCCTGCCAATCTCTGGGGACGCGCGTGTTCACCACATAAATCCGCTTATCCTCTCCGACCGCATCCAGGAGCTCGTTTAGCCTTTTTGAAGTAAACGGACCGTTGGTGCCCAGCTCGATCACGACCGTCTGCCCCAGCTTGTTTTCCGACTTCAGCAGACGTACGACTTCGATCGCTTCCGATAATTGCCTGCTGACTTTGCCGTCCACGACGATGCCGGATATGCGCTTTTCCAAGTCGGCCTTTACGCCCGCCATGACGGAATCGCCGATTGCCGTTACGCCTCCGGGCTGCTCCGTGTCCGGCGCAGTGCCGGATGCCGGGTCCGGCGTCTCATCAGGCATGCGGCTCGGGGCAGCGTCCGAACCCGTCCCCGGATCGTTCGCGGTTGTCCCGGCAGGCGATTCGATGGAACCGGCGGATGGAGGATTCCCCGCTCCTTTACAAGCCGCGCACAGCATCACGATCAGCAGAATAGCCGACATGGCGATCATGCGAATACCTTTTTTTACGGATGTGGATGTCATGTTTCTTTTCTCCTTATTAGTAAAGTTAAACAGAGTGCCGCTGCGAATCGGCTGCTCGATGAATCGATAAGACAGCGCGGATAGGGCAACAGTCACGATGAACGGCGCAAGCTGATGAAGCACATTCGAATCTTCGTAGGGATTATTCGGCCACATCAGCACTTGGACCGGGTAATGCCATAAGTACATGCCGTAGGAGCGAATGCCAATCCAGCGCAGCGGCTTCCAGGCCAATACCTTGCCGGTTCGGCTGAACGGGCTCGCCGAAGCGACGATCGCAAGTCCGGCAGCCACCGATAATACCAGCATCCCTCCCCTGTACAGCGAATCGTCGTATTTGTCCGCGCTCGTCATCATATACAGCGAGATGCAAAGTCCGATTGCCCCGATCGCATCCAGACAACCGCTCCCCCGCCGGAGGGGCTCCGCAAGCCTGCGGCTAGGCAGGAACATCGCGAATGCCGCGCCGATCAATAGTCCGAACGCGCGCGTGTCCGTCCCGTAATAGACCCTGCTCGGATCGGTCCCGGGCACGTACAGGCATGCCATGGCGAGGAGAGAAGCAGCCGCAGCGGTCAACGTCGCGATCCCAAGCCTGCCTCGCGCCCGGAAGGGAGCGAACCGGAGCATCCCCGCTGCCACCAAAGGCCAGAGCAGGTAAAACTGCTCTTCCACCGCCAGCGACCATAAATGGCCGATCGGCGATAGCGGACCAAAGCTTTCGAAATAGGAGACGTGCCGATAAATCAGATACCAGTTGCTGGAGTAGGTGAAGGCGGACAGCAGCTCGCCGCCGATCGCGGATAGTCGCCCGGGGTCGGCAAGCGCCAAATAGACGGTCAACGCGAGGAGCATGAACAGCATGGCCGGAAGCAGCCTCATGGCTCGCCTGATCCAGAACCGGCCGAGATTGAACCTTCCGGTGCTTCTGTGCTCTTCCAGCAGCAAATCGGTGATGAGGTAGCCGGATAAGACGAAAAAAACGCCGACCCCGAGGAAGCCCCCCGACGCGGCAGGCCAGCCGAAATGATACGCCATGACCGCGAGCACGGCGATGGCGCGCACACCGTCCAGGCCAGGCATGTATCGAGGTTTCGTTTGCGGCATATATCCCCCTCCGTTCCCGACGTTCGCATCGGAATTCGTATTCAGACACAGTATAGGGCGGGGATATAGTCGCGATATGGGAGAGTTGTGATGGAGTTGTAAAGCCGAAGAATAAAATAGAGGCATCCCTAGGCTGAGAGCACAGAAAAAGCCGCGTTAGCGGCTTAGTTTGGAAACCATGTATTGATTTAAGGATACTTCTTCGCGCTTCGCTTCAGCGGCCAGACGCCAATGCAACGTTCGCGGCATCCGAAGTTTGATTTCCCCGCTTGGTAGTTCGTCTGGTTCAGGGATAGGGTCGCCAAATTGTAATTTGGTTTCAAGATATACCCGCTTAACTTCTTCAAGTTCTTCGATCAATTCCACCACCGTAGGGGCGTCCGTATTGCATCCTTCCAGCTCTTCAAAACCGCCGTAATAGTAACCGTTAGGGTAATTCGGATCGTCTTTAATAGGTCTGAACTTGACCGTGTACGGAAGCCCCATGTAGTAAGCAAGGTCTTTAACCAACGCAGCGGCGTCCTGACAGCCGCGCGGCTGCCCGCTGCTGCCCTTCCGCCCGTCCGCCTTACAGCGCTCCCGCCTCCCGGACGATGCGGTCCGCCTCCTCGTAGTCCGCTTCCTCCACGATCGCCACGAGCATGATGTCCCGGCCGGTGACCCGGTTGTCCGGCCCGCCCGAGCCGTAGCCGCTCGCGCTGACGCCGGCCGTCGCGAGAATGCCCGCGTCGAGGCTGTCGAAGTCGCCGCCGAGCGTCAAGCTGCCGATCCCCTTGAAATCGCCCGTGATCGTCCCGCCGAGCCGGTCCAGGCTCTGGTAGCCCGGGCCCGCGTAGCCGTCGATCCGCTCGATCGCGTAATCGACCAGCTTCAGCGGCTTCAGCCGCTCCACCGCCTCCTTCGCCTGATCCGGCGTGTTGAAGTACGCGAATACCGATCTTTCCGCCATACCGCCCGCTCCTTCCGTTCGTTTCTTCCGCTCGCATGCCGTGCCAATATCGCCACTAGTGTGTTCCGCCTCTTGAGGAACTATGCGCGAACATGGTTTAATGGACAAGCAATCCGGTGAATAGTGGACAGGAGTCCAACACGACAACGAGGAGGAATAACACATGCCAACGGTACACATCGAAGGCCGCGAGGCCGTAACGGCCGCGGACGGCCAAAAGCTCGTCCTGGCGCTGGAAGACGGCGGCGTCGACGTGCTGCACCGCTGCGGCGGCAACGCCCGCTGCACGACGTGCGCGGTCGAGGTCGTCGCCGGCAGCGCCGGCGAGATCGGCGAAGCGGAAGCGACGGTCCGCGGCAACAAGGGGATCACGGATCCGGCGATCCGCCTGTCCTGCCAAATCCACGTGCACGGCGACTTGACGGTCAAGCTGATCAAGACGGTCGAATCGACGGGGCTGGACGCGGGGCCGCGCCCGCAGGCGTAAGTTTCCGCCCGCATGCAAGAAGCCCGGAACGCCGCATGCGGCATTCCGGGCTTCTTCGTCATGCGCGCGCGGCCTGGCGGACTGCGGCGTGCATGCGGCTGACTGCGGTTTATCCGCTCCGTTAACCGCCCGGCCGTATACGCCCTACGGCAGCACGCCGGCGATTTGCAGCACCGAGAGGATGACCTCGATCACGATCAAGGCGACGACGATCCACTCCACGAAGAGGCCCCGGATCGAGTGGCTGATCGTCGAGAAGCCCTCCATGAGGTGGTAGAGCACCTCCGTCTTGCTTTTCATGATCTTGTACCGGTCGTTCAGTTCGAAGAACTCCAGCATCCGGTCGTAAAATTCCCCGGCGCTGCTGCTCGTCCACGTAATGTCGGGCTTATCCAGGATCATGATGTACGCGAGCGTGTTGTATTCGTGGCGGATGATGTTGGCGGTCGTGCGGGCCAGCTCTTTGTTGCCGATCCGCAGCCGGCCCTTCTCCAGCCGGTCGATCATGGTTTCGAGCCGGTCGTGGATCTTGCCGAGCTGCTCCTCGATCTTCTCGAGGGCGACCGACTTGGCGAGCACGGTGGCGATCAGCTCCGGATGGAACGCCTCGTATTCCGGCACGACGACGTATTCGTCCGTCAGCTCGAAATGGTCGGCTTCGCCGGTATGCAGGCTGTAGTCGTCGGAGTACCGGTCCCGCTGCTCGATGTCGATCTCGGGCTCGAAGGTGCGCACGTACGCCAGGAAGCGCGCGATGTCGCCCGGATGCGCCTGATTGACGAAGACGACGCTCCCGAAGGAGAACACGAGCACCTGCTGGGCATCGTCCGTCTGCTTCCGCACGATCTGCTGCAGGGTCTCCCCTTTCAACACGAGCGGCTGCTCCCAGGTGTATTTCTTCGGAATGCCGCAGCTGATGGCGATTTTGTTCAAGTCGATTTCGTTCGCGACCGCGTAGGCTTTGAACGTGATGGCCGTCATGTATCGCATCACTCTTTCCCAGGACAAGCGTTTCATTCAGCTTATGCTTCCATTCTTCCCGAATATGCGTCCCTTTAGCGGCAGGCGGCTGATCCTGGCGCCGGGCGGATTTGAAGCCGCTTCGCCAAACGTGCTAGACTCAAAGGAAACGAAGCGCCGCTGGCGAGAAGCGGCCGCCCGAAGGAGGCGTATCCCCATGACGCGCGTCGTCGATATTCCCTCGTCCCGCGTATCGAACTTTTTCCGGTTCCAGCGCGATCCCCTCGGCTTCCTCGTCGACGCCCTGCCGCTCGGCGACGTCGTGTCGCTGCGGACCAGCTCGTTCCAGCCGACGTTCATCATCAACGCGCCGGAGTTCGTCCAGGAGCTGCTCGTGCACCAGGAGGACAAGCTGCGCAAGGGCCGGAGCGCCGGCGTGCTGCGGCGCACGATCGGCGACGGCCTCTTGACCGCGGACCGGGCGGCGCACCGCCGGCAGAAGCGATACCTGACGCCGGTGTTCTACAAGGAACGAATCAACGCCTACGCCGAGACGGTCCTCGCCGAGACGCGGAAGGCCGCGGACGCGCTGCGCGAGGGCGTGCCGGTGCCGATGCACGACGTCATGATGCAGCTGACGCTCGAGGTCATCGCGAAGACGATGTTCCGCACGGACGTAGAAGCGGACAAGGCCGCGCTCGCGGACGCCGTCGACGTGACGATCCGCCGCACAGCCGCCACGATCTTCTCGCCGGTCATCCTCCCCTTCGGCTGGCCGACGCCGGGCAACCGGGCTCACCGCCGCGCGATCCGCACGCTCGAAACAATGATCTACGGCGCCATCGCCGCCGCCCGGCGCGCGCCGGAGGCGTACGCCGACAGCCTGCTCGGCCTGCTGCTCGACACGAAGGACGTGGACGGCGAGCCGATCGCGGAAGAGGAAATCCGCGATCAAATGATAACGATGCTGCTCGCCGGCCACGAGACGACGGCCAACGCGCTCGTCTGGGCCTGGTACGCGCTGGAGCGCGCGCCCGAAGCCGCCGCCGCGCTGCGCCGCGAGCTGGACGCGCTGCGCCTGCGCGAGCGCGAGAGCGGCTCGCCCCTCGCGGCGGGCGAGCTGTACCGGGAGCTGCCGTACGCGCGGCACGTCATCCAGGAGACGCTCCGGCTGTATCCGCCGGCGTGGGCGATTCTGCGCGAAGCGGATCACGGGCTCGAGATGTTGGGCGAGCGGTTCCCGGCCCGAAGCAGCTTCCTGATCAGCCCGTACGCGATTCACCGCAACGAAGCGGTGTTCGGCGACGCCGCGGCGTTCCGGCCGGAGCGGTTCGCGGACGGAGGCGCCGCGAATTGGGCGCGCTTCGCGTACTTCCCGTTCGGGGGCGGCTCGCGCGGCTGCATCGGCTCGCAGTTCGCGCTGATGGAGGCGGTGCTGATCCTTGCCGCGCTGGCGGAACGCTTCGAATTCGTCTCCGCGCCGGGACAAGGCGACGCCGTGCCGGACCCGCTCGTCTCGCTGCGGATCAAGGGCGGGCGGATGATGATTCCGCGCCGCCGGACCGCGGCTGGACCAGCGGCGGCGCCCGCCGGCTACGCGCCGGCGCCATAAAATGCGAGAAAGGCCGGGAGACCGACGCGATGCGCGTCCGTCTCCCGGCCTTTCGTTGCGTTCCTCATCTTCCGCCTCTTCTCCGCGCTTCCGCGTCTGCAGCCCGCTCTTCGCGCTTCCGCGCTCCCGCGCCTACGCGTCGAGGATGCTCCGCATCCGCGCCTCCAGCGCGGCCCGCGCCCCCGTGCCGGCCAGCTCCTCGAACACCGCCATCCCCGCGCTCAGGTTCGGCCTCCGGGTCACGTTATGCGCGTCGGTCGCGAGCGTATGCGCGTGGCCGTCCAGAATCAGCTTGCGGCCGTACTCCCGCGCCTCCGCGCCGAAATTGCCGACCAGGCTGTCCGCGGACACCTGCGTCCAGAGGCCCTGCGCGATCAGCGACGGCAGCAGCTCCGGGTCCTCCCGGAAGAAGAAATGCCGCTCCGGGTGCGCCAGCACCGGCGTCACGCCCGCGTCCAGCAGCCGCGCGACGATCTCCGGCGTGTCCGGATCGTAATCCGTCCAGCGCTCCTCCATGAGCAGGAACTTCCCCGGCCCGCCCAAGTACGCGAAGCTCCCCCGGGCGGCATGCCGCTCGACGAACGCCTTGCTCTCGATGCGCACCTCGTTGCCCGGATGCAGCCGGATGGCGATGCCCTGCCGGTCCAGCTCCGCCTGCAGCTCGTCCAGCTTCCGCCGCACCGTATCCGCCATGGTCATGTAGACAGCGTTGAAATGCGGGGTCACGACGATATCCCGGATGCCGTCCTCGTACGCGATGCGGGCCATCGCGGCCGCCTCCGCCAGATCCTTCGCGCCGTCGTCCACGCCGGGCAGTATATGACAATGAATATCGATCATTTCGGTCCCTCGCTCTTCCGTTTTCCCCCATCGTAGCAAAGGCCCCCGCAATCGGCAACGAACGGGCGGCTGCGCAAAACGGACGATTCCGGCGTGCGAAGGAGATCGGCGCGGCATGCCGGGCCGCCGCGCTTGCTGGCGAGGCGCGCTCCGCCGCAGGCGCCAAAAAGGAAGAGCATCCGGTGCGCCGCCCGCCCCCGATGCTCTTCCTTGTATCAAATCTGCAGCGCCTGCTTCATCCGCACCGGAATCCAGATCTCGCTCCGGAACGCCGGCACCGACGTGTCCTTCCCTTCGTTCCACAGCATCTCCGGCCCTGGGACCAGCTCGTACGCCGCCGACGGCAGCCATTCCGAATAGATGCGCCCCCATACCTGCTGGAGCGTCTCCGGGAACCGTCCGACGGCCTCGAACACCGCCCAGGCCGAAGCGGCCACCTCTAGCGCCGCCATCCCATCCGGCGCCGGCTCCGTGGTCGCGGCGCCGATATAATGATCGAGGCCGCCGCGCTCCTCCATCCGGCCCTCCGAGAAATTCGCCGACGCGCTGATCAGCCCCCGCGGCTCGACGTTCGATAACGCCTTCAGCGCTGCGATCGCCGTCATGTCCAAGCTCTGCCACATCGCCGCGATCTCCGGGCTGACCCCTTCGAACACGACCGGTACCCGCTTCATAATGCCGACGATGCGGAACGCATCCTTCTCCACAATCCGATAATTCATTTCGCTGCCTCCCTGCACCGTTAACTGGAAGGAGATCGGCGAGTAGGCCTTGACCGCGCCGCCGCCGCGCACCGCCGACGGCATGACGCCGTGCAACTGCTGGAACGCCCGCGCGAATGCGTCCGGCGAGCGATAGCCGTACTTGAGCGCCACGTCGATGACCTTGGCGCCGCCGCCCTGCAGCTCGAACGCCGCCAGCGTCAGCCGTCTCCGGCGGATGTATTCCGACAGCGGCAGGCCCGCCAGGAACGAGAACATCCGCAGAAACTGGTACTCCGAGCAGTAGGCCCGCCGCGCCGCTTCCTTCACGTCGATCTCGTCCGCCAGGCGCTCCTCGATGTAGCGCAGCGCGCCGTTCATGTTCATCGGCTGCTCCACGTCTCGCCGCCTCCTTCCTTCTTAGATTAACGGGAACCGTCCGCGGCCGCCCGACTTTCCGTGCCCGATCGTGACGGGTCGCGGCGGACTGCCGCTGGCTGCGCGAAGCTTACCTATTTCTTCCGAACTTCCTAGCCGAGAGCTCCCGCTCGCCCCGCTAGCGGTGCAGCCGGTACCGGTTCGCCTTGCTCATATCGCGGACCGCCGCCGCTTCCGCTTCCGTCAGCGGAGGCGCGTCCGCCGCGGCGAGGTTTTGCAGCAGCTGCTCGCGCGAGCTGGCGCCCGGCACGGCGGCCGCCACGACCGGCTGGCTGAGCGTGAAGCGGATCGCCAGCTGCGTCAGGCTGCGGCCTGACGCCTCCAGCGCCCCGAGCCCGGCGCGGAGCGCTTCCAGCTCCGCCAGCTCGTAGTCCGGCACGCCCTTGGACGGCTGCCGCCCGGCCGCCAGCGCGCCGCTCGCGAGCGGTCCCCGCGCGATGACGCCGATGCCCTTCTCCGCCAGCAGCGGGAATACCGTCTCTTCGCCCCGCCGGTCGACGATGCTGTACGGGTTCATCACGCTGGCGATGCCGGACTGCGCGGCATATTCGCGAATGACGTTCGGCCGGATCGACGAGATGCCGTACGCCCGGATGACGCCCTCCGCCTTCAGCTGCTCGAATGCCTCGATCGTCTCGTCGATCGGGTCGTCGAGCGTGCCCCCGTGCAGCTGATACAGGTCGATGTAGTCCGTGCCGAGCCGGCGCAGACTCTCCTTCGCCGCCGACAATATATACGCCTTCGACGGGTCCCATACCCACCCGTCTTGGCCCGGCACGCGCCGGTTGCCGACCTTCGTCGCCAGCACGACCCGGTCGCGGCGGCCGCGGATCGCCTTGCCGACGAGCTCCTCGTTTCGCCCGCCGTCGTAGAGATCGGCGGTGTCGAGCAGATTGACGCCCCGCTCGAGCGCCTCGTGCAGGATTGCAGCCGCCGTCCGCTCCTCCGTGCCGAGCGACATGCAGCCGAGGCCGATCTCGCCGACGAACAGCCCGGAACGGCCGATTTCGTTCATTTTCATGGATCATTACGCTCCTTTAGTCGATGTAGCGGATTGCGGAGACGAAGCGTGGCTAGGAGGACAAGTGCCGCGGGAACGCGCCTCCGCCGCCTGTGCCCCTGCCGCGCCGCAGCACCGTACGCGC
Organism: Paenibacillus sp. GCM10023250; assembly: GCF_042653205.1. NCBI lineage: Bacteria > Bacillati > Bacillota > Bacilli > Caryophanales > Paenibacillaceae > Paenibacillus > Paenibacillus sp. GCM10023250. The sequence goes on along the minus strand of NZ_JBHSHY010000043.1, from coordinate 3,134 downwards.
GCTGACGAAGCCGAACGCGCATGCCTGAATCAAGAAGAAGAAGCCCCAGAACGCCGTCGGAAGCACTGTGTCCCTGCCCAGATTCGCCGCGTCCCCGGCGCCTGACGGCGCGTACAGGCTGAGCCACAGAATCGCGAAGCTGCTCGACACGGATTCGGCCAGCACGAACACGAATAAGCCGATCGCCAAGGCGGAGGCCCAGCCGCCTTTGCGCCAGAGCGCGAAGGCCAGCAGCGCCGTGAAGACGAGCAGCCAGCCGATGCCGAACGGATTGCGCACCCAGAGCACCGCGTTGACGACCGCGAGGACGAGGAAGAGCCACAGGATGACCGCGTGCTTGCGCCGCGCGCACAGCACGGCGAGCAGCAGCGCGAACAAGGACGAGCCGACGTAGCCCGCAAGGCTCGTCACTACGGAGGCCAGCTTGCTCGGCGACGCCGTGTACGTGACGCCTTCGGTATTGGCGTACAGCTGGATCTGGCCTACCTGCCCTTTCATCGCGAGCGACGTCAAGGCATGGGCCGACTCGTGCACGAGCGTGTTGGCGATTTTGAAGAAGATGCCTACGAACGGCAGATGAATGACGATCAGCGCCACGACAATGTAACCGGCGAATTTCCAGTTCATGCGTCAGCTCCGTTCCGCTTGGTTTGCTCCCATTATAGCATGCGGGCGCGGGCATAGCCGCCGGACCGCGGACCGGGAAGCACCGGCTCTGCCGTTACGCCCGCAGCGCCGCCGCCCGCACGATCGCGGCCGCCGCCCGTTCCCGCCGCTCCGGATCGTCGCTGCGCAGCGCCGCCCGCAGCACGTCCAGCGCCTCGCGCAGCGTCGCTTCGTCGACGAGCGGCGGGACTTCCGCCGCGGACGGGGGCGACAGCAGCCGCTCCAGCTCCTCCGGCGCGACGGACCGCCCGAAGAGCCCGCTCTCCCCCTCCTCGCCGAGGAACGCCGCCAGCTCCGGATGCAGCTCGCTGCGCTCCAGCCGGCGCAGCCAGGTGACGCCGCGCCGGTGCCCGCTCCGCTCTTCGGCATTGTCGAAGGTCTCGAGGTAATAATAATCGCCGAGGTCGCCGAGATACAGCCGTTCCCCGTCGCCGGCCACGACGTAATCCCCGTCCTCGAGCGCGTGCGCGAAATTCCAGTGGGCCTCCAACTGCCGCTCCAACTCGCGCCCGTCCAAGCCGTGCGTCTGCCGCAGCTTCACCCCCAGCTCCGTCAGCCCGACCAGCCCCAGATCGCCGAGGCCCGGCAAGCCGCAGCTGACGTAATGGTGATTCAGAAAATCCGGCAGCCCGCGGCTCCCTTCCTGCCCGGCCATTACCCGAAACAATCGCATAGACCCGAATCCCTCCCGAAGTCCGCTTTACACGGTTATCCTATTACGATAACATTCTTGCTAGAAACCGCAAACGCATCATCCCCGCAGCGTCCTCATTCGTACCGCCGACCGTCGCACCCGCTTTAAGTAACCGTATTCACGCCAATGGACCCGCACGACACTATTCGTATTGGGAGGAATCGGACTATGGAACATCTAACACGTCTGCCTAGATCGACGCCGGAGGCGGCGGGCATCGCGCCGCAAGCGATCCTCGGCTTCCTGGACGCCGTCCGGGACCGGAAGCTGGAGCTGCACAGCTTCATGCTGCTTCGCCGCGGACACGTCGCCGCCGAAGGCTGGTGGGCGCCCTACAAGCCGGAATACCCGCATATGCTGTTCTCGCTTAGCAAAAGCTTCACGTCGACGGCGATCGGCTTCGCGGCCGCGGAAGGGCTGCTGACGGTGAACGACCCGGTCGTCGGCTTCTTTCCGGACGACGCGCCGGAGACGGTATCGGACAACCTCGCCGCGATGCAGATCCGGCATCTGCTCATGATGGGCACGGGCCATGACGCGGACGTGACCGGCAGCCTGCGCAAGGACGAGAACTGGGTCCGCGCGTTCCTCGCGGAGCCGGTCGAGCACGAACCGGGCACGCACTTCGCGTACAACAGCGCGGCGACGTACATGCTATCCGCCATCCTGCACAAGGTCACGGGCCAATCGCTGCTCGCGTATCTGCGGCCGCGCCTGTTCGCGCCGCTCGGGCTGACCGAGGGCACGTGGGAGACGTGTCCGCGCGGCATCGCGGTCGGCGGCTGGGGCCTGAACGTGACGACCGAGGACATCGCCAAGTTCGGCCAGCTGTACCTGCAGCGCGGCGTCTGGGAAGGCGAGCAGCTCCTGCCGGCGGCGTGGATCGACGAGGCGACGAGCTTCCAGATCGACAACGATGACGGCCGGGCCAACGACTGGACGCAGGGCTACGGCTACCAGTTCTGGCGCTGCCGCCACGGCGCGTACCGCGGCGACGGCGCGTTCGGCCAATTCTGCGTCGTCCTGCCGGAGCAGGAAGCGGTGCTCGCGATCACGTCCGGCGTCGCCGATATGCAGGCCGTGCTGGACGCCGCCTGGGCCGAGCTGCTGCCGGCGCTGTCGGCGGAGGCCGCTCCCGGGCCGGACGCCTCGGCGCAGGCGGCGCTGGCGGAACGGCTCGCGGCGCTGCGGCTCGACCCGCCGCAGGCTGCGGCGTCCTCGCCGGCCGAAGCGCGGCTGGACGGCCGGGTCTTCCGCCTCGAGGCGAACGAGCTGCGCCTCGATACGCTCGCGCTGCGCTTCGCGGAGCACGGCGCCGAGCTTGCGATCGGCAGCGACGCGCATGGCGAGCAGACCGCGAAGCTGGGCCGCGGCGCATGGGCGGCGAGCCGTCTGCGCGTCGGGGACGTGAAGCAGGGCGCCGAGCAGCGCGTCGAAGGCAGCTTCGCGTGGCGGGACGACGATACGCTGGACATCCGGCTGATGCTCGTGGAGACGCCGTTCACGCACACGCTCGCCTGCCGGCTGGACGGCGACGCGCTCGAAGTGACGTTCACCGCGAACGTCGGCTGGGACCCGAACAAGGTGCTGACGATCCGCGGCCAAGCGGCCGCGCTGGCTTGACGCGGAAGACGCGGACGGCGAACGGAAATCGAGTAGGAGGAGGCGGCTAGCCTCCGTCCTCTCACACCACCGTACATGCGGGTCCGCATACGGCGGTTCCAAAAGGTTAACAAAGCTCCAAATAACGTGAAAGCATACTCTTGAGCCCTTT
>NZ_JBHSHY010000042.1:0-40149 GCF_042653205.1 Paenibacillus sp. GCM10023250 | reverse complement strand
AAAGGGCTCAAGAGTATGCTTTCACGTTATTTGGAGCTTTGTTAACCCTTTGGAACCGCCGTATGCGGACCCGCATGTACGGTGGTGTGAGAGGACGGAGGCTAGCCGCCTCCTCCTACTCGATTGTGCAATGCAGGGGCACCGGCCGTTACGCCCGCATGCCTTTGCCGCCGAGCGGCACGTGCTTCACCTGCTGGTCGAAGCCCGCGATGAGCGGCTTGGCGCGCGCGATCATCGCCTGCGTTGCCTCGAGGGCGAGCGAGGCCCGGTGCGCCTCGGCATTGTCCCAGACTTCGGTAATCCAGATTGCGTCCGGTTCGTCGGGCAGCAGGCTGACGACGTAGATTTGGCAGTCGGGGACGGCATGCATGCTAGCGGCAGCCTCCGTCAGGATCGCGGCCAGCTCGTCGCGTTTGCCCGGCTGCGCGATCATTTTGCCGGATAAGCCGAATTTGCTCATCTCCACACATCCTATTCTGTTGGTCTTGCCTCCATCATACCGAATGACGGCTGACAAAACCAGTCAGCGAAGCAAGGTTCACGGCGTCCCGCGTCTCGGCGCTTATCCGAGCGTAAGCAGCCCCATCGCCTGCTTCGCCTCCCGCAGCGTCGCGTCCGCGGCCGCCGCTGCCCGTTCCGCGCCATCCCGCAGCATCGTCAGCAGCTCATCGGAATCGACCAACTCGGCGAACCGCCGCTGAATCGGCATCAGCTTGGCGATGACCGCTTCGGCGACTTCGCGCTTGAACGCGCCGTAGCCGGCGCCGGCGAAGCGGCGCTCGATCTCCGGCACGCCGGCGCCGGCGAACACTGCGTAGATCTCAATCAGGTTGCTGATCTCCGGCTTCCGCTCCCAGTCGTAGCGCACCTCGCCTTCGGAATCGGTGACGGCCTTGGCGAATTTTTTGCGGATCAGGTCGGGGTCGTCCTGCAGCAGCACGCAGCCGTTCGGATTCGGGTTGCTCTTGCTCATCTTCTTGGACGGATCGTCGAGCCCCATGATGCGCGAGCCGATCTCCGGGATGACGGGCTCGGGCACCACGAACACCGGCGCGAACCGGTTGTTGAACCGCTCGGCGAGGTCGCGCGTCAGCTCCAGATGCTGCTTCTGGTCGTCGCCGACGGGCACGTGCGTCGCCCGGTACAGCAGGATGTCCGCGGCCATCAGCACCGGGTAGGTGAACAAGGCCGAGCTGACGGCGTCCTTCCCGCGCGACTTGTCCTTGAACTGCGTCATCCGCCCGAGCTCGCCGACATGCGCCTGCGTCTCCAGCAGCCAGCTCAGCTCGGCGTGCGCCGGCACCTGCGATTGAATGAAGATCGCGGCTTTGTTCGGATCGACGCCGGCCGCGACGTAGTACGCGGCGATTTCCTTGGAGCGGCGCAGCAGCAGTCGCGGATCCTGCGGCACGGTGATCGCGTGCAGATCCGGTACGAAGAAGAAGCATTCGCAGTCGTCCTGCAGCTTCAGGAATTGATGCAGCGCGCCGCCGTAGCCGCCGATGTTGAGCTCGCCGCTCGGTTTGATGCCCGAAATGATTCTGTTCACGTGACATTCCTCCTCGGTCGATAGAATCGCGGTCCAAAACAAAAAACACCCCGTCCCCAAAGGGACGAAGTGCTGGACTCCGCGGTACCACCCGAATTCGGCGCAAGCGCGCCGCGACTCTCACATGTCAAAACGTCTAACATGCGTCCCCGGGATAACGGAGGGACCTGCCGTCAACGCCTACTTGCCGTTTCGCGGAAGCGGCGTTCGGATTGAAGCGAACGGAGCCATTCGCCGCGCTCGATCGTGCCGGACCTTGCACCGTCCGCCGGCTCGCTGGGACCATCGATGGTCGCGGGTACTCTTTCCGTTCATAGCTGTCGCATATCAGTTTTTGGTGATGGTTAGCCCTAACTCTAGCGGGAAAGCGGCGAGGTGTCAAGGGCGCTTCGCCTCATGCGAACGACTGCTCCGCGATGCGGCCGCGCCAGGAAACGTCCGGCAACCCGCCCGCCTATTCCGCGGAAGCCGCCGTCGCCGCGACCGTCTCGGCCCCCGGCGATTCCTCGCGCTTGCGCAGCACTTCCTTCTTCAGGAACCAGCAGACGACGAACGCCGCGATGACGAAGACGAACGAGATGCCGAAGATGCCCTGGAACGCGTCCGCGAACACGGTTTGCACCTTGATCAAGAGGTCGTGTGGGAGTCCTTGCGGAATGCCGCCGGTCGCGATGGTGTTCGCCGTGCCCGCCGGGAGCTGGTCGGCCATCCCCGATACGCCTTGGTTGATGTGGCGGGCCAGCAGGCTGCCGAAGACGCTGAGGCCGATCGTCGCCCCGAGCGATTGGAACAGCTGCACGGTGCCGAGTGCGGCGCCGCTGTCGGCCTTGTCGACGGACTCCTGGACGATCAGGTTGTCGCTGCCGAACAGGACGCCGATGCCGAGGCCGAGGATGAAGAACGCGACGATGACGTACAGGACGCTCGTGTCGAGGCCGATGCGCGTCAGCAGGTAGAATCCGACGATCGGTAGCGTGAAGCAGGCGATGAACAGATTACGGTACGGCACCTTCGTGATCAGGAAGCCGTTCACGATGCTGGACGGAATCGCGCCGGCCATGAACGCGAGCATCAGGTAGCCGGCCGCCGTCGGCGTCAGCCCCATGACGTTCTGCGCGAAAAACGGGAACGTGGCGATGCCGCCCATAATGCCGAGCATGAGGATGAGGACGATGCAGGACAGCACGACGACCGAGCGGTGCCGGAACAGCCGAAGTGGAATGATCGGCTCCTTCGCGCGGCGCTCGATGAAGACGAACAACGCCGTAAGCGCGGCGGACAGCGCCAGCAGGCCGACGATGAGCGGCGACGACCAGGACAGGCCCCGGTTGTCGATCAGTACGGGCGCCATCAGCAGGGAGAGCAGGGCGGCGACGAGCGTCGTGGCGCCGGTCCAATCGATCGCGCGCTTCTCTTCGCCGCGCGACTCGCGCATGCCGATGCCCAGCACGGCCGCAGACAGCAGGCCGACGGGGATGTTGATCAGGAACACCCAGTGCCAATTCACGTGGCCGACCATGTAACCGCCGACCGTCGGACCGAGCAGCTGGGGCAGGATCATCAGCGGACCGAAGAGGCTTTGGATCTTGGCGCGCTGCTCGAGCGGGTACGTGTCCCCGATGATAACGAGGGCGAGCGGCATGAGCCCGCCGGCGCCGATGCCTTGGATGCCGCGCCCGGCGAGCAGCATCGTCATGGAATCGGCCAAGCCGCCCACGATCGAGCCCGCCATGAACAAGGCCATGCAGCTCAGATAAACGCGTTTACGGCCGTACAGATCGGCCAGCTTGCCGAGAATCGGCATGAACATCGTGACGGCCAGCATGTAGACGCCGGCGACCCAGCCGTAGAGCGACAAGCCGTGCAGCTCGCGGATAATCGTCGGCATCGCCGTCGAGACGACCGTTTCGTCCAGCTCGGCGAAGATCAAGCCGAGCATCAGGCCCGCGAGGATGAGCCCTTTGTTGTTTTTCGTGGCAACCATGTCGAGAATCTCTCCTTTCTTTATTGGCTGTCATGATTATAGGTCATGTGGGACGGCGGGAAATCGATCGCGAGACCGAGGCGGGCGACGTCCATTGGGCCGAGGCCGCCGGGACCGGGAGAGGGAGACGGCGTGTTCGCCATCGGGTAAACAAGATGTCTGGCTTTTTAATATTCCTTTACAGGAATATTCCATATGGGGTATATTTGGAATGCGCTATCGGCATGGCGTGCACCGGCTAATCCGGAATCTGCTGCTGCGAATTAGACACCGAAGCCTCTTCGTGCGTTAGGCGATGCCGTGCTTATTGAGGCGCAAACAGCCGCCGGCGTCGGAGTAACTTCGCCCACGGCTTTTAATGGAGATTGCAAATGGATTGAGCTTTAGCGTCCTCGCCGGGAGGAAATCCGATCAAGCGGAAGCTTGTCCGCGGGAATTGCGAAGAAAGGAAGTGAACGATGGAGAAAGCGTTATCCTGCCGGACGTGCGGCTCGCTAAAAGGTGCCGATTCGAGGTTTGAATATAGGCACAATGAGGAAATCTAAGGAGGCTAATTCAATGAAAAAGGTTTTGATTCCCTACTGGATTTTTACCGGGCTGCTTGCGGCATTCATGGGCATCGGGGCGATTCCCGACGTGATCGCGTCCCGTGAAGCGGTGGAGCTCTTTCATCATTTGGGATACCCCGGATATCTTCTTCCGTTTCTTGGAATCGCCAAGCTGCTGGGGGTCGCAGCGATTCTTATCCCTGGTTTTCCGCGAATCAAAGAATGGGCGTATGCCGGACTGTTTTTCGATTTAACGGGCGCGATGTTTTCGACGATCGCCGTGGACGGCTTTGCGAGCGGATTGATGTTCCTGATCGGCTATATCATGATCGCGGGTTCCTATGTTTATTACCATAAACGATTGAAATCGGGATTATCGGGCGGCATGCAGCGCGCGAATAACGCGAACAGCGAGCTCCAAGGCTATTAACTCCTTGCTGGCAGAATGAATATGATGGCGGTCCAGCGGACCGTGCATGCCGAATAGCCCCTCGCTTCGTCGTCCGAAGCCAGGGGTTTGCGCTGTTCGGCGGGCCAGCGCGCCGTATCCGCGTCAGGCTTGCTCGAGGAGATGGAGCAGCAGCGCCTTCTGCGCGTGCATGCGGTTCTCCGCCTGCTGGTATATGAGCGAGCTCGCCGATTCGATCAGCTCCTCTTCGATCTCGAAGCCGGGGTGGATCGGCATGTCGTGCAGGATGTACGGCGTATGGCCGTTCAGCGCGCGCCGGTTCAACTGAAAGGGCAGCATCGTCTTCATGCGGAAATCCTTGACCGCGCCGTAATCCGCGCTGTAGAAATGCTCCATGTCGATCCATGTGTCGGTATACACGTAGTCGGACTGCGCCGCCGCCTCTTCGAGCGAGTCCATGCGCGCGATGTGTCCGCTCGCGAACGCTTCGTCCATCAGTTCGCCGTCCCACGAAGCTTCGTTCACGATCGGCGTGACGAGCAGCAGGCGGACGCCGAGCGCGAGGCAGCCCGCGATCAAGGAATTCGCGACATTGTTCTGAATGCCGACGTACGTGACGGTGACGTTCTCGAACGTGCCCGACACCTCGTAGATCGTCATCAGGTCCGCGAGCGCCTGGCACGGATGATAGCGTTCGCAGCAGCCGTTGATGACCGGGACGGTCGCGTAGCGGGCCAATTCCTGCAGGTCGGCGTGCTTCTTCAGCCGCGCCACGATGAAATCGATGTTGCGCGAGACGTAGCGCGCTTCGTATCGGATGGGCGAGATGCTGAAATTGCTGGCGTTCCAATCCATCGGCACGGCGTAGCCGCCCATCTGGTTGATGCCCGACTGGAAGGAGAGGTTCGTCCGGGTGGACGTCTTCTGGAACAGCATCAGGACGCCTTTGCGTTCGCAGGCGTTCGCGAAGCGCTCGGGCTGCTTCTTGATGGCGATGCCTTTCTGGATCAAGCCGAGCAGCTCGCCGCGGCTCAATTCTTTCAACGATAACAAGTGTTTCATTATGGGCACCCCCAGGTATGAATAAATATGCATTATAATTCGTGTATTTGAATTAATATTCATACTAGGCTGTCACTGACTTATTGTCAATATCGTTTGTTTAACCTTGATACAGCTTGCGATAAGTTTGTGTGGGATGAATAAATATTCATATCCATTCAAATGTGGCGTAGCGTCGGCGCACTGGCGGGTCCGCGGTTCGCCTTTCGATTCTTCCGTGCGGTCTCATGAAGCGCACGGGGCGTTCTTTCATTAGTAGCGCGCCGTTCCGGCCGGCTGGCCCGTACGCGAATGCGTCCAAGCCGCAACTTGTCTGCATATTCGTCCAAGTCCCCTCATACAAATGGTACAAGTCAAGCGTAAACGGCTCTTGTCCCGTACGCGACCCGCGCGCGATATCCGCGCGGGCTGCCGTACAACTCCGGGTACGTTTAATAATTGTGATGAGGGGTTGATCTCATGCGTCGTCGATTCAGTTTCATCGCAGCGATCTTGCTATGCGTCACGGCGGTGCTCGCAGGCTGCGGGACGAAGGACGCGGAATCGGTAGTCAAGGATTTGGACAAAACGTTGAGCAGCTTGGACAGCTACACCGGCAAAGGCGTCATGACGCTCTACACGGGCCAGCAGCCGCTGGAATATCAAGTGGACGTTTCCTTTCAGAAGCCGCAGTATTACCGCATCGCCCTGACGAATGCCAAGAAGGACATCACCCAGATCGTGCTGCGCAACGACGAAGGCGTGTTCGTCCTGACGCCGCGCCTGAACAAAGTGTTCCGCTTCCAAAGCGACTGGCCGGCGAACCAAGGCCAAGTCTACCTGTACCAAACGCTCGTCCAAAGCATTCTGCTGGACAACTCCCGCCAGTTCGCGGTCGACAACGACGCGTACGTGTTCGACGTCTTGGCGAACTACCAGAACGGCTCCCTGGCCCGGCAAAAAATTTGGCTGAACAAATCGGACTACGCGCCGAACAAAGTGGAAGTCAGCGACGCCAATAACGCGGTCATGGTGTCTGTCAAATTCGATTCGTTCAAATTCGGTTCCAAGCTCGAGAAGAGCGTCTTCGATACCCAGAAAAACATGGGCACGCCGGCAGCAGGCGGCGATCAGCCTACGATGGCGTACCCGGATAACGGCAGCAACGCGGACAACGCGAACAGCAGCAATAATAACGCGAGCAGTGACAACGCGTCCGCTTCGCCGGACAACAACGGCACGGACAACGCGGCGACGAATGGCAGCACCGACAACACCGCGACGAATGGCAACGCGGATAACACCGCGACGAATGGCAGCGCCGGCAACGCGGCGACGAACGGCAACGCCGATAGCGGGAACAACGCGAACGCAACCGGCAATAGTCCGGACGATAACGCCAGCACGGACGCGGATAACAGCGCCAACAATTCGGCGGACGACAACGCGGCCGGCGATTCGGACGATGCGTTAGCGCCGGCCGGCAGCGGCGACGCGGGCGGTACTTTCATCGGCATGGACCCGACCTACTTCCCGGATGGCGTCTCGGAGAAGGATAACCAAAGCATCGTGTTCGGCGGCAACCCGGGCATCATGATCCGCTATTCGGGCACGTACGATTACACGCTCATCGAGACGCAGCCGAAGGACGTCGCCGTATCCGCGACGAAGGGCGAGCTGAAGGATCTGGGCTTCACCTACGGCTTGTTGAGCGGCGGCGCGGAAGACGAGCAGCGCACGCTGACGTGGACGTACGCCGGCACGGAGTTCCGGATCACGAGCGCGAACCTGCCGGAGGAAGAGATGATCAAGATCGCCCAGTCCGTACAGGGCGAGATGTCGAAGTAACGCTGGCGGAAGGAGCGGTTTCCAACACTTGCCCCGGCCGGGCGGACGCGATTTCATTGACATGACCAAGCCGTACCGTATAACATAAAGGTTACGGGTTAACGAGCTAAACGCCTGCCCATCCGTGGGGGGCGTTTACTTTTTTGGGAATGAAGGTGGAGCAGGTTGACTACGGCAGGCTATTATCGCCCGACGCGGGCCGAAATATCGTTAGACGCGCTGAAGCATAATTTGCTGGCGTTTCGCGCGGCTCTACCGGAAGGGATGCTGCTGATGGCATCCGTGAAAGCGAATGCCTACGGCCATGGAGCCGTCGAAGTGGCGCGGGAAACGGAGCGCTGCGGCGCTGATTACCTCGGCGTCGCGTTCCTCGACGAAGCGCTTCAGCTGAGAGAGGCCGGCGTGAAGACGAAGATTCTCGTGCTCGGCTACGTACCTCCGGAGGGACTTGCCGCCGCGCGCGACGCGAACGTCGCGGTCGCTCTGTTCCGGGACGACGTGCTCGAAGCGGCCGCGGCGCTGCCGGCCAACGGCAAGCGGCTCACGGTGCACGTCAAGGTCGACACCGGCATGGGCCGGCTCGGCCGGCTCGCGGACGGGGATGCGGTGCCGTTCGTCCGTCGGGCGATGGCAGCTCCGAACGTGGACGTCGAAGGCTTGTTCACGCATTACGCGCGCGCCGACGAAGCCGACAAGGGCTATACGGAGCTGCAATACAGCCGGTTCAAGACGGTTGTGCGGCAACTGAAGGCGGAAGGGATACGCATCCCGATCGTTCATGCGGCCAACAGCGCCGCGGGTATCGACACGCCGGAGATGGGCGGGGGCATGCTGCGGCTCGGCATCAGCATGTACGGCCTGTATCCGTCGACGGAAGTGAACGGCAGCCGGATCGCGCTTAAGCCGGTCATGACGCTCAAGACGGCGGTCGTCATGACGAAGGACGCGCCGGAGGGCTGGGGTATCAGCTACGGCACGCGCTATTTCGCCAAGGCCGGAGAGCGGATCGGCACGCTGCCCGTCGGTTACGCCGATGGTTACAGCCGGATGCTGACGGGCCGGGCGGAGGTGCTCGTCCGCGGCCGCCGCGTGCCGGTGCTCGGCACGATTTGCATGGACCAATGCATGGTCTCGCTCGATGCCTTCGCCGGGGACAGCCCCGTCGAGAACGGGGAGGAAGCCGTGCTGATCGGCTCGCAGGGCGAGGCGTCGATCACCGCAGAGGAAGTGGCCGACAAGCTGGGCACCATCAACTACGAAGTGACGTGCATGGTCGCCGCCCGGGTGCCGCGCGTCTATACGCGGGACGGGCACGTCGTGGCCGTCGCGAATCCTCTGCTGGGCGCGAAGGAATAATTTTCATCCGCTAGTTGCGATTGTCGCAAGAGGATTTTATCGTCTAATCACGAAATAGTAAGAACGGGTAGACTTTTCGTCAGACTTTGTTTATCGTTAGTCCGGGAGGTCCAGGCGCCGCGATCGGAACGGCTGCCGTTTCCATGCGGGCATGTCCCGCCACTTGCCGACGATTGCGTTTCTGGTCTTCTGGCGTCAGCTATGGATGCAGCATACTTGATATATGCGTTGCATACATATGAGGGTGTATAAGACGGACCAAACAATGACATACTGATACTGTTTTTTGAAATATAAGCCTTTTTTGGCTGTCCGTCGGCTTATATTTCTCTGGGAAGAATCGCGTTTCGCCTTCTTGATGGCGGCCGGTTCACCCTGCTGGAAATGTTTTGGAGGTGCGAGTTCGGTGGCCAATTTGCAAAATACCAAAAGGATTATGATCAGTTTACCGGATCATTTGCTGGAGGAAGTCGACGGAATCGTCGCCAAAGAAAACTCGAACCGAAGCGAATTCATTCGTCAGGCTATGAAATTGTACTTGATTGAACGAAAGAAGCGTCAAATTCGGGATTCCATGCAGCGCGGCTATCTGGAGATGGCAAAGATCAACCTGGTAATGGCTTCGGAAGCTTTTCAAGCGGAGGAAGATGCCGGCGACACGCTCGGCCGACTCGTAAGCGGGGTGTAAGCTTGATCGTAAAACGCGGCGATGTGTTTTTTGCGGATTTGTCACCTGTCGTAGGTTCGGAACAGGGCGGCGTGCGTCCTGTCCTGGTGATTCAAAATGATATCGGCAACCGCTTCAGCCCGACGGTCATCGTGGCGGCGATCACCGCCCAGATCCAAAAGGCGAAGCTGCCGACGCATGTCGAAATCGACGCGGCGTCCCATGGGTTCGACCGGGATTCCGTGCTGCTGCTCGAGCAAATTCGCACGATAGACAAACAGCGGCTAACCGACAAAATCACGCATCTCGACGACGAAATGATGCGCAAGGTGGACGAGGCGCTTCAGATCAGCGTCGGTCTCATCGACTTTTAAGCTTCGCAATCGCATAGATGGACGACGAGAGCCCTTGCGCGGGCTCTTTTTTGCGTTTCGCGGGACAAGCTTCGCGGCCTCCGGCAGCCCCTCCGTCCGCGGACCGAGGGCAAGTTCCATCTCCCGCCGCTGTCCGCGCCGCCGCTCGCGGCGCATAATGAGAACATAACGAACGAATAAGCGGAGGGATAAACGATGATGAGAACGACGAGTCGGCCGGATTTGGAAGTTTCGGGCATCGGCCATGCCGGGGGCGGCGAATATTACGCCGTGAAGCTCGACGGCGTTTGCAAGGTCGGCGGCACCGTAGATTGCCTGACCTTCGAGGCGAACGGCATGACCGCGGTGGACGGGGACGTGCGCGCGGAGCAGCGGCTGGAATCGAACGGCAAATTCACCTGCTTCGGCGCTCTGCAATCGAGCGGCGGCCTGAAGCTGGAAGGGCAAATTACCGTGAACGGGCCGATGCGGGCGGAGCGGCTGGACCTGAACGGCTACGCGAAGGTCCGGGGGGATTGCGAAGCGCTGCAGGCCAAGGTTCGCGGCGCGATGATTATTGAAGGTCGGATGACCGGGGACGAACTCGACGTGAAGCTGGAAGGGCCGTTCGAGGCGGAGAACATCCGGGCGCGGCATATCGCCGTCCGGCATTCAGGGAAGGGCGGGCTGCGGAAGCTGCTCGATTCGCTGATGCCGGCTTGGCAGGCCCGCCTGAACGCCCGCGTCATCGAAGGAGATATCGTCGAGCTCGAGGAGACGACCGCGGAAACCGTCCGCGGCCGCACGGTCATCGTCGGCCCGGGCTGCAGCATCGACTGCGTGGCCTATTCGTCCGATCTCGTCGTGCATCCGCAGGCGCAGGTGCGCACGAGCTATCGGGTCGAATCCTAGGGAGGGGAAGCGGCATGCACGCGACGATGAAACACAACATCAAAATTACGGGCAACGGCACGATGCACGGCGGCAGTTTCCGTCACGTCCGGGTCATGGGGGAAGCGAAGATACTCGGACCGGCTGAATGCGAATCCGTACGCTGCATGGGCACGCTCGACGTGACGGACACCTTGGCCGCGGGGCGATATCGGCAGATCGGGGAAGTCGCCGTGAACGGCGATTTGGTCGGCGAGCAGCTGAATATCGTGGGCCAGCTCGGTGTGCAGGGCAGCGTGCGCGGCCGGTCGGTGAAATTGTGCGGTCAGCTCGACGTGCGCGGCGACTGCGAGGCCGAACGGTTCGAAGCGAAGGGCGGCTTCGCGATCCGCGGGCTGCTGCACGCGGGCGAGGTCGACATTCGCACCTGGGGGCCGTGCGCGGCGAAGGAAATCGGCGGCCGGCGCATTGTGGTGCGCCGGAGCAAGTGGGGCGGGCTGAAGCAGCTGTTCTCCGGACAGGAGCCCTTGTCGCTAACGGCTGAACTGATCGAAGGCGAGTACGTCTACCTGGAAAACACGACCGCCGACGTCGTGCGGGGCGCGAACGTCACGATCGGCCCGGGCTGCCGGATCGGGCTCGTCGAATACCGCGATCAACTGAGGCGGCTCGGAGACGCGCGGATCGACGCGGACATCAGACGATGAGCGACAAGAACTGACAATTTTATGCTAGACAGCCAAATTAATGTCTGCTATGATTAGGTCAATATTACTAGTGCAGATCACTAGCGGACGCTTTGCGAAGAACGCAAGCTCGGGCTATACGCCCGGCTTGCGTTTTTTTTGTTTGCCGCTAAGGAAGCTGCCGGGGGGATGGCCATGAACCGAAAACGACATTTGCTCATATCCGTGACGGCCGCGCTGCTGTCGGGACTGCTCGTGTACGGCGTCTATATGCTTCAGCTGCGCCAAGTGAAATTCCAGGAGACGGTGGACGTCGTCGTGCCGCTGCGCTTCGTCGCCGCCGGCGAACGGCTCGCGCCGGACATGCTGGGCGTCAAGCAGATCGCGAAGGCGTCGTACACGGACGACATGGCGGTCAGCCGCGACGGGCTGGCCGGCATGGAGGTCGTCGTGCCGCTCGGCGCGAACGAGCCCCTGCTGCGCTGGAAGGTCGACAAGTTCCGCCTGCTGCCGAGCCAGAACCAGTCCACCTTCGGCATCCCGCGCGATTACGTGCTGTCCGTGTCGAACGGCATTCGGGCCGGGGACAAGGTGATGGTGTACGTCTCAGGCGAAGCCGCGGGATCCGAGCGGCTGTTCCCGGAAGCCGTCACGGTCGCGTCCGTCAAGACCGCGGGCAACGTGGAGATCGACGATGCCGACAATTCCAGCCTATTATCAATGGCGAGCGGAAACAAAGAAGCGATGTATGCTTCCAGACGGGACGCCAACGGCATGATCGATTACATTAACCTGAACCTGACGGAGGCGGAGTGGCTGAAGCTCGATTCCTTGTGCAAAGGCGGCCAGAGCAAGCTTGTGATCGCGTATTCGCCGGAATCGCTCGACGTCGGATCCCCGCCCTCGGAGGCTGCGCCATGAGCGCGCCCGATCAGTCCGCCGCGCAGACGGCGCCGCTCATCGCGTTCGTGGGCACGACGCCGAACATCGGCACGACGACCGCCGCGTTCGCCGCAGCTTGCCGGATCGCGGCGGAGCGCGAGTGCGGCGTCGGTTTCCTCTGCCTGAACCTGAAGAGCGCGAAGACGCACCGGTTTCTCGGCGTCGACGAGCCGGCGACGACGCTCGACGAGCTGCGCCCGGAGCTGGCGACGCGGTCGCTGAACGCCGAGAAGCTGCTGCGCTCGACGCATCGCTGCCGCGGTCTGCCCGGCCTGCGCGTGCTGTTCGGCAATTTGCTGCGCGACCAGGCGGAGTTTTACGCGATGGAGGAGATGGAGCATCTGCTCGCCGTCGCGGCGCAGACGTTCGACGTCGTCGTCGCCGACGTCGGCGCGTACTGGGACAACGCGGCGACGATTTGCGTCCTGCGCCGGGCGAGCACGCGCATCGTCGCGACGACGGGGGCGCTGTCCCACTTCCAGGAGGACGGGCAGCGCTGGCTGAAGCAGCTGGCGCCGCTCTACGGCATTCCGGCCGACTCGTTCCAAGGCATCGTGATTCAATCCCCGCGGGGTAAAGGAGGATTTCAAGTGAAAGACATTTGCAACGAGCTCGGCGTGCCGCTGCTGGGCGAGCTCGCGTTGACCGAGGAGCTGCTCGCCCAGCTGGATAGCGGCACGCTGGACGAATGGCTGGCCGGGAGCGAGCGGGGGCGAAAGACGATGCAGGCGTCGGCGAAGGCCATTGCGGAAGTCTACGGCCTGCGGCGCAAGCGGAAGCCGGCGCTGCAGCCCTGGTACAAGAAGCTGCTCGCGCATCGCGGCGGGGTGAGCTCGTAATGAACAAGGACGTTCGATTTTCGCCGGCCGCTTACTCGGCCAAGCTGTGGGCGGCAGAAGACTCGCCGGCGGCACCGGCCGCCGCAGGTCATGACGCGATGCGCGATTTCCGGCGCCTGGCGGAAGACGTGCGCACGTACCTGGCCCAGCCGCGCGGCGAGACGGAGGAGGAGCGCCGCGAGTACAACGAATGCTTGAACCGCGCCGTGCTGGGCTACGGCGACGACCGCGAACGGATTCTGGCCGTCATCGCCGACCGGCTGCTTCGCCAGCGGATCCACGAGCTGCCGGGCTTCCGGCACCCGTACGCGACGCTGGCGGAGGCTTTGTTCGCCGAAGTCATCGGGATGAATGTGCTCGAGCTCGTGCTTCTGAAGCGGGAAGGGCTGGAGGAAATCCAGGTCGTCGGCACGTCGGTGTTCGAAGTGCGGGACGGCGTCGCCCGCCCGTCGGCCTACGCATTCGAGTCGCTGCGTGAGGTGGAGCGGATCCAGCAGAACCTCGTGCTGTACAACAACGACCGGATCAATCCGCGGAAGCGGTGGGCGGAGGTCATGCTCCGCGACGGCACGCGGGTGACAATGACGGGATTCGGCTTCACGGCCAAGCCGACGCTTACGCTGCGGTTCTATACGGTGCGGCGCTTCGAGCTCGCGCAGCTGAGCAAGCCGGAGTACGCCACGATCAGCGATCGCGTCCGGCATATGCTGCTCGCCGTGCTGCACGCCCGGTTCAACGTTGTTGTGATCGGCCCGACGAACTCGGGCAAGACGAATCTGATTAAGGCGCTGATCGGCGAAATGCCGGACGAGGAGCGGCTCGTCACGATCGAGAGCCGGCACGAGCTGATGCTGCAGCGGGATTTCCCGGCAAAGAACGTCATCGAGTACGAGGTGGACGAGGACGATCCGCAGCACCGTTCGGCCCAAGCGTTCAAGCTCGCGCTCCGGCAGTCGCCGCAGCGGATCATCCATGCCGAAATCCGGGACGAGGACGCCAACATTTACGTGCGGGCTTGTACGCGCGGCCACGCGGGGAGCATGACGACGCTGCATGCCAATACGCTCGAGGACGTGCCGGAAGCCATTTCCGACATGTGCTTGCAGGACGGCCGGGGCTTGAATCCCGAACGGCTGACCAAGCGAATCACGGAATACGTCACCCAGATCGGCATCGAGATGCGGTTCGCGGGAGGACGCCGCCGGCTTGTGCGCCTGGCGGAGCTGTATTGGGCCGACGGCGCGCCGGCCGTGCGGGATTGGGCAATATTCGACGAAGCGGCGGGGAATTGGCGGTACCCGCACTCGCCTTCTCCTTCGGCGGCGGCCCGGCTGAAGCTTGGCGCGCCGCTGACGGGAGCTGCGGCATGGCCGGAGCTCGGCGCAGCGCCAGCGCCCGCTCCCGTTGTGCCGGCTCAGGCCGGAGCGGCGGGTCTCCGCAAGGCGGGAGCGTGGAACGCGCCATGATGCGGCTAACCTTGATTTTGTTCGCAGCCGCCCTGTTTTGTACGCTGTTCGTAGCCGTCAGGAGTTTACTGGACGCCTGGATGCAGCGCCAGCAGGTCATCGGCCGGCTCAGCTACCGCAGGGAGCAGCGCATCGGAGAACGGCTTGCCCGGTATTTGCAGCGTTACGACCGGGCGTACCGGCATCTCGCCGAGCTGCTGGAATCGCTGCAGGTCAGCCTGCGGCCCGGCTCGGTCGTCGTGCTCAGCCTGCTGCTGCTGCTGGCGGGCGCCGCCTTCGGCGCGATGTTCTTTCGCACCCCGAAGGGGCTGCTGCTGACGGCCGGCGTGCTCGGGACGCTGCCGTACTTGCTTCTGCGCATGATGCAGGTGCGCCGGCAGATGAAGACGCGCATCGACTTTTTGCCGGCGATCGAGCTGTTCTACCAATGCTGCCTCGTGAGCGGGGGGCGGCAGATCCGCACGGCGCTGCAGCGCACGGTGGAGGAGAAGCGAATGCTCGGGCCGATGCAGGAGGTGTTCGAGCAGCTGTACCGGAACCTCTCCGTCCGCGGGGACGACGAGGCCAGCCTGCGCGTTTTCGCGGCGGCGCTCGGCCACGTCTGGGCGGATTATTTCATCAATATCGTACGGGCGGGGCTCGCGGAGGGCCATCCCATTGCGGGCAACCTGAAGGACCTGATCACGGACATGCGCAAGGCGCGCAGAGCCAACCAGCAGGAGCGCAACAAGCTGCTGGAGATCCGCGTGGCCAACTTCACCCCGATCCTGTTCCTGGCGCTCTTCATGGGCATCAATTTTCATTACAATCCGGAGAACGCGTACCGGTATTACGTGCTGGATCCCGGCGGCCGGAACATGCTGCTGAACGCGGCGGTCATGATCTTCCTGTCCTTCGTCATGGGGCTGTGGCTGTCCCGCAAAAAAATGTGAAAGGGGGCGTGCGGCCTCGATGAACGACCGATTCGGCGAACTTCTCCTATGGGCGGCGCTCGCCGTCCAATACGCGCTCGGCGTCGCGCTGATCGTCTCCTTGCTGAAGGCTGTCTCGTTCAGGCGGCCGCGCTTCGCGCATCTGGCGCTGCTGCAATGGCGCACGCACCGGATCGGCGACCGCTGGCTGCGCGTGGCGCGGCTGGACCGCAGCTCCGCGGCCTTCAAGGAGCGGGAACGGCTGCTGGCCGGCTGCGGATTCACGGGCGATGCCGCGCTGTATCTGCTGCTGCGCAGAATCGCGCTCGCCGGCACGCCGCTGTGGGCGCTGGCCGCTTATGGTTTCTCGCTGCTGCGTCTCGGCACCATGCCGGCCGTGGCGGCTCCGCTCGCGCTGGCGGTGCTGCTGCTGCTTTTGCTTTGGGACCAGCCATGGCTGGAAGCGTTCCGCAAGGCGCGGGCGGAGCGCATGACCAAGGAAATCTACACCGTCAGCAATCAACTGCTGTACTTGGCGGGATCGTCGCTCCACATCCATACGAAGCTGATGCGCTGCCTGCCGTTCACCCGCACGATGCGGGGCGATTTGCAGACGCTGCTCGGCGAGTGGTATCACGACGCGGAAGGGGCGCTCCGGCGGCTGAAGCTGCGGCTCGGCACGGAGGAAGGACTCAGTTTCGTCGAGACGATCGATTCGCTCCGGCTGCACGAGAGCGAGCATTATTACGAGCTGCTGCGCGAGCGGATCCAGGATTACAAAGAGAAGCTGGAGCTCGCGAAGGACAGCCGCAAGGAGTCGACGTCTTACTTTTTGTTCGTGCTGGCGGGGCTTCCCATCATGTACACGTTTCAGATTTTCATCTATCCCTGGGTTCGGGAAGGACAGACGCTGTTTCAATCGCTAAATTGAAGGAGGTGAGCGCATGCGCAACATTTTGATTACCGTCATGATGCTGGTCGTCGTCATCCTGCTGTTCAACGCTATCGTCGCGAAGGACACGACGGGCACGAAGGCCCAGATTCAAACGCAGGGCGACAACGCCAATACGAAAATCAGCACGCTGCTTACCCCGTAACCGCGCAACGGCGCAAGAAGGAGGCGACGCCATGCGATCTTTGCTCATGATGCTGCTGCTCATCATCGTCGCCGTCGTGGTGTACGACGAGGTGGCGGGCGGAGGCGAGGGCATGAACCGGCAGCTGGAGCGGTCGGGCCGCCATATGAGCGACGGCATCCGGAGGATGAGTCCGTGAAGAGCCTGCTCGTATTCGTGCTGCTGGCCGCCATGATGTGCTGGTTCATGTTCAGTCCCATTTATAAACACGTGCTCATCGTGCGCCAGGCCGTGCTTCAGCAGGAAGTCGACTACTTGCTGGAGATCGGCGCGAGCGGCGACTACGGCTACGTCGATGCAGCCATGCTGGAGGCGTCGAAGGAGCGGCTGGCCGCTTACGGGCTCGACCCCGCGTCCGTCGACTTCGAGGTCTCCACGGACGGCGGGGCGAGCGCAACCGATCCGGCACGGCCGCTTCTCCGCGGCGCGCCGCTCACCGTGACGGCCAGCTATCCCGTTGAAGGGCTGTTCAACATCGACCGTCTGATCGGCGTCGCGCCGCCGGCGGCCGATGCCAGGCTGAAAGCGTCCGGCACGAAGATGAGCGAATACGTGCCCTTGCGGTAGACGATACGGCGAAAGGAACCGAGTGTCATGTACAAGCTTGTGCTGGTGATGCTGATGGCGGTCATATGGATGCTGCTGCACGCGCTGCAGACGGACGAGGAGATGGCGGTGGCCGCCTTGTTCCAGGGGAAGCACGCGGTCAACCGGGCTGCCCATGCCGCCGCGCAGCAGATCGACGCCGCCGCGCTTGCCGATGGCCGGCTTCATATCGACGAAGCGGCCGCCCGCGCGGAAGCCGGCGAATACCTGCGGCGCAATTTGCAGCTGGACGGGAATGGCCTGCCGCTGCCGGGGACGTATTGGAAGGAACGGGTCGAAGTCGTGGATTTTCAAGTGTTGAACGACGATCTGACGTACCCGTATACGTACCGGAACGAAGCATACGATTACGACGTGACGCTGTTGCGTCCGGGCGTCGTGCTGATCGTTCGCCTGGCGTACCCGCGCGTGTTCTCGGTCATCGAACCGATTACGTGGACCATCAAGGGGACGGCCGAGTTGACGTCGTAGCGGCGAACGCAACAAACAGGCCGGCGGGAAGGGGGCCCGCGCGGCCTGTTTGCTGCGGCGCTTGAAGTAAGGGATTAATGCCCGGAGGACGCCTCGGCGTCGTTGGACATGCGCGTGATTTCGAACAGCTTGAACAGCAGGCTGAGCACGATGGCGGTCACCGTCGCGAGCGCCATGCCCGAGAGTGAGAAGTCGCCGATCGTGATCTTGGCGCCGCTCAGACCAGTGACGAGAACGATGGCCGTCAAATACAGGTTCGTCGGCTTGCTGTAGTCGATCTTCGATTCCACGAGCATCCGCAGGCCGGACGCGGCGATAACCCCGAACAGCAGCAGCGAGACTCCGCCCATGACCGGGTCCGGAATGCCGGAGATGAGCGCAGAGAATTTGCCGAGAAATGACAGCACGACTGCGATGACCGCCGCGCCTCCGATGACGAAGGTCGAGTAGACCCGGGTAATCGCAAGCACGCCGATGTTCTCGCCGTACGTGGTGTTCGGCGTGGAGCCGAGGAATCCGGAGAGGACCGTCGAGATGCCGTTGCCCAGCATCGAGCGATGCAGGCCGGGATCTTTGGACAGGTCTTTGCGGACGATGTTGCCGGTTACGATCAGATGGCCGATATGTTCGGCGATGACGACGAGCGAGGCCGGCACGATCGTCAGAATGGCGGCCCATTCGAACGTCGGGAGCGTGAAGGTCGGCGATTCCAGCCAGCCCCGTCCCGCTACCGCGTCGAAGGACGTATAGTGGAGCGCGTACGCCAGCGCGTAGCCGCAGACGATGCCGACAAGAATCGGAATGATGCGCATGAAGCCGCGGAACAGCACCGAGCCGAGCACGGTGATGAGCAGCGTCACGACCGAGATCGTAATGGCCGTCGGATCCGGCGTCCAGACGACGGCCGGCGCGGCGTTCGGCGGCTTGATCCAGCCCGCCATGCCCGCGGCGGTCGGAATGAGCTCGAGGCCGATGACAGCGACGATCGCGCCCATTGCGGCCGGCGGGAAGAGGACGCGGATCCAGCCGGTGCCCGCCGCCTTGATGATCAGCGCGACGATCGTGAAGACGACGCCGGCCGCGATGAAGCCGCCGAGCGCCGCCGCATACCCGTCGTCCGGGGCGGCGTGATTGCCGATCACCGCGCCCGCCGGCGCGATGAACGCGAAGCTGGAACCGAGGTACGCGGGAATTTTTCCTTTCACGATAAACAGATAAAGCAGGGTGCCGATGCCGTTCATTAACAGACAGATCGCCGGGTCGACCTTGAGCAGGTTCGGGACGAGGACCGTCGAGCCGAACATCGCGAACAGGTGCTGGATGCTGAGCATTAGGCTTTGCCCGAGCGGGGGCCTTTCGTCAATGCCGATTTCTTTTTGTTTCATGATGCCGCAAGCCTCCATTGATTGGTTTTATGGAACCAAGATCGAATCGTTCGTGCGCAACTTTTATCGATTCTACATAGTCTGATGTAGGTTGACAAGGACTTTATCAAACCGCGCCGCTCCCGAGCTTCGCGGTTTCCGCGGGGCTCGCGCGCCGTCTGTCGCGACGAAACGGAAGACTTGCGGGTGCGGCGATGCCCCTGGCTTCCTTCTAACCTAAAGCCAGCCATCATCACGCCGGTAGCCCGCCGCCGCCTGCCGCCGTGACGCCGGTAGCCCGCTACCATGCCGGTTACCCGCCACCACCGCGCCAGTGCCCGCCATCACAACGCCTGTACCCCGCCGCCGAGTTGACGGGCCGCCCGTTCTTTTGTTGTAATGAGGGAAAGCAAACCACGGTAGCGAGGAGCGGGTACGGTGAACGGATTGGAGTTCGGAACGGTGGCGAAGGACGAGGTATTGGACCGCGTTCGGCGGCTGCAGGCGCGCATGGCGCAGGCGGGCGTCGACGCTTTCCTGATCACGCAGCACGTCGATTTGTATTATTTCACGGGCTCGATGCAGGCGGGTTACGCGTTCATTCCGGCGGATGGCGATCCGGTCTTCTATGTCAGGCGAAGCCTGGAACGCGCCAAGCAAGAGTCGGCCGTCCGCGTCGAGCCGATGGGTTCGTTGCGCGGCTTCCGCGCGCAGCTAATCGGCGGTCATCCGGACGTGTTCGCGGGAAAGGCCGGCGCGGCACCGATCGTCATCGCGACGGAGATGGACGTGCTGCCGGCCGCGATGCACGCGAGGCTGGCCGGTTCTCTCGGAGGCAGTCCGGGCTGCGAGCTTACGGACGGATCGGCGCTCGTCCGCGGCGTCCGGACGGTTAAGTCGGCATGGGAGATCGGCCGGATCGAGGCGGCCGCGATCGTCGTGGCGGAGGCGCTCGAAGCCGCGCTTCCCGTGCTGAAGGAAGGCGTCGCGGAGCTGGAGCTGATGGCGCGCCTGGAATACGAGATGCGCATCCGCGGCCATATCGGCCTCATGCGGACGCGCAGCTACAACATGGAAATCATCACGGGGATGCTCGGCTCCGGCGAAGCCGCGGCTGTGCCGAGCGCGTTCGACGGCCCGGCGGGCGGGCTCGGCCTCGGTCCTGCCGCCCCCCAGAGCACGAGCCGCCGGACCATCCGACGCGACGAGCCGATTCTGATCGATATCGGCTGCTGCATCGACGGCTACGTCATCGACCAGACGCGGACCGCCGTCATCGGCGCGCTGCCGCCGGATCTTGCCGGCGCCTACGCCGAGGCAGAGCGGATCATTCGCCATGCCGAGCGGCTGATGGCGCCGGGGACCGCACCCGACGCAATCTACGCCGCCTCGCTTGCGGATGCCGCCGCAGCCGGCCTGGCCGATCATTTCATGGGCCACGGCGTCAATCAGGTGAAGTTCCTCGGTCACGGCATCGGCCTCGAGGTCGACGAGTGGCCGGTGCTGGCCCGCGGATTCAGCGAACCGTTGGAGCCGGGCATGGTCCTTGCCGTCGAGCCGAAGTTCACATTCCCCGGCCGCGGCGTCGTCGGCATCGAGAACAGCTACCTCGTCACGGACGAGGGCTGCCGGCAGCTCACGAAGTCGCCGGAAGGCCTTATCGTCGTGTAGTCGTTGCCCGGGCCGCCCGCCGGATCTTGGATCCTGCGGGCGGCTTTTTGGCGTTTCTCCGTAGGGCTTCTCCGTAGGGCTTCTCCGTAGAGTTTCGCTGTAATGTTTCTCCATAAGGTTTCTCCGTAATGTTCCCTCGTAATGTTGCCTCGGTTCGGCGCTCCTGCAGTCGGTTTCCTATCATTAGACAGGCCGCCGGCGGTTTGCGGGCATTATTTTTCCAGTCTATTGTTATCCCGCCGTTTCGCCCTTCCCCGGCATTTTCCCTTCCTCCGGCATTTCCGCAAATTCCGCCCGCTCTTCCGCCGGCGGCCTTTGATTCAAACAACCGAATCCCTCCAAACGTTTAACTGTGGTTAACCTCCTGGCCGGTACGGACCGTATTCGGGATAGGCTGTGCTACAATGAGTCTGGATTCTTGCGAGAACCGCGAACGAAAGCCTTTCCAATTACGATACAAGAGGTGCTTGTGCCATGAAGATGACGTTCAGATGGTTTGGCCAGGACGATCCCGTCACACTGCAAAATATCCGCCAAATTCCCGGGATGTACGGCATCGTGACCGCATTGTACGACGTGCCGGTCGGCGAAGCATGGCCGGCTTCGTCGATCCGGTCGCTGAAGGAGACGATCGAGGCGGCCGGCCTGCGGCTGGCTGTGATCGAAAGCGTTCCCGTGCACGAGGACATCAAGCTGGGACGGCCTTCCCGCGATCGCTTGATTGAAAATTACAGTCAAACGATCCGCCGGCTCGGCGCGGCGGGCGTTCCGGTGATCTGCTACAATTTCATGCCGGTATTCGACTGGACCCGGTCGAATCTAGCCCATGAGCTGCCGGACGGCTCGACGGCCCTGACCTTCGAGGACGAAACGGTCTCCCGCATGGACCCGGTGAACGGCGACTTGTCGCTGCCGGGCTGGGACGCGAGCTACACGAAGGACGAGATGGGCCAGCTGATCGCGGCCTACGCCGACGTCACGGAAGACGCGCTGTTCGATAACCTCGCCTACTTCCTGGAACGGATCATTCCGGTCGCGGAGGAAGCCGGCGTCGTCATGGCGATCCATCCCGACGATCCGCCGTGGCCGATCTTCGGCCTGCCGCGCATCGTCAGCAATATAGCGCAGCTTCGCCGCCTGACGGAGCGTGTCGACAGCCCCGCGAACGGCATCACGTTCTGCTCCGGCTCGCTCGGCGCGAATCCGGACAACGACCTGCTCGCGATCATCCGGCACTTCGGTTCGCAGGGCAAGCTGCATTTCGCGCATACGCGCAATATTTTGCGCACGGGGCCGCGTTCATTCCAAGAATCGGCGCATCAGTCGTCGGCCGGTTCCATCGACATGACACGCGTGCTCGAGGCGCTTTACGAGACCGGCTTCGAAGGGCCGCTCCGTCCGGACCATGGGCGGATGATTTGGGGCGAGGAAGGCCGTCCTGGCTACGGCCTGTTCGACCGGGCGCTCGGCGCGACGTATTTGAACGGCATCTGGGAAGCTATATCCAAGACGAGGAGCTGAATTCGCCATTATGTTGAAATTATCCGTATTCACCGTCGCGGCGCCGGATCTGTCGCCCGAGGAGCTGTGCGAGGCGGCGGCGTCCGCCGGCATCGACGGCCTGGAATGGCGCTGCAAGGAGACGCCGGCGGAGCTGCTGAACGAGGCGCCCTCCTTCTGGGGCAATAACATGTGCACGATCTCGCCGGACGCCGGCGAAGCCGAAATCGACCGCTTCCGGCAGGCCGCGGCCCGCACCGGACGCAAGGCAATCGCGGTCACGCCGTACTTGAGCTGCGGCGACGTCGAGGGCACGGAGCGGATCATGCGGCTCGCCCGCAGTCTGGATGCCTCGTTGATCCGCGTCGGCGTGCCCGGCTACAACCGGACGAAGCCGTACGGCGAGCTGTACGAGCAAGCGATCGTCTACCTGCGCGAGGTCGAGCGGCTTGCGCTCGATTACGGCGTGAAGGCGCTCGTCGAGACGCATCACGTCACGATCGCCCCGAGCGCTTCGCTAGCCCACCGGCTCGTGTCTCCGTTTAACCCAGATGCGATCGGCGTGCTGTACGACCCCGGCAATATGGTGCACGAAGGCTACGAGAATTACCGGATGGGGCTCGAGCTGCTCGGCCCGTACCTGGCGCACGTGCACGTGAAGAACGCGGCTTGGCGGCCGGTCGCGGCAAGCAGCAATGCGGCCGATCATCTGGAGCCAGCCGAATGGACCAGCGGCTGGGCGCCGATCGCGAACGGCGTCGTCCCGTGGAAGCAGGTGCTTCGGGACTTGAAGGCCGTCGGCTACGACGGCTGGTTCGGAGTGGAAGATTTCAGCGGCACGTTCGACACGCGGACGATGCTGCGCACGTACGCCAACCAAATGAATCGATGGATGGAGGAAATCTTGTGAAACAAGTTAGATACGGCATCGTCGGCATCGGTAACATGGGGTCGGGGCATGCGGCGATCCTGACGTCGGGCAAAATTAAAGGCGCGGTGCTGACCGCGGTCTGCGACGCTTTCGAGAGCAAGCGCGAATGGGCGAAAGAGCAGTACGGCACGGGCGTCGCGGTGTTCGAGAACGCGACCGACATGATCGGCTCCGGCCTCGTGGACGCGGTCGTGATCGCCACGCCCCACTATGATCATCCGGCCGAAGCAATCGCGGCCTTCGCCCAAGGGGTGAACGTCCTGGTCGAGAAGCCGGCCGGCGTGTACGTGAAACAGGTGCGGGAGATGAACGAGGCCGCGGCGAAGAGCGGCAAGACGTTTGGTATCGTCTATAACCAGCGCATGAATCCGCTCTACCAGAAGCTGCGCGACCTGATCGCGACCGGCGAGATCGGCGATATTCGGCGCATCAACTGGATCATCACGAATTGGTACCGCTCGCAGGCGTACTACGATTCCGGCACGTGGCGCGCGACGTGGGCCGGCGAAGGCGGCGGCGTGCTGATCAACCAATGCCCGCATAACCTGGACCTGTGGCAGTGGACGACGGGCATGATGCCGACGCGCATCCGGGCGTTCTGCCAATTCGGCAAGCACCGCGACATCGAGGTCGAGAACGACGTGACGGCGTACGCGGAATACGCGAACGGCGCGACGGCGGTGTTCATCACCTCGACATCCGACGCCCCGGGCACGAACCGGCTCGAGGTGACGGGCAGCCGCGGCAAGATCGTCATCGAAGACGACCGCATGACGATGTACCGCCTCCGCGAAGACGAAGTGGACTTCAACGCGCGCAACACGGCGCCGTTCGCGTCGCCGGAAGTATGGAAGATCGAGCTGCCGAAATCCGGCCCGAGTCCCGAGCATGCGGGCATTCTCCAGAATTTCACGGATGCCGTGCTGCACGGAACGCCGCTCGTCGCGCCCGGCGAGGAAGGCATCCTCGGCCTGACGCTGTCGAACGCGATTCATCTGTCTACGTGGCTGGACGACTGGGTGGACCTGCCGCTCGACGAAGCGGTGCACGAGGCGGAGCTGAACAAGCGGATCGCGTCGTCCAAGTTCAAGCGGCCGCAGCCGGCGGAGGCGAGAAACTGATGGCGGCGGTCAACCGCGGCGACGGCATGAACTACGCGCCGGTGTCCCTCGTCAAGCCATCGCCCGTCGCGGGACCGGACGAATTCGTCTTCGCGGCGATGGCGCTGGACCACGGCCATATCTATGGTATGACGAACGGGCTGCTGGAAGCGGGGGCTACGCTCAAGTGGGTGTACGACCCGGATCCGGCGAAGGTCGCGCAGTTCGTCAAGACGTATCCGCAGGCGCAAGCAGCGGCCTCGCCGGACGTCATCCTGGAAGACGCCGAGGTCAGGCTCGTGGCGGCGGCGGCGATTCCGTCCGAGCGCGGTCCGCTCGGCGTCCGGGTCATGCGGCACGGTAAGGACTATTTCACGGACAAGACGCCGTTCACGGCGCTCGAGCAGCTGGACGCCGCCCGAGCGGCCGCCGCGGAGACGGGGCGCAAGTACATGGTGTACTACAGCGAGCGTCTGCACGTGGAGAGCGCGATCTATGCCGGGCGCCTCATTGAGGAAGGCGCGATCGGCCGCGTCGTGCAGGTCATCGGCACGGGCCCGCACCGGCTGAACAAGCCGTCGCGCCCGGACTGGTTTTTCCGCAAGGCGCAGTACGGGGGCATCCTGGCGGATATCGGCAGCCATCAGATCGAGCAGTTCCTGTTCTTCGCGGGCTGCAAGGACGCGACGGTCGCGAGCAGCAAGGTGGCGAATTACAACAACCCCGACGTGCCGGAGCTGGAGGATTTCGGCGACGCGACGCTGATCGGGGACAACGGCGCGACGAACTATTTTCGCGTGGATTGGCTGACGCCGGACGGGCTCGGCACCTGGGGCGACGGCCGGACGATCATTCTCGGCACGGACGGGTTCATCGAGCTGCGCAAGTACATCGACATCGGCCGTGACAAGAACGGCGACCAGGTTTATCTGGTCAACCACGAGGGCGAGCATCATCTGTCCGTCGGCGGCCAAGTCGGCTTCCCGTTCTTCGGGGAGCTGATCCTGGATTGCCTGCATCGGACGGAAAACGCGATGACGCAGGCGCATGCCTTCAAGGCGGCGGAGCTGTGTCTGCAGGCGCAGCGGCAAGCGGTCCGGCTGTAAGCCGATATGGGCTCGAAAGGGGGCGGCATGGTACAATGGGCGAAACAGCTCACCCGGAAGGTACGGGGATCCATATGGAGGGGTCGGACATGCCGCTCACGCTGCAATGGCAGCAGCCCATCGAACTGATGTACCGCAACGACGCGCCGATGAACGGCGCGCAGTTCCATTCGCACGCCTTCTATGAGATGTATTATTTTCAGGAGGGCGAGTGCAATTACCTCATCGGCGACAAGCTGCTGACGCTGCAGCCCGGGGATCTGATCCTCATGCACGGCATGACGCTGCACTGTCCGAACCCGTCGCCGGAGAAGCCGTACGTCCGGACGATCATCCATATGGACCCGGCATACGTGCACAAAATTTTGCAGCCCGACGCGGCGGCGATGCTGCTCAAGCCGTTCGAGAACCTGCGCAACATCCGCATCTCGCTGAACGAAGCGGATCAGGCGGAGCTGGAGGCGCTGCTCGCGGAGATGAACCGGCTGTACACGCGGACGAATGAAGCGGGTGTGCGCACCGCGTACGAACGGTTCGTCATCCGCGTCATCGAGCTGCTGCATCTTATCCGGGACTGGTGCGTCGCGCCCGTATACGAGCGGGAGCACCGGTCGTTGAAGGAACAGCACGTGCAGAGCGTCATTACGTACCTGGAAGACCACTACGTCGAGGAGATCACGCTGGACGACATCGCCGGCGCGCTCCATTTGACGAAGCCGTACTTGTCCAACCTGTTCAAAGACGTAACCGGCACGACCGTGTTCAAATATTTATACAACCGGCGAATTAATCAGGCGAAAATGATGTTTCGGCTGGAGCCCCGCCAAACCGTGTCCGAGGTGTGCCGCGCCGTCGGCTTTCACCAGCTGCCGCATTTCAGCCGGCTGTTCAAGACGACCGTCGGCGAAAGCCCGGAAGCGTACCGGAAACGCATGCTTCGGCAGTCGGCCGCGGAGGGCGGCGGCTCCGTCTGATGCGCCGCCAAGCGAAGGAGACATTCCGACCATGGGCATTACGACCGAGTTATTCGATTTGACCGGCCGCACGGCGGTCGTCATCGGCGCGGGCAGCACGCTCGGCAGCGTCATGGCGGACGCGCTGATCGGCCACGGCGCCCACGCGGCGCTCGTCGTCCGCGACCCGGAGAAGGCCGAGGAGAAGCTCGCGCCGCTGCTGGCCACGGGCCGCGCCGCGGTCTTCCGCGCAGACGCCGTAGCCAAGGCGGACCTGCAGCGGGTAGCGGACGAGATCAAGGCGTGGTCGCCGAGCGGCCGCGGCGACATCCTGCTCCATACGGCGGGCACGAACAGCGCGACGCCGTTCTTCGACATCGCGGAGGACGAGTTCGACCGGATCATGGACGTCAACGCGAAGAGCGTCATGCTCGCCTGCCAGGTGTTCGGCCAAGCGATGATCGAGGACGGTCGCGGCGGCAGCATCATCACGGTCAGCTCCGTCTCGTCCGGACCGCCGCTGTCGCGCGTCTTCACCTATTCGGCCTCGAAGCATGCCGTCAACGGCATGACGCAGTACTTGGCCAGGGAGTTCGCGCCTCATGGCATCCGCGTGAACGCCATCGTGCCGGGCTTCTTCCCGGCCGTGCAAAACCGCGCGATCTTGTCGCCGGAGCGGATCGACAGCATCATGGGCCATACGCCGATGAAGCGCTTCGGCGACCCGAAGGAACTCCAAGGCGCGGTTGTCTGGCTCGCGTCGGAGGCGGCGTCCGGCTTCGTGACCGGCGCCCTCGTCCGCGTGGACGGCGGCTTCGGCGCCATGACCATTTAGCTTGCGTATAGCAGGCCGTAATCGCGATCGTTAGGAGCCATGCGGCTCGTTTCCCGTATCCCGGGGAGCGGGCCGCGATTTTTTTTGCGCCGGAATGAACAAACGCGCATACTCGGGCGTCCTATAGCCGATACCGAACAACAACACCGCTTCGCGGGAAGCAGAAGGAGCCGCAGATGTCGAGCGCAGAATCGCAGCCGGAAGAAGAACAATGGATCGCCCGTGCCGTACGCGGCGACGACGCAGCGCTCGCGAGCCTGCTTCGCGCCCATTACGGCATGCTCTACAAATATATGCTCAAGGTCACGATGAACAAGGCGATGGCCGAAGACCTCGTGCAGGACACGATGCTGCGGGCGATCGAGCGGATCGGGACGTTCCAGCGCCGGAGCAAATTTTCCACCTGGCTCGTGTCCATCGCGACCCGCCGGTATCTCGACGAGATGCGCAAAGAGAAGCGGTCGCAGAAATGGCAGTCGGAGGAGCAGGCGCTGCAGGGCCTTCGGTTCCAGGCCTCCGCGCGGCAGCAGGAATGGCCGCAGGCGCTCGACGCCCTCGGCGGGTTGTCGTACGAGATGCGCGTGCCCATATTGCTGAAATACGTGTACGGCTATGCGTACGAAGAAATCGCCGCCTGGATGGACATTCCCGTCGGCACGGTCAAGTCCCGCCTGCACAACGGGCTGGGACGATTGCGAAAGGAGCTGAAGGACGATGAAGAAGCGTGACGGGGAAGCGGAAATGGAGCTGGCGTTCAAAGAACTGCTCGGCGAGCAGATGGAGCAATGGGATTCGGGCATCGAACCGCCGACTCCCGGCGAAGACGCGTTCGAGCGGCTCGTGCAGGACCATAAGGAAGCGGTGCGCGGCCGCAGACGGACGGAGCGCTGGGTATTCCTCGGCACCAGCGTTCTGGTGCTCGGGATGCTGACGCTGCTGTGGCAGCGCAGTCCCGCCGCGTTCGCCGCGCTGCAGGGCATCGCGCTACTGGTCGGCATCGGCGTGCTCGCCCGCGTCTTCCGGCGGGGCAGAGAGGAGCGTGGGCGCATATGAACGGATGGGAAATCGCGCTGCTCGCCGCCGCCGCGATCGTGCTGCTCGGCCAGTCCAATTGGCTGTTCGCGGACGCCAGGGAGCACAGCCGCATTCCTTGGTTTTGGGGACTATGGGGACTGATCAGCTTCCCGCTGCCGCTGATTCTGTATTGGTTCATCGTCCGCCGGGCTTGGCCGTTCGGGCGGGCCGGCGGCCAAGGAGGGGAGCGCGGCGGCGGGTCCGGCGGCCCCAATGGTTCGGGCGCCGACTGAGGAGGCCGCGGTACATGTTATAAGGGGCATTCGTCATGAATCCATTTTTGCACGCGCAGCTGGTGTACATCTTGCTTCAACTCGCCGTCGTCGAGCTCACGCTCAAAACGATCAGCCATCGTCGCCTGCGTCCGCTCGGAACGCACGCGGACCCGAGTAGGCTGTAGCCGCCGAACATCGCCCGGTCCAGCCTGCGCCTGGGCCGCGGTTGCAGCCGCACTGCCGTCATCGCGGCCGCTTTCAAGCGGCGGCGTTCGTGCTCCGCAGGCACCCCGCGCCCGATGCGGCGTAAGCCGTTTTCTCTATTGGACTTCCTTTCTTTTTTTTAGTAGGATAGAGGGATAGAGAATCGGCAAATGGTATCGGGGAGTTGATAGAGTTGTATAAACTGGGACAACGCATTGTCGTGCTGTCGGATGCATTCGAACAAGGTCTCCCGATCGGGGAGTATGGCTATATTATCGCGTACGACCGGAACGCGGACAACGCATTCGACTACGTGATCCGCATGCCGAAGGCGAACCGGAACTTCTACGTGCCGGCCGCGGACATCGAGCTCGAGGAAGTGTTGATCAGGCAGGAAGTCGACAAGCTGGAGCGCGAGGCGCTGATTGATTTCGCGCTGGCGACGCATAATGCCGAACTGTTCCACCGGATCATGAACGGAGAGCAGGAAGAGACCGAAAATGAGGGCGGCGGCGAGTCGCAATCCCGCGAGGATTTCTTGCGGCAGGTTCGGTTGAAGGCGTGGATTTGATGCTTGCAAGCTGGTTGCCGCTGCGAGATTGATAGAAGAAGAGCCTCGCGCCCGTAATGGGTGCGAGGCTCTTTGTTACGTTCGTGAAGCCGGTTCTTGCCGGCCGCAAGAGAGACCGGCCGCATTCCGCGCGGGCCATGCCAAGCACAGGCCACGCGAAGCATCGGCCTTGCGAGGCACTGGCCATGCCAAGCGCCGGCCACGCGAAGCGCGCGGGTTACGCGCTTTCGGCCGCCGAATCCGCACCGGCGCCCGCCGCGCTGCCGTTTTCGGCGCGCTTCTTAAGCGGCGTGCTCCAGCCTTCGCGTTTGACCCGCGGCATCGTGCCGTTCACGATTTTCTCCGCGATATCGCCGGCTTGCGCGCTGATTTTATCCGCCTGCTCCTGCGTCAGCCTGCCCGCCTTCACGGCGGCGTTCAGCCCGTCGGCGATCGATTGTTTCTGCGCGTCGATCAGCTTTTGAACGTCCGCGCCCTTCTCCTTCGCCACGTCCGCGAGCGATTTGCCGTCCGCCAGCTCCTGCTGGAGCGCATCCGCCGTCACGCCGAGCAGCTTGGCCGACGCTTCGAGGTCGAGCTTGCCGAAGCGGCCTTTGAACCCGCCTTTGCCGCCGGCGCCGCCGAGCGGAAGCTGACCGTCGAGCGTCTTGTCGAGATTGTCGTTGAACGCCTGCTTCTTTTCCGCTTGGCGCTTCTCGAACGCCGCCGTCATCGCTTGCTTCAGCGCGTCCCGGGACACGCCCTGCTCCTCGGCGATTTGCGCGAGCGTATTGCCCGCGGCCAGTTTCTCATTCAGCGTCTTGGCGTCCAGCTTCAGCAGATCGAGTACCTCTTGGTTGAAGAAGCCACGGAAGCCGGTCTGTTCGTCCTTCGGCGCGAGCGCTTTGCCTTCATGAATGGTGACCGTGCTGCCGGAAGACGCGGAGTTCGCCGCCGCCGTCGGGGAGCTGTTCGTCGCCGCATAGGCGCTGAGCGGAATCATGATCGCGAGCGCGCCTGCGAGGGTCAGAGCCCTCATCGTTTTGTTCATTTTCATGGTTCGTTACCTCCATTGCTTTGGTGAAATCTGACTTGCATGGCCCAGTATGGGCAGCCAACCTTAATAAGAGCTTAATTTCGCGTGAGCCCTCCCTTAGCCCGGCGTGAAATTTTTCTTCATATTGGAAAAAACGCCAGACATCCCGGGTCTTCGCTTTCGCCTTATGCCCGGCGCGGTCCCGCCGCAGGTCCCCGGCAAGTTCCTCCCGGAGCGCCGCGGCACGCCCGCATCTCCGGGGAGCTTCCAATCGCGGCGCGAACGATGCCCGGCCTTGCGCAAATGCGTTGAGTTTGTTTCCGGCCATGCGGTATAATAGGTAAAATGTGTGCATTTTGGATGGAAGGGACGGGACGAGAGACAATGAGCATCACGATCAAAGATGTCGAGCACGTGGCCAATTTGGCCCGGCTGGAGCTGTCCGAGCAGGAGAAAGAGCAGTTCGCGGGCCAGCTGAACGCGATCTTGAAATACGCGGAGAAGCTGAACGAGCTGCAAACCGACGACGTGGAACCGACAACCCATGTGCTGCCGGTACGCAACGTCATGCGCGAGGACGAGGTCCGGGCATCCGTGACCAACGAGACCGCGCTGCGCAATGCGCCGGATGACGAAGACGGCCAGTTCAAAGTGCCGGCCGTGCTGGAATAAATTTTCGTTTGCATAGATCCGAAGGGAGGAACGGCTGTTGGCACTTTTCGATTTACGCCTGCAGGAAGTACATAACCGATTGAGAAACAAGGAGCTGTCCGTCTCCGAGCTGGTAAGCGCGTCCTACGCGCGCATCGCCGAAACGGACGGATCCATCCAGGCGTTCTTGACTTTGAACGAGGAAGGCGCGCGGGCCGCGGCGGCGGAGCTCGACCGTGCCTTGGCGGACGGTAGCGGCGGCGAACAAGGCCTCCTGTTCGGCCTGCCCGCCGGGATCAAGGACAATATCGTCACCGAAGGACTGCGGACGAC
Organism: Paenibacillus sp. GCM10023250; assembly: GCF_042653205.1. Lineage (NCBI taxonomy): Bacteria > Bacillati > Bacillota > Bacilli > Caryophanales > Paenibacillaceae > Paenibacillus > Paenibacillus sp. GCM10023250. The sequence continues at coordinate 8,923 of NZ_JBHSHY010000042.1, read as the reverse complement.
GTGCGCGAGCCAGTTTCTGCGCAACTACGATCCGATCTACGACGCGACGGTCACGAAGAAGCTGAAGTCCGCGCAAGCCGTGACGATCGGCAAACTTAACATGGACGAGTTCGCGATGGGCGGTTCCAACGAGAATTCCGGCTTCCATCCAACCCGCAACCCGTGGAACACGGACTACGTACCCGGCGGCTCGAGCGGCGGCTCCGCGGCTTCGGTCGCGGCGGGACAAGTCTACTTCTCGCTCGGCTCCGACACCGGCGGTTCCATTCGCCAGCCTGCCGCCTACTGCGGCATCGTCGGCCTGAAGCCGACGTACGGGCTCGTGTCGCGCTTCGGCCTCGTGGCGTTCGCGTCCTCGCTCGACCAGATCGGGCCGCTGACCAAGAACGTCGAGGATTCGGCCTACGTGCTGCAGGCGATCGCGGGCTACGACCCGAACGATTCCACGTCGGCGAACGTAGACATCCCCGACTACGTCAGCGCGCTGAGCGGCGACGTGAAAGGGCTGCGTATCGGCGTGCCGAAGGAATATTTGGGCCAAGGCATCGACCCGAAAGTGAAGGAAGCGGTGCTCGAAGCGCTCAAGCAGTTCGAACGCCTCGGCGCGACGTGGGAAGAAGTGTCCCTGCCGCATACGGAATACGCGGTCGCGACGTACTACCTGCTCGCGTCCTCCGAAGCGTCCTCCAACCTGGCCCGTTTTGACGGCGTCCGCTACGGCGTGCGCGCGGACAACCCGGACAACCTGCTCGACCTGTACCGCAAGTCGCGCAGCCAAGGGTTCGGCCAGGAAGTCAAGCGCCGCATCATGCTCGGCACGTACGCGCTCAGCTCCGGCTACTACGACGCGTACTACTTGAAGGCACAGAAGGTGCGCACGCTGATCAAGCGGGATTTCGACAACGTGTTCGAGAAGTTCGACCTGATCGTCGGGCCGACCGCGCCGACGACGGCGTTCCCGATCGGCGAGCAGATCGGCGATCCGCTGACGATGTATTTGAACGATATTTGCACGATCCCGGTCAGCCTGGCGGGCGTGCCGGCCATCAGCGTGCCGTGCGGCTTCGCGGACGGTCTGCCGGTCGGCCTGCAAATCATCGGCAAGGCGTTCGACGAGCGCACGGTGCTGCGCGCCGCGCATGCGTACGAGCAGCACACGGAGCACCACAACCAGCGTCCGCGGCTGTAGCGGACGGTCAGGAAGCAGGAGGGCGAAACCATGTTTGAACCGAATAAATACGAAACGGTAATCGGCCTGGAGGTACACGTCGAGCTGCACACGAAGAGCAAAATCTTCTGCGGCTGCTCGACTTCCTTCGGCGCGCCGCCGAATTCCCATACCTGTCCGGTCTGCCTCGGACACCCCGGCGTGCTGCCGGTCTTGAACCGCCAGGCCCTGGAGTTCGCCATGAAAGCGGCGATGGCGCTCAACTGCCGGATCGCGGACGTCAGCAAGTTCGACCGCAAGAACTACTTCTACCCCGATTCGCCGAAAGCGTACCAGATTTCCCAGTACGACAAACCGGTCGGCGAGCACGGCTGGATCGATATCGAAGTGAACGGCCAGACGAAGCGCATCGGAATTACGCGCCTTCACCTGGAGGAAGACGCGGGCAAGCTGACGCACATCGACGGCGGCTTCGGGTCGCTCGTCGATTTCAACCGCGTCGGGACGCCGCTCGTGGAGATCGTATCCGAGCCGGATCTCCGCTCGCCGGAAGAGGCGAAGGCCTACCTCGAGAAGCTCAAGGCGATCATGCAGTACTGCGAAGTGTCGGACGTGAAGATGGAAGAAGGCTCGCTCCGCTGCGACGCCAACATCAGCATCCGGCCGTTCGGGCAGCAGGAATTCGGCACCCGCGCGGAGCTGAAGAACATGAACTCCTTCCGCGGCGTGCAGCGCGGCCTCGAGTACGAAGAGATGCGCCAGGCGGACGTGCTCGACAGCGGCGGCAAAGTCGTGCAGGAGACGCGCCGCTGGGACGAGACCCAGGGAAAGACGTTCACGATGCGCAGCAAGGAAGAAGCGCACGACTACCGGTATTTCCCGGATCCGGACCTCGTTCAGACCCACATCGACGACGAGTGGAAGGCGCGCGTCCGTGCGTCCATTCCGGAGCTGCCGGACGCCCGCAAGGCGCGGTATACGTCCGAGTACGGCCTGCCGTCCTACGATGCGGACGTCATCACGTCGACCAAGAAGCTCGCGGATTTCTTCGAGGAGAGCCTGAAGTACACGCAGGATGCCAAAGCGGTGTCCAACTGGATCATGGGCGACCTGCTCGGCTACCTGAACGCGGGCGGCCTGGAGCTTGACGATATCAAGCTGACCGGCCAAGGCCTCGGCGAGATGATCGGCTTGATGGAGAAAGGCACCATTAGCAGCAAGATCGCGAAGACCGTGTTCAAGTCGATGCTCGAGACGGGCAAGCTTCCGCAGCAGATCGTCGAGGAGCAGGGACTCGTCCAGATCAGCGACGAAGGCGCGATCGCTGAAGTCGTCGACCGGATCGTCGGCGCGAACCCGCAGTCCGTCGAAGATTTCAAGGCGGGCAAGGAGAAGGCGATCGGCTTCCTCGTCGGCCAAGTCATGAAAGAAACGAAGGGCAAAGCGAACCCGGCGCTGGTCAACAAGCTGCTGCTCGCGCGTCTTAACCAATAAGCGCTAGGCGATGGTTCACCTTGCCGCTTTCCATAAGAGGCCTGCTTGCCGTCACCGGCGGGCAGGCCTCTTTGTCGTATCCGGAATATGTTACAATATGGTATCGACTCATTTTCGGCAGGAGGGTGCCTATGCGCGAGCCATCGAGATTCAAGACATCTGTCGCGCCCTTGATCGCGTTTCTCGTTCCCGGCGGCGGGCACCTGGTGCTCGGCAAGCCGGGACCGGGGCTGCTGCTGCTGCTCGGGACGTTGACGGACATCGCGGCGATGATCCGGCTGGCGGACGAAAGCGGCGGCAAGTTTGCGCTATTCATTTTGCTGCTCGGCCTAGGGCTGCCGGCGTTTTGGTTTTACAGCGTGTTCGGGTCGCTGCAGCTGGCCGCGCGTATTCGCAGAGAAGGCTTGCCGGCGGAGAGCGAGCGGCCGGGAGGGCTGGCGGCGGCCGCGCAGGGCTTGGCCGCGATCGCGCTGGCCTGCGTGCTGTGGGTGCTCGTGCAGACGTCCGTGGACTTCTCCGCGTTCATCGAATCATTCGGAACGTACGCGCCGGGACCGCTGCTGATGGCACTTGCGCTCGCGATCGCGTTAAGAAGGAAGAAGGCGATGTTCAAGATCGGCCGGTTTACGGCGGCAGCGGTACTTGTCGGGGTCGGCGGCTTGCTGCTATGGGACCAGCTGAAAGGCCGCAACGACATCGGACTGCTGGGGCAATGGTGGCCTGCGGCCTTCGTCCTGCTGGGCATCGAGGTCGTCGTTTCCAGCCTTGCGTACCGCCGGGCCGCCCGGCGCCCGTCCTTCGACGTGGGCGGCGTGTTCATCGCGGCCGTTGTTGCGGTGACGGCGTTCGCCGTGACGCAGTACGCTGCCATGCCGTTCAAGTGGCTGGACGAATTCAAGGTCAATCTGACCGGGACGAACGACCTCGGCGAGGAGAAAGGGTTCCATTACGCCAAAGACGCGATTCATCTGCCGCTGCTGCCGGAGACGACGAGCATCGCGATCGATAACCTGAACGGCAACGTGACGGTCAAGAAGGGCAGCGTGAACGAGATCATCATTGAGACGGTGGTCTGGGTAGATTCGGCGGACAAGGCGGAGGCGGACAAGACGGCCGAGAAGTCGACCGTCGACGTGAACGGCGGCCAGAAAGCGGAAATCAAAGCGCAGGGCCAGCCTTACGGTGCTAACGGGGAACGCAAGCCGCGTATGAATATGATAGTTACGATTCCGGAGAGTTCCGCGTTCGGCACGGCTGCGCAGCCGCCGGGCTCGGGCATGCAGCCGGGAGCGGACGGGACAGCAGGCGACGAGACCGCGGGGAACGCCGTTTCCACTACCGGCGCGGCGGGGAATGCCGGCGCGGGAAATGCCGCATCCGGGGACGAAGCGGCAGGCAATGCGAACGGATCCGCAACTTCGGCGGGCAACGATTCGTCTATTAATACGGATCCGGCAACAACCGCGCTTTCCATCAGCACCGTGAACGGCTCCGTTGATGCGGCGGACCTCGTTTTGACCGGCGGGCTGACCGTCAAGGTGACGACGGGCGAGATCAGCGTCCTCCGGATTCGCGGTCCGGTCGACGCCGAGACGAAGAACGGCAGCATCACCGCGCGGACGATGGAGGGCGACGTGAAGCTGAGCACGTACAACGGCGATATCGAAGCTTCCGACATCGGCGGCGGATTCGACGGTTCGACGCTGAGCGGCAGCATCGATTTGAAGCGCGTTTCGGGCGATGCGGACACGGATACAAAGAACGGGCAGATCGGCATTCAGGAGGCGTTCGGGGCCGTCCGGGCCGACACGCTGAACGGGGATATCCGCGTCGCGAGCAGCACCGTCGGCGGCGACTGGGACATCGACAGCTCTATCGGCGAGATTGAAGTCATGGTTCCGATGGCGGGCAATTATTCAGTGAACGGTTCCGTCACGTTCGGCGAGATCAGCAGCGACTTGCCGCTGACGATCAACAAAAAAACGATCCGGGGCAGCATCGGCGACGGCGCGTACCGCATCAACATCGACGCCAACAGCAGCATCGCGGTAAATCGTTACATGCCATAGAATGATTGCCTCTTTCATTGACAAATTGAAAACGATCCACGTACAATGGTTCTAAACTACGCGGAAAGGACGTGTTGGGCATGGGAACGTCCGTGGAACAGGCCTTGGAACAACTGAAAAGCACCGGCGTCCGTATGACCCCGCAGCGTCACGCTATCCTAAGTTTTCTCATGCGCTCCATGACTCATCCGACGGCGGACGAAATTTACAAATCGCTTTCGCCATCGTTCCCGAGCATGAGCGTGGCGACCATATACAACAACCTTCGGCTGTTCGTCGAAGCGGGATTGATCAAGGAACTGACCTACGGCGACGATTCCAGCCGGTTCGATGCCGACATGTCCGAGCATTACCATGCGATCTGCCGCACGTGCGGGACAATCGTCGACTTCGACTACCCGCCGCTGACGGAAGTGGAAGATGCGGCCTCCAAGGAGACGGGGTTCAAGGTGGAAGGCCACCGCATGGAAATTTACGGGCAGTGCGCGAGCTGCGCCGCCAGGCATAGAACCAATTGACCGAGACCGGGCCGGATGACCGATTCCAGGACCGATACGAACGCGCAAGGGTGGAGGTAAGCTCACCGGCTGCGCGTTTTTTAGTTTGAATGTTTGTTTGTCCGTGCGCATAGCTTGTCTTAGAGAGAGGAGTCGTTTTACATCGTGAACGTGGAAACGGTACGCTATCGGCCGAGACGCCGCGGCGGCGGGGGAGGCATGAAATGGCTCGTCGTCGCCAGCGGATTGGCCGCGATGATCATCGTTATTTGGGTCGGGTGGCAGCGGCTCGCGCCGAACGATACGGTCGTCAAGCCGGACTACGGGGCGGAGCATCCGCTGCTGTACGACGGCAAGCCCGTGCAGAACGGCGCCCTTATCGACGGGGACCGGATCCGTATTCCGATCGCGTTCGTGCAGAACCAGCTCGGATTGAAGGAAGAGGTCTACTACGAAAGCAAAACGGGTTCCATCGTGCTTACGACGGCGAACAAGGTGCTGCGTATGCAGACGAATACGCTGACGGCCAAGCTGAACAAGCAGCCGTATCAGCTCCGCGTCGCCGCCCAGGTCGTGGACAAGGTTGCCTATATCCCGGTCGAGCCGCTCCAAGAGCTGTTCGGCCTTCAGATCGAGCATGACGCGGCGCAAAACCTCGTGACCGTGCTGACCGCGGGCGATACGATTCAGCTCGGCGCGAAGCCGAAGGGAGAACTGACGATTCGCCGCGGACCGTCGATCAAGGAACCGATTTACGAGCGCGTCGCTGCCGGGGCCGAAGTCCGGATTTGGGGCGAGGAGAAGCACTGGTACCTCGTGCAGAGCCGGGACGGCACCGTCGGGTACGCGGACAAATCCGCGATCGCGCTGACCAAGCGGGAGCAGCTCAAGCCATTGAAGGACGAGCCTGTCTTTCCGGCCTGGAAGGCGGTCGGCTCCAAAATCAATCTGACGTGGGAAGCCGTCTACGCCAAGGCGCCGGATCCGGCGGTGATGAATACGTTAGACGGCGTCAATGTCGTGGCGCCGACCTGGTTCGAGCTCTTGGACGGCAGCGGCAGCATCAAGGGCAAGGCCGACATGGCTTATGTCAGCCGGGCGCATCAGCAGAACATGCAGGTATGGGCCGTATTCAGCAACGGCTTCGAGCCGGACCGCACGACCAAGGCGCTCGCGAGCGCGGCGACCCGCTTGAAAATGATCCAGCAGCTAGCGGCATTCGCGCAGATGTACAAGCTTCAGGGCATCAACCTTGATTTCGAAAACATCTATACGGCTGACAAAGCTAATCTCGTGCAATTTGTGCGCGAGCTGACGCCATATATGCACGAGATGGGTGTCGTGGTATCGATCGACGTGACGCCGAAGTCGAATAGCGAGATGTGGTCCTTGTATTTCGACCGCGAGGCGCTCGGCAAAGTCGTCGATTACATGATGATCATGGCTTACGACGAACACTGGGCTTCGAGCCCGGTAGCGGGCTCGGTGGCTTCGCTACCGTGGACGGAGCAGGCGGTGAAGAAGATTTTGACCGAGGACCAAGTACCGCCCGGCAAAGTCGTGCTCGGGATGCCGCTCTACACGAGACAATGGACGGAGAAGAAGGATCAGAGCGGCAAGACCGTCGTCACTTCCAAGACGCTCGGCATGGAAGCTGTGCAGAATATCATCAAGCAGCGCGGCTTGAAGCCGACGTTCGACGAACAAGCCGGGCAGCGATACGTGGAGTTCGAACAGGACGGCGCGAAGCAGCGCATCTGGATCGAGGATGGTTTATCGATGAAAGCGAGAATCGCGTTAGTGAAGAAGTACAAGCTGGCCGGAGCCGCCACCTGGCAGCGGCAGTTCCAATCCGACGATATTTGGGGCGTCATCCATCAATCCTTAACGACTCTTCCATAAGCGAACGAAGCAAAAAGCCAGTCCGAACGGCATCCGTCGGACTGGCTTTTTCGTCTTACGATTACGTTTGCGGCTGCCCGACTTCTTCCGCCGCGGATTCGTCGTCCTCGAGGTCCGTAGCCTGTTTGGGGTCCAGCGTCAGTTTCGTTTTGCAGTACATGCAGCGGTCGGTCTTCCCGAGCATCTTCGTATGCCGGTTGCACTCGGGGCAGATCAGGATCGTGGCGCTGGTAGAGAGCATGCCCGCCCAGAAATACACGGCGACGCTGACCAGCATGGCGATCATGCCGATGACCATGAAGACGGCGGCGAATACTTTGCCGGCTTGTCCCCAGAAGACGATCCCGGCCGTGCCCAATATCATTAGACCCATTCCGAACAGGGTGAAGAGTAGTCCCCAAAGCCGAAATTCATTGATTTTACTGGATTTCCCGAACATGGCGATTCAGTCCTTTCTGAAGCTTCCCAGTTGTTTCTAAGACCTTAGGCAGGAAAATGCACGGACATTGTCGAACAAATAAAATAAACAACTGCCAAATTATTATAGCTTAAACGAATGCTTGAAGCTATACGGGGGATCGACGTGGAGCATATTAAATCGCATTTCAAAGCCGTGTATGAGCGCGAAGAGGGCTTGATCAGCCTCGCGGCCATCGAAAATCCGTTTCCGTACAATCCGCTGATCGACGGTTTGGACCTGCTTATGCTCGTCGTGACGAAGCGTTTGGATCCGGATAAGGGGACCGAACATATCCAAGCCGGCGAGGAACGGGTACAGATCAGAACGGTCACACCGGAGCTGTTGGAGCAATGGACGGCCGGCGGCGAGAACCGCAGCATCATACAATGGCTTGCTCGGGGGGAAATCCTGTTGGACCGGGACGATTATTTGGCGCAGCTGCGCGACAAACTGCTTGCGTTTCCGACCGTGCTCCGCGAACAGAAGGAGCTGGTGGAGTTCTCCGGGTTTATCCGGACGTACCTGCAAGCCAAGCAGGATTTGCAGGACAACAATCTTCTCGATGCATACAGCAACGTGCTGGCCGCGCTTCACCACTGGGCGCATATCGCCTTCATCGAGGAAGGCGTTCATCCCGAGCTGGCGGTTTGGCGCCAAATGCGGCGGTTCAATCCCGGTATTTACAAGCTGTACGAAGAACTCACCGTATCGCCGGAGTCGCTGGAGAAGAGGGTTCAGCTGGTATTGCTGGCGTGCGAGTTTTCCGTCATGAGTAAAATGAAGTCTTCGTGCGGGCTGTTGCTTTCGATTCTGAAAAGCCGCGAAGAACCGTGGAGCGTCATGGAGCTCCGGCGACATCCGGTGCTTGCGGACCTTCATATGGATTTGTCGCTGCTGCTGCAAAAGCTGGTCATGCGCGGTTACATTAAAGAAGTGGCCTATATGCCTACGGTGGGGGACATGGAGCTCTTAGAGCTTCGTTACCATTAATGATGAAGCGCATGCGATATGCATGCGTTCTTTTGTTCGCAAGAAAGGTCTTGACGCTTTGGTGGACCCTATGCTAAATTCTTTATTATCGCCTCCGGGATACGGTAAACCAGCATAAAGCTGCCAAGCGGGCTTAAAAAAAGATTCAAAAAAAAGCTTGCATCGAAGTCGCCAGATGTGATATATTAATCAAGTCGCCGCTGAGACATGGGCGAACGAGCAAGAACCATTTGTTCCTTGAAAACTGAACAATGAGCGACCTGTCAAAAGGTTTTAACAAGCTAGTATTTGAATGAGCTAACAAGCGAATTCATGCCAGCGGAATGCTCCATTCGAAGCTTCG
>NZ_JBHSHY010000041.1:0-41658 GCF_042653205.1 Paenibacillus sp. GCM10023250 | reverse complement strand
AGCCCCCCTCAAGATGAGATTTCCCAATTAGTAAGACCCCTTGAAGACGACGAGGTTGATAGGTTCGAGGTGGAAGCGCGGCAACGCGTGGAGCTGACGAATACTAATCGGTCGAGGGCTTATCCAAAACAAGCCCCACAAAGTGAAGTTCTGCTGACGAAGCGGAGACCGAGTACTTTGCGGGGACCCCAAATACATCTTGAAATCAGCTAAGCAAGACGTTCGCAATGGTTCGTATCCAGTTTTCAGGGTGGCAAGCTCACCTTGTACCTATGGCGATCGTGGCGAAGGGGTTAACGCACCGGTTTGTGGATCCGGCATTCGTGGGTTCAAGTCCCATCGGTCGCCCCATGATTTTCTCTCATTGCGTAAGTGGCTCAGCGGTAGAGCATCGCCTTGCCAAGGCGAGGGTCGCGGGTTCGATTCCCGTCTTCCGCTCCAACTAGTCCTAGATAAGCTTTGACCAGCGAGATTTCGCGGTCAAGGCTTTTTTTGTTTTACGGCTTTTTATTGATCGGCAATACTGTCGCACGCGCGGATCTGATGCGGAGCTGCCGGTGCTTAGACTGACGAGGAACGACGAGCCGTCAGAAACTAAAGCTGCCACTAACCAACACTGCCGGCTAGTGACAGCTTATGAATTGGATTTGAGCAGCAAGAGTTTCGCGGTTCAAACGGCTTTTTGCCTAATATCATCGCGTTTTTAAGGGCATGCACGAGGATGACCCGCCGTTTGGATATCCCTTTCGCCCGGGCGGCGGAGGTCAGAACCAACCGATGTCGGAAAGAAGATGCTGCCCGACGAATAAGGGTCGCTACAAAAAATGAACGGCCGCCGTCTCACCGGCGGGCCGTTCTTTTTTTTATTAGGGATAGAAGCGAAAGGGACATCGTCCCCGAAGCGCAATATGGACAGTACCGGGTGCATGAGGCGATAGTTCGGATCGTAGTAATTTTCGTCTAGGGCTTAATTACCTCGCAATGCGAACCAGAAGAGGGACGGTCGGGGAGGCTGTTTTACAAAGAAGTCGCGAAAAGTTTAAAAAATGAAAATAATTTCTTCGACAAAATGGCGAAATCGGTCTGTCAATTAACGTAGGAAAATGACTGATTTTGACGATATTAACGCCTCTTCAGCCTGTTTTATCTTTATTCTGTGACCGAGTGCCTAGTTTATTCCATCTAATACCACTATTTTCCTATTCATTAGGTCTCTACTCTGACAATCGGCTTCAACTCTATAATGGCTAAGTACATTGCAAAATTTTGGTTATTATTTTTTTTTCGACAGGGAGGAGGAAATCCATTCGTTATCCTATCTGCCACGCAAGCATGATAGGCATCATTCGCGATTATGCATTCGATAAGGAGCTGAAATGTAAGTGAATTGGAAAGCCTGGAAGCATCATCTATCTGTCTGTACCGCTTCTCTTCTCGTATTCTCCTTCGCGCTTCCAGTATCGGCAGCCGCAAGCGACCCTGTACATAACGGAACCGGACCTGCAGGCGCAGGTTTCATGTTATCCTCATCAGCTACTCCTAAAATCGATCCTCAAGTGACGGCAGACTTCGGCGATGCCGAATTCGTCACGTACATCGTCAAAATGAAGGAGCAGACGGACGCTACTCAGGTGTCCATGTTCGCCCAGCAACAGGCGCTTAAGAAAAAAATCTCACCCGCTGCCGCAAAGCTGTCCGTACGCAATGCCGTCATCGGCTCGCTACGGGAAACGGCCTTCAAGACACAGGGGTCCATTGAATCGGTCTTGAGCAAAGCCAAGTCTTCCGGCGGAGGCGTGAAAGACTATAAAAGCTTCTTTATCGTCAACGCGATAGCCGTCACTTCCACGAAGCAGGTGATGGAACAACTCGCTGCCCGGCCCGAGGTGGCAAGCATCGTACCCAATCGGGAATATACGCTTGATGATATGAAGACTTCCGAAGAAGCGGCTTCCGGTCATGCCGCAACCGCCGAGGCTTCTAGTAGTACCGCAACCGTCGAGGCTTCCTCCGAAGCGGAAACGTCTGCCACGGATAACGTCGCGTGGAACATCGACTACGTGCAAGCGCCTAAAGCATGGGAGATGGGCATCAACGGCACCGGGATCGTCGTGGCCAGCATCGACTCGGGCGTGGATTACACCCATCCGGCGTTGCAGCGCAAATGGCGCGCCTACCAGGACGGCATGATCGTCCATCCTGAGCTTAGCTGGTACGATGCCCATAGCGGCTCGCCGCTTCCCGAGGACAACGACGGCCACGGAACGCATACGGTGGGCACCATGGTGGGCTCGGAAGAGAACGGCAGCAATCAAATCGGCGCGGCTCCGGGCGCGAAATGGATTGCCGTCCGGACCTTCAACCCTAACTCGTCGGATGCCATCTTCCTTGCTGCCGGACAATGGCTGCTTGCGCCGACGGACAGCAATGGCGAACTGCATCCCGAGCTGGCTCCGGACGTCGTCAATAACTCGTGGGGCAACGAGATGGCGGGCAAGAACGAGTTCTTCCGTCCGATTGTGCAAGCTTGGCGCGCCGCCGGCATCTTTCCGGCCTTCGCGGCCGGCAATCTATCCATGAACAATCCGGGCGGACCCGGCTCCGTGACGAGCCCGGGGAATTATCCGGAATCGTTCGCTACTGGCGCTACGGACAGTAACGGCGACATCGCGTTCTTCTCCTTGCTCGGCCCGTCTCCCTTCGGAGAGGTGAAGCCCGATGTGTCTGCGCCCGGCGTAGGCATCCCGTCTTCTTTTCCGGGCGGCGAATACATCAGCGCGGACGGCACCTCGATGGCATCGCCGCTTACGGCAGGCGTCGCGGCCTTGCTCCTGCAGGCCAATCATTCCTTGACGGTCGACCAAGTCGAGGAAATCTTAATGAATACGGCTACGCCTCGAACGGACAGCAACTATCCCGAATCGCCCAATCAAGCGTACGGGGCAGGGATCATCAACGCGTATGAAGCCGTCCGCTCGGTTCTCGGCGATGCCGGAACGGGCTCCGTGTCCGGGAAGGTATTGACCGACGGTGAGGACGAACAGGCGCCGGTCATCGAGCACCAGCCGGTGCCGGTCGTCTATAAGGGCCGGGAAGCGAAGCTGACCGTCCAGGTCTCCGATAATATCAGCGTCGAGCAGGTCATCGCTTACGTGAGAAGCAAGGAGAACGACGCGTACACCGAAATTCCGCTGAACAGGGTTTCCGGCGATTTCAAATCCGGCCGGTACGAATCCGCGCTTCCCATCCAGGACATGAACCCCGTCGCGGGAATGGAGTATTATATAACGGCAACGGACTACGGAGACAACCGCGCCGAATCGCCCGTCTATTCCGTAGAGATCTCGAATGGCATCAAGCCGGGCTATCTGCAGGATTTCGAGGGAGACACGACGGGCTACATGACGGGCGGCCAACTTAACACGTGGGGCATAGGTACGCCTCTGCTGGGGCCGAAAGGCGCTTATTCCGGAAGCAAAGTTGCCGCCTCGAATCTGAATGCGCCTTATAAGGTGGGAGCGAATTCCTTCTTCATGACGCCGTCGATCGATTTAACGGAGAGTCCGGAAGGCGCCATACTATCGTTCAAAAATTGGTATAAACTTCTACCGGATATTGATTATGGCATCGTGTACGCTGCAACGGAGAACAACGTTTACGAATTAGCCAGGTTCACCGGGCAAAGCGGCGGTTGGGGTTCGCAATTCATTGACTTGCGGCCGTTCGCCGGTCAGCGAATCGATCTCATCTTCAATCTCTCCGTCGCGCCATACGGCGGGCTGGATGAGGGCTGGTACATCGACGATTTGTCCGTGCAGCTTCCGGATTCCGTTCCGCCGGCCGTGCCGACAGGTCTGACGGGGGAATCCGACGCTGTCGGGAACGTAAGCTTGACGTGGGAAGCTCCGGCCGACGAAGACGTAGCCGGCTATGACGTATACCGCGCGATCGGCGGCGGACCGTCTGAGAAGATCGGAACGTCCAAAACGGCGGCATTCACGGACTTCGCCGCGCCTCACGATTCGACCGCCGCTTACCAGATCGCTGCCTTCGATTTCAGCGGGAACACGGGCGAGCTTTCGCAGACGTTTACGGTCGACATCCCGCATTATACTCCACTGTTCGAAGATAAATTCGACGGGGAGTCCGATAACGGTTGGACGCATGGCGGACAAAACGACGATTGGGCGCGCGGCGTACCCACCGGAATCGGACCGGCAAACGCCTTGTCGTCCCCGAACGTCTGGGCGACCAATCTAACCGGTAAGTACGCGAACAACGGCAATTATTCGCTAGTCTCGCCTGTGATTGATTTGGGGCAGGCGGAGCATGCGTCCGTGATGTTCCACCACTTCTATGAGATCGACGACTATGATTACGCTCGATTCGAAATCTCCGCCGATGGCGGCACGACCTGGACGCAGATCGCCGCCTTCAACGGCAATTGGAATAATTCGAACGAACGTTGGGAACCGTTCAGTTACGACCTTGCTCCTTACCTGCACCAGCAAGTCCAATTCCGTTTCCGCATGGAAACCGATCAAGGCATGAATTTTTCCGGCTGGTATATCGATAACTTCCGCGTTCTGGACGTCGACGCCCCTACAGCAAGCCTGCAAGCGGGTCAGACCTCCGGCGGCAGGCAGCTGAAGGAGCCGGTACTTGCCTATCCGGAATTATCCATAGCGGAGGCAGCGCCGATCGGCTCGGGCTTGTCCGCGACAGCCGTCAAGGCGAAGCCGGAAGGTTTGCCGGCTAACGCCACGGTCACGCTGCTTGAAACCGGCCTGTCCGTAACCACGAACCGGACGGGCGCGTATGAGTTCCGCCATGTGCCCGGTAACTATCAGTTGCGGGCGGAGGCCTACGGTTACTACCCGCAAACGAAGCCCGTGACGATCACGAAGGATGCGTCCAGCGTAGTGGACTTCAAACTGGAGGCGATTCCGCAAGGTCGCATCAACGGCATCGTGACCGACGAACGAATCAAGCAGCCGGTCGCGGATGCGGTCGTCATGGTTATGGAAGACGCGCGCATCGCGCCCGTCCGTACCGATGCGAACGGTGCCTTCTCGCTCGACGTGCTTGAAGGGGAGTACACGCTCTCGGTCTCTTCTCAGGAACATCAGTTGAAACGCGTATCCGTGACGGTTCCCCCGGATGGCTCGGTGCAGGCGGACATCGCGCTCAAACCATTCATCGGCTATCCGAACGCCATCGGGTACGACGATGGTACCGGAGAAAACGGCTACGCTTATTACTATGATGGAGACAGCTATGCGGTTCGTATGACGCCGGGATCGGAAAACGTGCTGGTTACGGGCGCCATGATCCAGTTCTGGGATGCCATCTGGCCGTATCCTGGATCCGATCAGTTCGAGTATGCGGTCTATGACGCGAGCGGAGTGGCCGGTTCTCCCGGCAAGCTGCTGGCGGGACCATTCCCGGGAACGGGCTTGAGGAACGGGGAGTGGACCAGTGTAACGCTGCCTGCCCCGGTTATGGTGCACGGCGACTTCTATATTGTGGTCGTTCAGGTCGGGGATAACCCGAATCAGATCGGGATGTCCGTGGATTTGGACGAGCCGTTGGCCGGCCGCAGCTGGCAGCTGACCGAGGGGACGTGGCGCCTGTTCGAGGTCGGAAACTGGATGATCCGGGCGCTTGTGAACGACCCGCTCGATCCGCCCGTCATCGAGACCCCCGCGAATCACGACATTACGAATAAGGATCGCGTAAATGTTGAAGGATTCGCACCGGCCGACAGCGCTACCGTCAACGTGTATAACGGTGAGGAGCTTGCCGGAACGGGAACGACGAAGAACGGCAAGTTCAGCGTAGCTGCCTCGCTGCATCCGGGTTCGAACCGGTTGACCGCCGAATTCATCATGAACGGCAAAACGACGGACCGTTCCGAACCTGCGGATGTCGTGATGGATATCACGAATCCGAGCCTGTCGGTGGACGCTCCGGAGGACGGCTTCAAAACGAATAAAGAAGCACTCAGCCTCTCGGGCACGACCAGCGACGAATACTTCGGCGTGCTGACGGTCAACGGCGAGACGGCAAAGGTGAATGCCGATGGGACGTTCACGCACCGCATTCTGCTGGATGAAGGCGAGAACGCCGTCCGCGTCACCGCGAAAGATCTAGCAGGTAACGAAACGACGATCACGCGCATGGTGTATTTGGATCTGAACGGGCCGAACATCGATCATCTTGCGCCGGAGAAGGATGTGAACTTGAAGCCGGGCGACACGCTGAACGTCTCGTTCGACAGCGATCCTGGCCTGCAAGCGACGTTCTGGATCCAGTATCCGATGGCGGTGAATCGCGCGAAGGCCGGCGAGATCGCGATGATGGAGAGCGCGGAGACGCCGGGGCATTATGAAGGAAGCTACGTGCTGCCGGCGGATTCGCACATCAACGGCGGACTCATTGCGGTGCGCGTCCGGGATGAGAGCGGCAACGAATCGCAAGCCATAGCCGCAGGGAAGTTGTTTGTCGCGAGCGGTAACAGCGGCGGCGGCGGTGGCGGCGGTATGGTAATCGCTCCGCCTGCGCCAAGCACGGACTATGCATTGGCCGCGGTTATCGGCCAAGGACTCGCGAAGCAAGAGGTGAAGCCTGTTATCCAAACGGTCGGAACCAGCGTGACCGCAGTTATTTCCGATGCCGACCTGAAGCAGGCCTTAAGCAAGGCGCCTGTAGCGATCGTCGTTCCAGCGGCGGCCGCTGCTTCGCAGCAGTCACAGCTGCGCCTGACTGCCGGCCAAGCCGCGCTGCTGGCGAAGTCCAATTCGGCGAATGCGATCGTATTCACGAATGGCACATCCGCCATCGCGCTGCCGGTCACGGCGTTCGCCAAGGCACCGGCAAATGCGGACGTGTTCATTACGATGGGGGATGCAGCGGCGCAAAGCGCGGCATTCACAAGCGCCGTATCCGGCATCACGGTCATCGGAACGCCGGTTGCGTTCGGCGTGAGCACCGTTACGGGCACGACCGTTCACCCGCTGCAGCTGTCGGGCAAGGAGCTCGTGAAGCAATCCTTCGTTCTTGCGAACAGCGCCAAGGTGAAAGCGGCAGGAGCGCTCTACTTGGCGGATGGTCAAGCGAACCCCGCGCCTGCGGCCTTTACGGACAACGCCGACGGGACTGTGACGGTGTCGATTAGCCGTCCCGGCTACGCAACGTACGCGGTGGCGGCCGGATCGACCGTGTTCCAAGACATGGACGGCCGAGCGGCGAAGGCGAAAATCGCTGCCCTCGCGGACAGGCTCCTGATTGAAGGTACCTCGAACACGGCGTTCTCGCCGACCGTTCAGGTGACGCGCGCGCAATTCGCGGCGATGTTGACCCGCGCGCTTGGGTTGCCGAACGTTGACGGGAAGCCGTTCACGGATGTCGCGTCTGATAAATGGTACGCGGACGAAGTCGGTGCCGCATATCAGGCCGGCTTGATCCAAGGCACAGGGAAGGGCATGTTCAATCCTGAAGGGCTGATTACGCGTCAGGACTTGGCGATTATGCTGGAGAGAGCGGCAGCGCTGCTTCGTTTGAAGCTGGATGCCGTATCGAGTCATATCGCCTTCGCAGATGGTGCCGACATTGCCGGCTATGCGAAGAATAGCGTGCAGGCCGTTACGGACGGCGGCATCATCGGCGGAACCGAGCAAGGTGCCGGCCTCGTCTTCAGGCCGAAAGCGGCGGCAACGCGGGAAGAAGCCGCGGAAGCCATGTACAATTTGCTGCGGCTTGCCGGGATATTTCAATAACGAATAACGAATAACGAACGAACTGGAAAGGCCGCTTCGCTTCTGAGACCGATCGGATGCGAGGCGGCCTTTCCTCATGCGCAGTTACGTGAACAAGCAAGAAGCACCGCGAACAACGCGGTGCTTCTTTTCCTTATGGAGGAGTGAAAAGGGCGGCAGAGCGACCCGTCAGCCGATCGCGATGCGCTCGACGTCCAGCTCGAAGCCTTCCGGCCCGGCGATGTCCAGCTCGACCGCGGCCGGCGCCGCGACGCGCAGCGTCATGCGCTTCGCGGCTTCGTCCAGCCGCCACGAGACGTCGATCCGGCCGCTGCCCGGCAGCGGCACGGAGCCGCGCGCCCAGGCGAGGCCTGACGGCTTCGGCGCGATGCGCACCTTCGTCCAGCCGGGGGTAATGCCGCGCACGCCGAGGATCTCCGAGCCGAGGAAGTAGACGGGGCCGGCCGACCAGGCATGGCAGTGGCTGCGCGTCGGCATCTTCGCGTTCTGCGTAATGCCGCTCGTCGGGTATACCTCCCAGACGGTGGTCGCGCCGTTGTCCACCATGGCGGCGTACTGCGTCCGAATGTCCCGCATCATGACGTCCTGCAGCCCCAGGTTCGCGAGCGCTTCGTGGTAGAAGAACGACATGAACGGGCTGCCGATCTGCACGAACGACGCCGGGGGCTCGACGATGTAGGCCCTAATGACGACCGCGCGTTCTTCATCCGGAATGCCGCACAGGCTCGCGACGACCTGCGTCTGCATGCTGGTCGTCTTCGACGGGCTGCCGTCGACATGAAGGCAGTCCAGGTACGCCCGGCGCGACGCGTCCCACAGGTGCGCGTTGATCGCGCCCCGCAGCCGGTTCGCCGCCGCTTCGAAACGATCGCCGGCTGCCGCGTCGCCGGCCGCCGCCGCGAGCGCCGCCGCATCGCGCAGCGCCTTGACGAGGAACATGTTTTGCGGTGACACGACGCCGTCGCCCGGCTGCTCGAAATTCGCCCAATCCAGCAGGTTCCAGCCCTTGATCTTCAAGAGGCCGCGCTCGTCGAGCTTCGCGAGGTAGTGCTCCAGCGTGAAGCGGACATGCGGCCACAAGTCGCGGGCGAACGTCTCGCTGCCGGCGTATCGATAATGTTCCAGGCACGCCGTCACCCAGAAAAACGTCCAGTTCGGAATGACGCTGCTCCAGCCGCTCGGGACCTGATCGCCGTACAGCGGCGTCTGGAACGCGGATTCCGGCACGAGCCGCAGGATGCGCTCGACGATCTCGGACGAGCCGAACGCGTAATAGTTGATCAGCGAGGCGTTGCGCGCGTCGCCGACCCAGAACGTCTGCTCGAACGCCGGGCAGTCCACGAACGTATCTTCCATACACAGGCGCGTCGTATCCCGGCTGATCCGCCAGATTTCGTTCAGCATCGCGTCGCTCGAGTGGAATGTGCCGGCGTTCGCGACCGGGAAATTGCTCTGGAGGAGCTTGACCTCGTACAGCTTGACCGGCCGCGAGGCGCCGCGCACCGTCACCGCGAGGTAGCGCAAGCCGCGGCGGACCAAGGACGTGTAGGATTGCCGTCCCTCCCGGCACGTGTAACGCAGCGTATTGTCGAGCTCGTACGTGTACTGGCGCCAGCCGTCGCGCATGTATTCGAAGCCGTACAAGTCGACGATCGTCCCTTCGCCGGCATCGAGCTCGAACGCGACGTAGCCCGTCAATTCGCGGCCGAAATCGATCAGCACCTCCGTGTCCAGTCCCGGATGGAGCGGAACGACGCCGGGGTCGGCGCTCGCGAGCACGGCGCGCTGCAGGGCGGCCGGTAGCGGCTGCGGAAGGTCGACGGTCCGCCAGGCGGTCTGCGTGTAGACGTCCGCCGCGTGATACAGCCGCGGATCGATCGGGCGCACCCATTCGCGGCAGCCGGCGAGCCCGGATTCGGAAGCGATGCGCTTGGCCGCTGCGTACGCCGCGGGCTCTCGGTCGACGACCGTATCCGGCTGATGGTCGATATGCTCGCCGGCGGCGAACGCGCCGATGGCGACGAACGGCACGCGGCTTTCGCCGTCACTGAGGCCTTCGACGCCGTTCACGACCGGCGCGCGCAGCGCGAACGGCACGTCGCCGTCGAGTCCGAGGTGATAGGCATGGCCGTGCGTTGCCCGGTTCAGGTCGAGCAGCAGCAGATGCTCGCCGGCCGCAAGCCGCGCCTGTACGAACTGCTGCGGGGCTTCGCCGTAATAGTCCTCCGCGGCGAGCCAATGGCCGTCCAAGCTGACGCGCAGCGGCATGCGGCCGTTGTCAACGCTGCCGATCGTCAGCACGCCGTCTTTCGCCATCGTCACCACGGCGGCGAGCAAGCCGACGATCGTCACGGGATTGGCGTGGTTCACGCTCTCCGGCGCCATGATCGTCCGAATGTCGAACGCCGCGCTCCAGGCCGGGGGCTTCACGGCGTTCAGCTCTTCGACGCGGGCCGGATAGACCGGCTCCTCCGTCAGGTAGGGAATCGGCCGCGGCGACAAGGTCGTCCAAGGCGCCATCCCCGGCGCGCCGATGACCGCCGCGCGGTCCCAGGCGGCATCGTCAAAGCCGGGCAGCTTCCAGCCCTCGTCCCAGCCGCGGCCGTCGTAACGCTCCGTGAACGCGAGCTGGCATGAGATGCGCTGCGAGGTGGCGTCGAACGCGCCGTGCACCGCGGTCGTCCACGTCCCGTCCGTGCCGAGCAGCGTGCGGGAGGCGCCGCTCTCGCGCCGCTCGAGCTGCAGCAGGAGGCCTCCCCGGCCCCGCAAATATTGAAACGTCGCCACGCCGTAGTGCAGGACAAGGACGGCGATCGTATTGGCCTCCCCGGGTTTCAGCAGATGGCCGACGTCGTATTCGTCGTAAGGCAGGTTCGACGGGAAGGCGCGGACCGGCCCCCGTCCGACCTGCGTGCCGTTCACGTACAGCACGTAGCGGGAATCCGCCGTCAGCCTCAGCAGCGTCCCGCCGGCAGATGCCTCGTCCGGCACGCGAAATTCTTTGCGGAAACAGCGCCATTCGTTGCGGGGACTGGCTTCGCCCGGCCCCCATATCCAAGATGCTTGCCACATGCAGGTTGCCTCCTCGAAATCGGATTCATCTTCTACATTGTACCGGAGAACCGCATGTCGGACTGGGGGCGATCCGGACGTTGAATCGGGTCGATTGGGACATCCGGGCGGCACGGGATCCCGTCAAGCCCAGCCTGGCTGCGTCAAGGTGGCAGAACGTGGAAGAAAGACCGGTTTTGCCGCGATAACGGTGGCGGAAGGCGGCTGAACGGGGATTTCCGCCCGCCACTCGCCCCTGAAGCGCTTCCCAGCCCGGCCGGGCATGCATTACAATGGCGGAAGCCGCATATGGCCAGCCGTCGCGCCGGGGAGGACACGAATCGCATGAAAGCGGGAATCGGACTGCATTGGAAACTGAGAAGAACGGGGCCGGGACCGATCGCGCCGGAGAGGCGCCTCGGGAAGGACGCGGTGACCGCGCTGATCATTCACGGCTGCTTTCAATTCGGCGCCTCCATGTCGGGGTTGTTTCTCAATCTCTATCTATGGCGGCTCACGCAGGATCTATACGTCAACGGGATCTACAATATCATCGTCTTCCTGTTCACGCCCCTGGCCTTCGCGGTCGGGGGCAAAATTACGAAGCTGAAGGACCGGATGGTCACGTACCGGCTCGGCATCGTCATGATCGCCGTCTTCTACTTGCTCGTCGTCCTCGCGAGGGAGCATGTCGCGGCGTGGTACGTGCCGTTCGCCATCTTCAACGGCATCGCCGGGGGCTTCTACTGGACCGGCTACCTGGTGCTCATGTACGACGTGTCGACGGAGCAGAACCGCGTCCGGTTTCTCGCGGTCAACATGGTCGTGTTCAATTCGGCCGGCTTGATCGGACCTGCGCTGGCGGGCTTCATCATCCAGCTGAGCGGCGGCCTGCAGGGCTATATTTTCGTGTTCCTGATCGCCTTCGTCATGTTCGTCGCGGCGTCGGCCGTCAGCTTCCGCATCCCGATGATCGTCTCGCACCATAAAGCGTATTACCTGCGGCTGGTCGGGCTCGTTATGCGCCGCAACGGGCTGTGGGTCAAGGGGCTGGCCGCTTTCCTGATCCTCGGCCTGTTCCAGGGCATCATGCTGTTCCTGCCCAATATCCTGCTCTTCCAAACCGTCGGCCGGGAGGATCTCGTCGGGTATCTGGGCGTCTGCTTCTCGGCGCTGACGGTCGGGACGGGCTATGTCATCTCCCGGCGGGTCGGCAAGGAGCCGGTGCGCAAGTTCGTGCTGTATTCGTCGGCCGGCATCGTGCTCGGCGCCGCCTTCCTGCTCTATGACGTCCGCGTCTGGACGGTGATCGTGTTCATGATTGCCTTCTCCATCTGCAATCCGCTCGCGGTGAACACGCTCACTTCCTATTATTACGGCCTGATCGGCAAGCTGCCGCTGAAGGGCCAGCTGCGGGTCGAATCGGTCGTCATGCGCGAAACGTTCCTCAATACGGGGCGGGTCGTCTCCATCGTCCTGCTGCTGTGCTTCGCGGGCGACCTGGCGTCGGTCTGGCTGCCGGTCATCCTCGCGGTCATGGCTGTCTGCCAGTTCGCGCTGTTCTGGCTCATCCGGGAGTAACGCGGCATCCGCCGCCGCTGCTGCCAAGCGTACATATTTCAACCGCCCTCCGCATACGCATTACTCTCGGCGATATAAGGAGGGCTCGGGATGGACGTCTGGAAGGAAATGAAACGTCTGCAGGTCGAGCAGGTCGTCTTCTGCCAGGAGGAAGCCGCCGGGCTGCAGGCGGTCATCGCGATTCACAGCACGAAGCTCGGGCCTGCGCTCGGGGGATGCCGGATGTGGACGTACGCCTCGGAAAACGACGCCGTCGCGGACGCGGTCCGGTTGGCGCGCGGCATGACGTACAAGTCGGCCTTCTTCGGCCTGCCGTACGGCGGCGGCAAGGCGGTCATCGTCGGCGACCCAGCCACGGAGAAGAGCGAGGATAAGTTCCGCGCCCTGGGCCGGTTCATCGAACGGCTGCAGGGGCGCTATATAACCGGCGTCGACCTGGGGACGACCGTCCGGGACATGGATTGGATCCTCCTGGAGACGTCCTACGTGACGGACACGTCCGGCACGATCATGGCGACGGGCGATTTTACGGCGGAAATGACGGCGTACGGCGTATTTCTCGGGATGAAGGCGTCGGCGGACTACTTGCTCGGCAACGGGGACTTGGCCGGCCGGACGGTGGCGGTGCAGGGGCTGGGGAAAGTCGGCTATCTGCTGTGCGGCATGCTGCGCGACGCGGGAGCCCAGCTCATCGTCGCGGACATCGACGACGCCAGGGTGGAGAAGGCGGTCAAAGCGTACCATGCGCGCGTCGCCGCCCCGGACGCGATCTACGGCGAGAGCTGCGACATCTTCGCCCCGTGCGCGCTCGGCGGGGTGCTGAACGACGATACGATCCCGAAGCTGCGCTGCGCGATCGTCGCGGGAGCCGCGAACAATCAGCTGCAGGAGGAGATCCGTCACGGCGAGGACCTGGAGCAGCGCGGAATCCTGTATGCGCCGGACTACGTGCTGAACGCGGGCGGGATCATCATTACCGCCTGCGAGCTGCAGGGCATGTCCGTGCCGGACATGAAGCGGAGCGTGGAGCGGATCTACGGGCTGCTGCAGAAGGTGTACCGCTACGCCCGGCAGGAGGGAGTGCCGACGTGGCTGGCCGCGAACCTGATGGCCGAGGAAGAGCTGCAGCGGCCGTGAACGAGGCGGCACGGCGAGCGGGGAGTTGCGGCGAGCGGGATGTCCGAAGTTCCGGCCTGGCGGCTTGGCGGGAGCGGGATGCGGCCGGAGGGCGGAGGAACGCTGCGCGGACGGTATGCGCCGGGACGCTAAGGCGCCGAAACGCGAGGCAGGGTGTACGCGTGCGCGCCCGCGTTATGAAAGAAGACGGCTCGTCACTTCGCCGAAGTGTCGAGCCGTCTTCTGCCGTCCGGCCGCTGGCGCATGAACCGCGTCCACCAGCCGCCCGCGGCGAATCCGAGCGCCCGCGCTGAGGCGCTGCTTTTCCGCCCGCCGCTCCAGAGCTTGCGAAGCTCGCCTTCCGATTCGCGGTACTGCCGCAGCTTCTCTTCCGTATACGTCACCAGATAGCCGTGCATGTTCGATTCCTCCTCGCGATGTCTTGCTTTCATTATGCAATCGCCAATAGAGGAGAAAAAGAGTAGAATTGGTGCGAATGCCTTCCCCTTTTTTTACGGGAAGCGGCAGGCAAGCGGGCGCTAAGCACGCCGATACTCGCAGTGATACAAGGAGGAGACGGATGATGGAACGCATGCAGGAGAACCGGCCGGCACAAAACGAAGAGCGGCTGAAATACCCGATCGGCCATTTCGAGTGGAGCGGGGATATTCCGAAGCCGCAGCGCGACGCGTGGATTGCGGACATCGCGGAGCTGCCCGCCCGGCTGCGGGCGGCCGTCGCGGGACTGTCCGACGAACGGCTGGACACGCCGTACCGGGACGGCGGCTGGACGGTGCGCCAAGTGGTGCACCATGTGCCGGATAGCCATATGAACAGCTATATCCGCTTCAAGCTGGCACTGACGGAGGAGAAACCGACGATCCGGCCGTATTACGAGGACCGGTGGGCGGAGCTGCCGGACTCGGCCGCGCCGATCGAAGCGCCGCTGGCGCTGCTGGATGCCCTGCACGAGCGATGGGTCGGGCTGCTCGCCGGCATGAGGGACGACGATTATGCGCGCAGCTTCGTCCATCCGGAGACGGGCAAGGAAATCCAGCTGGACTACAACCTCGGCGTCTACGCCTGGCACGGCAAGCATCATCTCGCGCACGTGACGGAGCTCGCGAAGCGGCAGGGCTGGTAAGTCCCCGAAGCGGTCGGGCACGGCAGGCACGTCAGGCACGGCAGGCGACGGCGGCCGAAGCGGCCGCTGCCGCTCATTCCGACAACTCGTCGAGCGTCTTGCTGAAGCTCGGCGCCATCTCGGCGAGGAACCAATCGACCTCCGGCATCCCGAGGGCGGCGAGTTTGTGCTCCGTCTGCCCCTTCGCCACGGCGAACTCGCGGTTGCCGGAGGACAGTTCGGACAAGCATTTCATATACGCGTCAAGCAGATCGGCCGCCTTCACCATGCTGCGAAGCCCGGCCTCTTCGGCGTTCGCCGGCTCGCCGAGCACGAGCGGCCCGTAGACGCCTTGCAGCGGTTCCGGCACCATGCCGAGCAGCCGCTCGGCGGCCATCGCCTCGATCTCGCGGAAGTTCGCGAGCATCTTCGGGTTGTGGTGCTTCACGGGCGTCGGAATGTCGCCGGTGAATACCTCCGTCGCGTCGTGGAACAGCGCCATCGCCGCCGCCCGGTCGGCGCGGAGCGATTTGCCGAACACGGCGTTGCCGATCTCGCAGAGCAGATGGGCGAGCAGCGCGACGTGATAGGAATGCTCCGCGACGGTTTCGCGGGTCGTGTTGCGCATCAGGCTCCAGCGCTCGATGTAGCGCAAGCGGTACATATACGCCGTAAAGTGGCTGTCCGTCATGGGGACGACATCCTTTCCCGTCCACGATCCGGCGGGGGCAGGCGACCCAAAAGGCCCGTGCCCGCGCCATTCCGTTTGTGGTATGATAGATTAGAGTGATTTTAATATAGATTATAGTAGGAAAGTCGGTTACCGACCAGAGAGAGGAGCCATATCGGACTCATGCATCATTTTGAACAAAGCGTATACGACCTGATCGTCGAAACGTCGACCAACCTTCCGGGCGACGTGCGGAAGGTGATCCAAGCGGCGCAGGAGGCGGAGGACCGCGCGACGCGCGCCGGCCTGTCGCTGTCGACGATCGCGACTAATATTGAGATGGCCGAGTGCAACGTATCCCCGATCTGCCAGGACACGGGCATGCCGACGTTCGTCGTGCATACGCCGGTCGGCGCGAACCAAATCGTCATGAAGCAGCAGATCCGCAATGCCATCGCGCGCGCGACCAAGGACGGCAAGCTGCGCACGAACTCCGTCGATTCGCTGACGGGCGCCAACACGGGCGACAATCTCGGCCCTGGCACGCCGGTCATTCACTTCGAGCAATGGGAGAAGGACGACATCGACGTCCGTCTCATCCTGAAGGGCGGCGGCTGCGAGAACAAGAACATTCAATACAGCCTGCCGATGGACATCCCGGGCCTCGGCAAAGCCGGCCGCGACCTGGACGGCATCCGCAAATGCATCATGCACGCCGTGTACCAGGCGCAGGGGCAGGGCTGCAGTGCCGGATTCGTCGGCGTCGGCATCGGCGGCGACCGGACGACGGGCTACGAGCTGGCGAAGCAGCAGCTGTTCCGCCATACGGACGACGTCAACGAGATTCCGGAGCTGGCGCGGCTCGAAGAATACGTGCTTGAGAACGCCAACAAGCTCGGCATCGGCACGATGGGCTTCGGCGGCCAAGTCACGCTGCTCGGCTGCAAGATCGGCGTCATGAACCGGCTGCCGGCGAGCTTCTTCGTCTCCGTCGCGTATAACTGCTGGGCGTACCGCCGCCAAGGCGTGCTGCTGAACGGGGAAACGGGCGAAATCCGTTCGTGGATCTATCCGAGCGGCTCCGATACGCCGATGAAGAACGGCGCGGCCGACGAAGCGGCCGAAGCGGTGACGGATCGCGCCGAACGCCGCGAGGTCGTCCTGAACACGCCGCTGACGGAGGAGCAGGTCCGCTCGCTGAAGGTCGGCGACATCGTCATCATCAACGGCGAGATGCACACGGGCCGCGACGCGATCCATCATCATCTGATGGAACACGACGCGCCGATCGACCTGAACGGCTCCGTCATCTATCACTGCGGTCCTGTCATGCTGAAGGACGAGCAGGGCTGGCAGGTCAAGGCGGCAGGCCCGACGACGAGCATCCGCGAGGAGCCGTATCAAGGCGACATCATCAAGAAGTTCGGCATCCGCGCCGTGATCGGCAAGGGCGGCATGGGGCCGAAGACGCTGGCGGCGCTGCAGGAGCACGGCGCGGTGTACCTCAATGCCATCGGCGGCGCCGCGCAGTATTATGCGGAATGCTTCAAGAACGTCAACGGCGTCGACTTCATGGAATTCGGCATTCCGGAAGCGATGTGGCATCTGCAGACGGAGGGCTTCGCGGCCGTCGTCACGATGGATGCCCACGGCAACAGCCTGCACGCCGACGTCGACAAGGATTCCTTCGAGAAGCTGCAGCAGTTCAAGGAACCGGTATTCAAATAACCCGCCGGCGACGGGTACGCGGCGGACGGTCGGGACGGCCGTCCCGACCCCGCCGCGCGCGGCCGGCGAAGAAAGGGATGTCTAGCTCCCATGCGCAGCTTCGGACTCGCCTTTAACGCAAGGTTTGAACAATGGATGTTCCTCATTATCCCGGGATCCCTTGTCCTGGGATTCTTTTTTTCCCCGCTGCTGCAGCGCCTCGTACCCGCCGTGCCGTATCTGTTCGCGTACGTCACGCTGACGATGGCGATCGGCTGCGGCGTCGGGCAGCTGCGAACGGTCGTCCGACGGCCGGGCGTGCTCGTGCTCACGTTCCTCATCGCGCACGTGCTGTCCCCGCTCGTCGCGTACGGCATCGGCGCGCTGTTCTTCGGCGCGGATTCGCCGTACGTCGTGGGAATGGTCCTGTTCACGATCATTCCGCTCGGCGTGTCGACCGTGCTGTGGGTCGGCCTCTCCGGCGGGAGCATTCCGCTCATGCTGGCCATGGTCGTCATCGATTCGGCGCTGAGCCCGATCGTCGTGCCCGGCGGCATCCGGCTGCTCTTCCATCAGGCGGTGAAGACCGATGCCGGCGACATGATCCGCGACCTGCTGCTCATCATCGTCGTGCCGACGATCATCGGCGTCGCCTTGTACGAGCTGAGCAAGGGCCGGATCCAGAACGCGGTCAAACCGTACGCGGCGCCGGTCTCGAAGCTCTGCTTCGTCGCGGTCGTGCTGCTGAACGCGGCCGCCATCGCGCCGTACGCGGAGCAGCTGGGCGGCGACCTGCTGCGGCTCGTGCCGCTGTCGCTCGCGATGGTGGGCATCTGCTATGCGGTCGGGTATTTCGGCACGCTGCCGTACCGGGACCGGGAGCTGCAGATCACCGTCTCGTACGCGACGGGCATGCGCAACATCTCGCTCGGCATCGTGCTCGCGCTGGGCTACTTCAGCCCGCTGACGGCCGTTCCGGTCGTGATGTCGATTCTGATTCAGCAGCCGCTGGCCACGGCGCATCATTACGTTTTACAAAAGCTTCATAAAACAACGGCTGGCGTCGAAGGCTAAGTGGAAGTACGATGGGGGATGAAAGGAAACGGCCTTGGGAGTTGAGACAGAGCAATGAGCAGCTTTCGCACGCGGCTGACCCTGATTCTGATCGCGATGATCGGACTCGCGGTACTGGCCGCAGGACTATTCATGGGCAAGACCTATCGGGACAATCACCTGGAGGCGCTGCAGGACAACATGGTGCGGGAAATGCGAATCATCCTGGACCAAATGGAATGGAAGCAGGGCAGCCCGGACGCCCTGTACGACTATTACACCGATGAAGCGAATCATCTGAAGGACATTACGGATACCCGCATCACCTTCATCCGCAGCGACGGCGTCGTGCTGGGCGATTCCGATCACGATCCGCGCACGATGGACAACCATTCGACGCGCAAGGAAGTGCTGGAGGCGAAGAAGGACGGCATCGGCCGGACGACCCGCTACAGCGACACGATCAAGCAGAATCTGCTGTACGTGGCGATGAGGGTGCATCCGGACGATCCGAATTCGGATATCATCCGGCTCGCGCTCAGCCTGGAGAAGGCGGACGAGAGCGTGAAGCGCATCTGGGCGGCGCTGCTGCTCGGACTGGTCGTGCTCTTCGCCCTCGCGGCGCTGATCAGCTACCGCGTGGCGCGCGGGCTGACCCGTCCGCTCGAGCAGATCACGAAGGTGTCGAAGCGGATTAAGAACCTGGATTACCGCGCGCGGGTCGCCGTCAAGAGCAACGACGAGATCGGCGAGCTCGGCCAGGCGATCAACGCGATGGCCGAAGGGCTGCAGGTGCAGATGACGCGGATTCACCAGAACGAGCAGCAGCTCGCGAGCGTGCTCGACAACATGATCAACGGCGTCGTCATGATCGACGCGAGCGGCAAGATCGTGCTGCTGAACCGGAGGGCGGAGGAAGTGCTCGGTTTCTCCGCGAGCGAGCTCGTCGGCCAGCACTACGCCTCGGCGAAGCAGCAGTACGAGCTGTCGCAGATTATTCAGGAGGCGCTCGAGCGCAAAGAGCATTTGCGCGACGAGGTGACGTTTTATTTTCCGGAGGAGCGGCTGCTTGATCTTAACCTGGTGCCGATCTTCGAGGATAACGAGCATAACGGGGAGTTCGGCGGCGTGCTCTTGGTCCTGCAGGACGTCACGGCGATCCGCAGGCTCGAGCGGATGCGCAGCGAATTCGTGGCGAACGTGTCGCACGAGCTGAAGACGCCGGTGACGGCGGTCAAGGGCTTCGCCGAGACGCTGCTCGGCGGGGCGGTCGACGATCCCGAGCTCGCGCGGTCGTTCCTGCAGATCATCTACGACGAGAGCGACCGGCTCAACCGGCTGATCGGCGATATCCTGGAGCTGTCCAAGATCGAATCCCGCCGCGTGCCGCTGCAGTTCTCGCCGATCGAGCTGTCCTCGTTCGTGTACAAGACCATCGAGCTGATGGGCGCCGAGGCGGTGCGCAAGCAGATCCGCGTCTCGGCGAATGTCGAAGCGGGGCTCTACGTGGAGGCGGACGAGGACCGGCTGCGGCAGATCGTCATGAATCTGCTGGCCAACGGCATCGCGTACACGTCGGAGGGCGGCAGCGTGTCGATTACGGTAGAGCCCGTGCATGACCCGAACCTGTCGCTCGACGAGGATGGCCAGGAGAATTACGAGCATATCCGCATCCATATCTCCGACACGGGGATGGGCATTCCGAAGAAGGACCTGCCGCGCATCTTCGAGCGGTTCTACCGCGTCGACAAGGCCAGGTCGCGGAGCTCCGGCGGCACGGGCCTCGGGCTCTCCATCGTCAAGCATCTGGTGGAGCTGCACAAAGGCACGATTACCGTCGAGAGCCGGGTCGGCATCGGGTCGACCTTCACCATCGAGCTTCCCGTGCTGCAGTAGCGGGCGGACCGGCCCGGGGGTTTACCCTATGGCGAAAACAATGCTATGATAGTGAAATAGAACGTGAAACCCATGTTGATTGGAATCAGCGTGGCAGCCGGGGGGTCAACATGACACAAAAAGTGTTGGTCATCGAGGACGAGCCGACATTGGCAAGACTGCTTTCGTACAACCTGTCGCAAGAAGGCTACGATACGACCGTGATCGACCATGGAGCGGAAGGCTTGCAGGTGGCGCTGCAGCGTTCGTTCGATTTAATTATTTTGGATATAATGCTGCCCGGCATGAACGGGTTTGAAATTTTGTCCCGCCTGCGCCAGAACGGCAACCGTACGCCCGTCATCGTGCTTACCGCGCGGAACGCGGAAGAGGAAGTCGTGCAGGGGCTGAAGCGCGGCGCGGACGATTACATGACGAAGCCGTTCGGCGTCGCGGAGCTGCTGGCCCGCGTATCCGCGGTGCTGCGCCGGACGGGGAACGACGAGACCAAGGTGACGGAGTCGACGGACAAGGTCATTACGGCCGGCGATCTGTCGATTTATCCGGAACGCTACGAAGTCATCCTGAACGGCGAGACGGTGCCGCTGCGGCCGAAGGAATTCGAGGTGCTGCTGTACCTCGTCCAGCGCCCGGGCATGGTCATTACCCGCGACGATCTCATGAACGTCGTCTGGGGCTTCGACTACATCGGCGGCCAGCGGACGGTCGACGTGCACGTCAGCTCTCTGCGCAAGAAGCTGGAGCTCGGCCAGCAATCGGTCGAGATCGAATCCATCCGCGGCGTCGGCTATAAGCTCGTCATGCCCAAGAAGCTCGGATCATCGAATTGATGATTCGGGTTTTTTTGCGTATGGTCTTTTTGTGTGTGTGGTCGCTTTTTTATGGGCGATTTTGTCATGATTTTATAGAAACGCGTTCTATTTCCGTCTACTGCGGATTGCCAATTAGTGGTACGATGGGCGGTGTACATACTCTAGGAGGTGTCGGGACATGATTTCCTATGGATGGTGCAGGGGCATCGAGGACGCGGAGCGGATGCGGCAGCTGGGCTTCGACTATATCGAATGCACGGTGGTGTCGCTGAACGTGGAGAATCCGGAGGCCTGCCGCCAAGCGCTGCCCGCGTATCTGGAAAGCCCGCTTCCCGTAAGCGTGTTCAGCCTTTTCTTCCCCGGGGACTTGAAGCTCGTCGGCCCGGAGCGCGACGCGGAACGGGTGAAGCGGTACGTGCATGGGACGGCCGAGGCGCTGAACCGGATCGGCGCGCGTACGGTCGTGCTGGGCAGCGGCAGGTCGCGCAGCCTGCCGGAAGGCTGGGAGCGCGCGCGGGGCGAGGAGCAGCTGCTGCGGACGCTGGATACGATCGCGGACGAATTTCAAGGATCTGGCTTGACGCTCGCGGTCGAGCCGCTTAATCGGAAGGAATCCAATATCGTGAACAGCGTGGATGAAGCGGTCGGTCTGGCGAGACAAATCAACCGGCCCGCGATCCGCGTGCTGGCCGATTTTTACCATATGGACGAGGAAGGCGAGGCGCTCGAGACGATGGAGCGGAACCGGGAGTGGCTGGCGCACGTTCATGTGGCGGATACGGGCCGGCTGTCGCCCGGCACGGGGGGATACCCGTACGGCGAATTTGCCGCCCGGTTGAAGGCGGCCGGCTATGGCGGGACCATCTCGGCGGAGTGCACGGTGAACGATCCGGCGCGGGAGCTCGAAGCGGGCCTGGCGTTCATGAAACGCCATTTCGGCTAGCGCGGACTTAGGAGAGCCCTCTCGGGGGCCGTTCGACGAACCCGGAGCGGGTAGTGCGAAAAAGCCTTCGGCTTTAGGTCCGGTTCCATTCGAGCATTTTTTTCTGGAACTGTTTCGGCGAGCAGTCGTTGTATTTTTTGAACATTTTATAAAAGTGCGCCATGTTCGGCATGCCGATCCGGTCCCCGACCTCGGAGATGCTCAGATCCTTCGTGAGCAGGATCCGTTCCGCCCACTTGATCTTGCGGTAATTGACGTATTCGGTGAAGGACAGGCCAATCGCCTTCTTGAAAAATTTGACGAAATAGTAATAGCTCATGTTAGCCAGCTTGGACACTTCCTCGACCTGTATGCGGTCGGTGAGGTGCTCCTCCACGTAATCGATGACGCTGCGCAGGCGCGCGCGGTCGAAATCCTCGTGGTCCGCCAGCACGCGCTTCGCGTCGTTGCGGATGAGCAGCAGCAGCATCTTCTTGATCAGCATGCTGACGGCGAGCTCGTAGCCGTTTTGCTTGGCGGTGACCTCCCGGTAAATCTCGGTAATGCAGGCGGAAGCTTCGGCGCGGGCGGCTTCGTTGTCGCGGAAGATATAGTTCGCGCGGCTAAGCGGGTTCTTGGTTTCCGAGAAGTACCGCATGTACGGCATGGAGCTCTGGTCGATAAACTGCTCCAGGTCGAATTGCAGCACGATGTAATCGACGGGATTGCTCACGCTGCGGTCGCGGTGCAGCTGCCGGGAGCCGATGAGCGCGATATCGCCGCTGCCCAGACGCACGGCTTCTTCCTCGATATTGAGGTCGAGCTCGCCGCTCAGGACGAGCAGCAGTTCGATTTCCCGATGGTAATGCCAATTGATGAACAAGTCGCTATTCCGTTGGGCTTGAAACACTTTTATCGACAATAGAGGGTTTTCATAAACGACCTTCTCATTGTAGAATTCCACGGTACCATCCCTTCGACAGCAAAATCACATAAAAGCAGGCCATTAAAGCGCCTATATTTTTAGACAAGTTTTGCACTATACTGATTCTAGCATGCGTCCCGGCACGGAAGCCGGCAATGCGGAAGCTCGGCGGCTGGAACCCCGGGTGCAGGACGGTACGTCGGCGCGCATACTACAAAGTATATCATTTCCCGACTTATGGAGGTAGAAATTTAATGGCAAAGGCTCGCGTAGGTATTATCGGCTGCGGCGGTATCGCTAACGGCAAACATCTCCCAAGCTTGGCGAAAGTGAAAGAAGCCGAAATCGTGGCTTTCTGCGATATCATCGTTGAGAAAGCCGAGCAAGCGAAAGAAAAATACGGCAACGAAGAGTCTAAAGTATATACGGACTACAAAGAAATGCTGAAGGACGCGTCCATCGACGTCATCCACGTCTGCACGCCGAACGATTCCCACGCCGTCATCTCCATCGACGCGCTGGAAGCCGGCAAGCACGTACTGTGCGAGAAGCCGATGGCCAAAACGGCAGCTGACGCCCGCAAAATGCTGGAAGCCGCTAAGCGCACCGGCAAAAAACTCAGCATCGGCTACAACAACCGTTACCGCGCTGACAGCCGCTACCTGAAGCAAGCGGTCGACGCTGGTGAGCTAGGCGAGATCTACTTCGCGAAAGCGCACGCGATTCGCCGCCGCGCCGTTCCGACGTGGGGCGTATTCCTGGACGAAGAAAAACAAGGCGGCGGCCCGCTGATCGATATCGGCACGCACGCGCTTGACCTCGTTCTCTGGATGATGGACAACTACGAGCCGCAGGTCGTTCTCGGCCGTGCGTACCACAAGCTGTCCCAAACCGAGAATGCCGCAAACGCTTGGGGTCCTTGGGATCCGGCGAAGTTCACGGTCGAAGATTCCGCATTCGCGATGATCACGATGAAGAACGGCGCAACCGTCATCCTCGAGTCCAGCTGGGCGCTGAACACGCTGGAAGTCGACGAAGCGAAAGTGTCCCTGAGCGGCACGAAAGCCGGCGCCGACATGAAGAACGGCCTTCGCATCAACGGCGAAGAGAACAGCCGTCTGTACGTCAAGAACATCGAGCTGAACAGCGGCGGCGTCGCCTTCTACGAAGGCGCTAGCGAGTCGGCCGAAGTACTGGAAGCAGCTTGGTGGATCGATGCCGTGCTGAACGACAAAGAAACGTTCGTTAAACCGGAGCAGGCGCTCGTCGTTTCCGAAATCCTGGAAGCCATCTACGAGTCGTCCGCAACGGGTAAAGCGGTTTATTTCGAATAGGATCGGCCCTGCCGAAAGAAGAAGCCCAAGGCGATTGCGCCTTGGGCTTTTTTGGTGCGTCCGTCGGTCAGTCGCCGTCCGTGCGGGCGTTCACGTAGCCGGCGACGCCGGAGGAACTTTCGTCGGACAGCTCGGCGAGCGACTTGACCTCGCCGTGCGGCTTCTGGTTCTGCTTGCGGCTCTTCCACGCGTTCTCGCGGCGGTTCTTCGGTGACGTCATAGCGCGCGCTCCTTTGCTTGCTTGGGTGTCCGCGCGGACCGCAGCGTCGTCTTGGCGCTGCCGCTGCGGCGACGGCGGCATGCCTTAGTGTGCGCGGAAGCGCGCCGGTTCATCACGCGCGGTCCGTCTTCGGCTTGCGCGCGCCCCACCAGAACAGGAATCCGACGGACAGCAACAGGACCAGGAACGGGGCGACGAAGATAAGGAACTTTTCGATCATGGCGGTCTCCTCCAAATCGGTTATTTGCCCCGCTTGCCCTGCACGTACTTCGTATCGAACAGGAACAGGCGCATGAGCAGGTACAGCGACGGCACGAGCAGCAGCAGGCCGAGCAGGAACACCGCGATAAGCGCGATCGCCATCGGCTCGCTCGTGAAGTTATCGTGGATCGTCAAGTACGGATACAGCACGTACGGCATATGGCCAGCGCCGTAGCCGTAGAAGGCGAAGCCGAACTGCAGCATGACGAAGACGAACGCAAGGCCGAGCCGCTTGCGCGTCCAGACGCGGTACACGGCTACGAGGAAGCAGGCGAATGACAGGACGAACATCCAGGCGTAATGCTCCATTTGCTCGAAATGGACCGGATTGTGCCGGCGAATCGCGAAGAAGACGAGCAGGCTGCTCAGAATCGTCGGGCCGCTCCAGGCGAGCGCGTATTTGCGGACGACCTCGAACGCGCCGCGGTCATTTGCCCGGTCGGCGTAGTAGCTGAGGAACATCGCCGAGATGTACAGCACGCTGACGAGCGCGAGCAGCACGACCGTCCACGAATACGTCGACGAGAACAGCTTGCCGTACAGGAATGTCAGCTTGCCGGAGGCATGCTCCGCGATGTAGCCGCCTTCCGAGATCGTCATGACCGTCGACAGCGAGGCGGGAATCAGCAGGCCGCTCGCGCCATAGAGGAACAGGGAGAAGCGATTGTTCTTGTTCGTCCCGTACGTGTTGAACGCGTAATAGGAACCGCGGATCGCGAGCAGAATAATCGCGACGCTTCCCGGCACGAGCAGGGCGGTGCCGTAGTAATACGCTGTGTCCGGGAAGAAGCCGACGATGCCGACGAAGAAGAAGACCAGGAACACATTCGTCACTTCCCAGACCGGCGAGAGGTACCGCTGGATGATGCCGTTGATTAAATGCTGCTTGCCGGTGACGGCGCTGTAGTAATTGAAGAAGCCGGCGCCGAAGTCGATGGAGGCGATGATCAGATAGCCGAACAGGAACGTCCATAGCACGGTAATGCCGAGCAGCTCATAGCTCATCGCTCGTCGCCTCCTTTGAAGCCTTTCGCGGCGATTTCGTCTTCCGCCCGGTTGCTGCGGAACATGCGGATGAGCACCGTGACCGCGGAGATGCCGAGGACGACGTACAGCAGGGCGAATACGACGAGCATCGTGTCGACGTGCTCCGACGTCGTCGCGCCTTCCGACGTGCGCATGATGCCGCGGAGCAGCCATGGCTGGCGGCCGATCTCGGAGAAGATCCAGCCGTGCTCGATCGTGGCCATCGCGAGCGGTGCCGCCAGAATGATGCCGCGGAGCAGCCACTTGTTCCGGAAGACCGCGTCCCGCTTGCGGTAGAGCAGCAGCATGAAGGCACCGGAGACGACGACCATGACGGCCACGAACGCCATCTTCAAGTCGAACAAGTAGTGGATGAAGAGCGGTGGGTGTTCGTCTTCGGGAATGTCGTTCAGGCCGGTCACTTCCGCATTGGGCAGCCCATGGGCGAGAATACTAAGCGCGAACGGGATTTTGAGGCCGTACTTGATTTCGTTGTCGTCCGTCAAAATGCCGCCGAGCACGAGCGGCGCCTGCTTCGTCGTATCGAAGTGCCATTCCATCGCCGCAAGCTTCTCCGGCTGGTACTTGGCCAGATACTTGCCTGACAGGTCGCCGATGACCGCGCTCGCGAGGATGAAGACGAAGGCGGACGTCATGGTTAGCTTGAGCGCCTTCTTATAATAGACGTGATCGCGCCCTTTCAAGAGCGACCACGCGGCGATCGCGGCCAGCACGAAAGCGCAGGTCACATAGGCGGTGACGAGCACGTGCGACACCTTCGTCGGCATGGCGGGGCTCAGCATGGCGCCGAACGGGGAGATGTCGACGATTCTGCCGCCCTCGACCTTGATGCCTGCCGGCGCGTTCATGAACGCATTGACGATGGTAATGAAGCAGGCTGACGCGGATGAGCCGAGGACGACCGGGATGAGCAGCAGCAGATGCGTCGTTCTTTTCTTAAACCGTTCCCAGGTGTATAGATAAATGCCGAGGAAAATCGCCTCGAAGAAGAAGGCGAACGTCTCCATGAACAACGGCAGGGCGATCGATTGCCCCGCGACCCGCATGAAGGTCGGCCAGAGCAGGCTGAGCTGCAGCCCGATGGCCGTGCCCGTCACGACGCCGACGGCGACCGTAATGACGAAGCCGCGCGCCCATCTGCGGGCAAGGAGCAGGTAATGGTCGTCGCCTCGCTTTATGCCGATCCATTCGGCAAGCGCAATCATCAGGGGCACGCCGACGCCGATCGTCGCGAAGATAATATGAAACGCAAGCGTAAGACCCGTGAGCATCCGGCTGTACATGACCGGATCGTAACCGCTAAGCAGCATCATGATCCCTCCCAAGCTTGGTTTTGATAATGATAATTTCGCTGCGCCATGCTCGTTATTCGAACAGATAACGGGACAGGGACAGCAGCATGACGGCAGCGACGAAGATACATAGTGCGATCAGTCGTTTTTCTTGTTTGGCGATGCGGTTGGGTTTATTCCCGGAACGCGGTTCTCGGGCCATGCGGATCCCTTCCCTCTGTTCGGAATTGGCGGGTACTGGTAACGTTAACCTGTATAAGGCTATTATAAACGACTGTTGTGATTTATTTCACAATATATGTGACGGAGAGATGAATATTGTGATTTATTTCACAATATCGACAAAGAGATCAAAAAACCATTAAGGAGTAAGAAAAACAGGCCACCGAGCGTACGTGAATGCCCGGTCTGCCTTCGCTCCAATTCCATCACCAAGTAGCGGTTAAATACGACGGTTGTATGGCTGATCAGCATATCAATAGAACGGCATTGAAACTCGGTTCATAGTTTCAAGTAGCTTTTGGTTACTTAGAAAAAGGTCTCAATCCGTATGGAAGCCAGCTTAACCCCTATCTATACATAAGGCACAATCCGAAAAATCAAATCCCTAATGTGAACTATTTCGCAGAAGTATTCGTCTCCTTCCAGTTAAGATAAACACATGAAATACGAATCACATAAATAAGGAGTGTTCAATTAATGAAAAAAGTAGCGATTATCGTACACGCCACGGAGAATGAAGGGGGAAGAGTGTCTCATGCCCTGCTGTATGGCCAAGAGCTGCACGAGGCTAATTTCGATGTCAAAATTTATTTCGACGGCCAAGGTACGACCTGGGTCAAAACGCTGGAGGATCCATCCCACATGTTCAATCCCCTTTACAAAGCCGCTAAAGGGCTGGGTCTCATCGCCGGAGTTTGCAATTTCTGTGCGAACGTATTCGGCGTGACCGAGGATGCCAAATCCGCCGGCCTCCCGACTTTCGCCGATGCAGAAGGACACCTCAGCATAGCGAACTTGATTGCGGACGATTACCAAATCATCACCCTTTAATTTCGAAGAGGATTTTCTGCAAGGCGGAGAAGCAGTTTGAAGCTTACTTTGGCGGCATTCCGATTTCCGACGTCCTGGGTCAAATCAAGGAATTGAACTTAATTGTAGAGAGGATAATTAACCATGACACAAGTATTGACGAAAGAAAACTTTAACCAAAGCATCGAGAGTGGCGTAACGCTTGTTGATTTCTGGGCACCATGGTGTGGTCCTTGCAAAATGCAGCTTCCAATCGTAGATGAGCTGTCCGGCGAACTCGCTGGCGCAGCAACGATCGGCAAAGTCAACGTTGATGAAGAGCCTGAGCTGGCTTCTCAATTCGGCGTCATGTCCATCCCTACGCTGATCATCTTCAAAGACGGCCAGCCTGTCGACAAAACGGTTGGTCTGCAGTCCAGAGACGCGTTGAAAAACAAAATCCAAGGACAAATATAATTGTCCTTGCCGGGGAATGCATACCTCCTTCTTTGGAAGGTAAGAGTCTCCGTTCGCTGTTGTAGGGGTTCAGAAATCGGGGATCGCTTCCGGGAAGCAGTCAGGTGAACAGGGCGGTAGACCTTTTGGGCAAGTAATGATAGAGGACCGGTACGGCGAATGCCATCCGGACCTCAGTAAAAAGAGCAATAAAGCCAGCAGGCCTGGCTCGTTTATGGGGCGAGAATGTTGGAAGGAGTCGCTTATGGAAGCTTTACAGGAACCGCTGTCGCGTTCTTACTGAAGCAAACGTCAAAAGAGAAAGCGGGCAAGGCGATTCTGTTATCGGGCATGGCCGTTTCCTTTGGTTTCAGTCTAGGACCTGCCTTGGCCGGTTTGATCATTCAGTATGTGCATCTGATGCCGCTTCGCGCACCGTTTTGGCTTTTAACCATTCTGTTGCTGAGCGCTGTGGCCAGTCTGGAAACGTTGCAGGACGAGGATTATCAAGCCCGGAAGGAACGCCGTCGAGCGGCACCGATCTCGCTTGGGGTGTCTAACGACATTAAGCCTCATTTTTGGTCGTTTAGTGCGCTGCCCGTTTTCACGTTGTTTACCTTGAACGGAACCGTTCTCTCCTTGGTTCCTTCATTCGTGAAAAATGTGATTCACACTTCCAACCTTGCCGTATCCGGTCTCCTAATTCTACTGCTTATGGGTGGCGGTACGATGATTCAAATGCTGCCTTGGTTCAAACAGCCAGTCGTTCGCCTTAGGATCGGTATCGCTTTATTGGCTTGCGGAGCCTGGCTTGTCGTTTTCTCCGGGACATCGGGAAGCATAAGCCTAATGTGGATCGGGGTGCTCGTTCAGGCGTTTGGCAGCGGTTGGACGTTCCAGATCAGCTTGCGACTGGCCGGCGAGCTTCCGAATGCATCGGAGCGGGCTAAGGTGATAACGACTTATTACTTTGCGGGTTACATCGGATTTATTGTTCTCATCTTAGGAGTCGGTCTCCTAAGCTATTTATTTAACTTGTACGTGTCTCTGATCCTCCTGAATGTTCTCGCTTCCCTGGTGGTTCTCTACATGTTGGGTTTGCTCGGTACTATGCTGCCAGAAACGGAACGCAGACTCAGGCGGAAGATCTTCCATCCAAGGCTGGTTCGCAGGCTTTACAATCCTGACGGATGAGCGGGCGGTATAATCGACATGTGCATTTTATCCAAATATATTTTTTGCAATACTATTTTACATAATTTAAAGGAGTTGCTTAACATGTACAAAACAATTGTAATCGGTACCGGCCCAGCTGGGTTAACTGCAGCGATCTACCTGGCAAGGGCAAATCTGGAGCCTCTTGTTATCGAAGGTACCCAACCCGGCGGACAACTGACTACGACAACTGAAGTTGAAAACTTCCCCGGCTTTCCTGACGGCATTTTAGGAACAGATCTGATGGATAATATGCGAAAGCAAGCGGAGCGATTCGGAGCCAAGTTTAAATCTGGTCGAGTGAGCCGAGTCGATCTGCAGAGCCGTCCGTTTCGTTTATTCTTGGAATCCGGTGAGACTCTGATCTCCGAGAGCGTCATCCTCTCGACAGGGGCTACCGCGAATTTGCTTCACATACCGAACGAGAATGATTATATCGGAAGAGGCGTGAGCACTTGCGCTACATGCGACGGCTTCTTCTTTCGAGGCAAAAAGGTAATCGTTGTAGGCGGAGGCGATTCCGCGATGGAAGAAGCTCATTTCTTGACGAGGTTCGCGAAAGAAGTCCGTGTCGTGCACAGAAGAAACCAACTGAAAGCTTCTCAAATCATGCAGGAGCGAGCTCGGCAAAATGAAAAAATCGAATGGAGTTTAGATCGGACACCGCTCGAGGTTATCCCGGGCGAGAAAGGTGTTTCTGGACTTAAAGTGCGTGATAACCAAACCGGCGACGAGGAAATCTTTGAAGCGGATGGAATATTCGTAGCGATTGGCCATCATCCGAATACCGAGTTTCTTGACGGACAACTTCTGACCGATAGACAAGGATACTTGATTATAAAGCCGAGAACATCGGAAGCCAGTATTCCAGGCGTATTCGCTTGCGGTGATGTACAGGATCCGCATTACCGGCAAGCGATTACTTCGGCAGGCAGCGGAGCAATTGCTGCGATGGATTGCGAACGTTTTTTGGAGGAAACATCCAATAGGATAATCAAGTAAAGAAAGAGTACGATGTATGGATACTTTAGGAAAGAATTTATTAGAGATCATTCGAACATACGAATTCCGTATGTTCGAATGATCTCTTTTATTTGTGCCCCAATACTAGGTGGTTTCGCTTATTCATGATTTGCATTTCAAGTAGGGGGCTTGCCGCATGGATACCACAACGCTTTTTCCCATAGCCGCCTGAGTACTTAATCAGCGATTCCGTCGATGTATAAAAAAGGAACTTTTTACTAAAAATAACATCGTGCCAAGAACACTCGGAGACTTTAGCAAGGAGGGATTTAGTCGCAATGAAAACAGTACTTAAAAACCTCGATCAATTATTAACATTATCCGGGCAATCGAGTGACTTTAAGACTACTGTGATATTACTTGGTAAACAACAAGAAATGAGTATTTTCTATTATAGTACCTTAATAGATGCGAAGTGGATGCAGCAACATTTGATTCATGTGGTGCAAAACCGTTCATTGGATTCCGAAATCAAGGACATCGAGGATATTATGGCCTTGATTCCCATTAATGATATAGAGATTACGGATGAGTTAACAACTATTCAATCCAAACTAATGAAAGGTTATGCGATCGTACAACTTCATGAAAACGATCAAAAGTGTGCATTGGTTAATTTAGCCGACAATCAAGGATTGCGAGTAAACAATGATACGGAAAACGAGTTTAGCGTCGTCGGCCCTAAGGTCGGTTTCATAGAGGACCTGGATACAAACATCGGTTTGTTAAGAAAACAAATCAATCTCCCAAACTTGATTATAAAAGAAATTATCGTTGGAACAACTTCAAAAACAAAAGTCGCAATCATTTATATCGATGGGGTGACAAATGAACAGAATATCCAAGTTGTTAAGCAAAGGCTAACTGATATTGATTACGACGTCGTGTTTGATTCGTCTGTACTGGACCAAATGATGTCAGACAATTCCTTGACGCCATTTCCATTGTTTGTATCCACGGAACGCAGGGACCGAGTGGTGTATTCACTTATTAACGGGCAAGTCGCGGTCATTAGCGATGGATCCCCTTATTTTGTTACGGGACCCTCTACATTGTTTGATTTTTTTATTTCCGCGGAAGATTATTATTTGCCATGGGTATTAGGTTCGTTTTTTCGAATGATTCGAATCTTTGGAGTCATTTTTTCGCTGTTTAGCACATCAATGTACGTGGCTATAACTACATACCATTATGAAGTCATTCCAAAAGATTTGCTTGGTCCCCTTATTTTTTCCAGACAAAACGTTCCATTTCCGCCCTTCTTTGAAGTACTTTTTTTAGAAATAACCATTGAATTTCTTCGGGAGGCTGGGGCGAGATTACCGACAAAAATAGGCCAAACCTTGGGTATTGTCGGAGGAATCGTTATCGGTCAAGCTGCGGTCCAAGCAGCTTTAACCAGTAATATTTTATTAATTCTTGTCGCGCTATCGGCTTTAGCTTCATTTACGACACCGATCTATAAGATGTCAAATACGATACGATTTTTACGCTTTCCTTTCATCTTTCTGTCAGCGATATGGGGGGGGATTGGCATCTTTATCGGGGTGGGGTTTGTGTTCGTCCATGTTATGCGTTTAAAATCATTAGGCTTTCCTTACGCTGTTCCGATTTTCCCCTTTAGGATTATGTCATTTAAAGACAGTTTTATACGCTCGCCTTTTCAAATTCTGAATAAAAGACCTCAACATTTAAGACCGCAATCTACGGTTAGGTATGTACCTAAACCAGTTAAACAGAAAAATGACCTTGATGAAGAATGAAACATGAAAGAGGGACATTATGTATAGAAATAAAATTTTCCCCATTATTATTTTATGTACAGTTTTATCGGCTTGTTCCGATCAAAAAATTGTGAACCAGATTTGTCTTATCCATGCAATTAGCTTTGATACCATTGCGAATGGCAAAAAAACCGCTGTTCTAATTTCTCACTTTAAAGAACAGGGAAAAACAGATCTAGAAGTTTTACATACGGCATCCAACTCTTATATTTCTCTGCCGCAACTAAATGCGCAGACAAATGATCCCCTTGAAAATGGACAGGCAAGGTTGGTGTTATTCGGAAAAACGAGCGCAGAAAAAGGGATTGGGGCTGTCATCCATCATTTACTCCGCGACCCTAAATTTTCATCGCGGCTTCAGCTTGGAATCGTGGAGCGGGACGCTTCGGAACTGTTGGAAATGACCACAAAAACGCAAGAACCGTTTTATTTGTCGGATATGATTGAGCAAAACATAAAAACCGGGAATTTACCGTTAATGAACCTTCATGTATCCTTGTTTAATTATTATGGTGAAGGACGAGACATGTTTTTGCCGTATTTTAAAATTGGGCGAGAAGGAGCAGCGGGAAGCGGCGGTCACGGAGAAGTGAAAATCGGTGGTCTGGCTTTATTTAGAAGTGATCGAATGATCACCGAAATTAGCATGAAGGACGCGTTCTTATTAAAAATGCTTATTCAGAACTCGAAGAGTGGAAGTTACAGGGTTCCACTTGCAGGAACAGCATCAAACAATCAGGGTGAAGATTTTATTTTATTAAGAAGCATGCATTCAAAGGTAAACTACACTGTGAACAACGTTCATTCAATCCCTTCTATTTCAATTCGGTTGAAATTGGTGACGGAACTTCAGAATGTCCCGGATGGAGTGGATTTGAGATCGGAAGAGCAGCTTACACAGCTTGAAAAAAGGATGGGTTCTTATTTAAAAAAAGAAATTGAAAAATTCCTTTCACTACTGAAAGAGAACCAGGTTGATCCAGTCGGCTTGGGCGACTTAGTAAGAAGTCGGTCTAAAGAATGGAGTGCCCAAGATTTTGAAAAAATTTATCAAGAAATACAAACAACAGTAAATGTACAGGTTGAAATAGGAGATACTGGTAATGCTTGAATGATGTTTGGAAGTATGGTTTAGTGAGGAGATTCGTAAATGAACAATGCTGTTGACGAAAAATACTTAATATCTCCCTTCTTCATTGTTCCTCTCATGTATGTCAGTATGGTCGGGGTCGGAGTTTTGAATTTCCAACGTAAAGTGGCCGAACATGCCGGATATAATGCCTATATTTCTGTTGTTTTAGCGGGGATCAGCATTCATTTAATCGTATGGATGATTTATAAAATTTTCCGTTCTAATCAAGAAGGCTTAGATGTAACCGCAATCAACCATACATGTTTCGGGAAAATCGCAGGGAACATAATCAATTTCGCAATCGTTCTTTATTTTTTTCTCGGAGCTTATATTGAATTCGAAGCCTATATTGAAGTTATTCAAGTCTGGAATTTTCCATCGATAAAAATCCTACCTTTAAGCACCCTTTTGGCAGCGTTAATATACTATACCATTTCAGGCGGGTTTCGGACCGTTACCGGACTAAGTTTTTTGGGATTTCTAATGACACTTATTTTTATTATTCCAGAGAATTTGTCAGTTTTGCCGTATGCACATCCGTTAAACTTGATGCCTCTTTTTAACCACTCCATAACCGACATCTTGCTCTCTTCGAAAAGCATGCTTTATCAGTTCCTGGGATTTGAAGCTCTTCTGCTCTTTTACCCATTCATTAAATCACCGGCTAAATCTCAAAAGTGGGCACATGTGATGGTGCTCTTTGTTACATTCATGTATTTAATGGTAATCATTATAACGTTTATGTATTTCAGTGAAGGGCAGCTGCGCGAAATCTCTTGGCCAACGCTTAATATGCTCAAGATTGTTGAGGGACCAGTGTTCCAGAGAATAGAATATCTAGCGATTTCATTGTGGCTGCTAAAAAATTTATCGGGCATATCTTTAAGCTTATGGGCGTCATGCCGTGGCATGAAAGCCATTTTTCGGATCAAACCGCGTGTGAGCTTGCTTGCCTTTCTGGTTGGATTTCTGATATTAGAATATTCTCTGAAGGACCGTGCCATATTTCGATGGACGTCCGAGTTTTATTCAGACGTCGGATTTTATTTTATTTATGGATATATCCCGATTATATTCGTAATCACACAGGTAAGGAAAAGTTGGAATAAGGGGAAGTCCCACAGGTGATACCATCCGCAAACGGATGGATGATATTCAGCCAGGTTGTTTACTAAATAGTCACAAACGGGACAAGGCATTGTTGTAATCTGGCTTACAGATCATAAAACAATTGGGTGGTAAATTAAAATAGTAATGAATATCACAAAATAATGTAGAGGTGCGTGAAGAAATGGAAGCACGTTTGAACTTAAAACACAAAATCGGTCAAGGGATTCCGCCTCAACAATTCATGGATGGTATGCAGAATCGTACGATGGAAACCAGCAACATCTTGAATACCAAAGAGCAGTTCATCTCCATTTACGAGAATTTCTCATGGGCGCAAGAAGATCAGAAAGTATTCTTTACCGCTTTGAACAATCGGTCCGACCTGCACTGTTTGATTCTATGCACAGATTGGTGCCCGGACGTCATCTGGAATGTCCCCTTACTGTTTCGAGTGATGGAGCAGAGCCGCATTCCGACTGAAGTGCTGCTCATGGAAGAGCATCTAGAAACCATGGATCTCTTTCTCACAGATGGCGGGCGAAATCAGCCGATCGCGGTTTTCTTGAATGCGTCCGGAGATGTTCTAGGCAGATGGGGAGCGCGTCCAGCCTATATTCAAGCCGTGATGAATCGGTTTAAAAAGAACAATCCAGATAAACAGAAACCCGATTATAAGGAGAAATTGAACCAAACTTATCGGGAGATCGGCGAGCTCTATCAAGTTAGCAACGAATATCAGGATGTTATCCTTCGTGAATTAAGAGAGTTGTTTACTACCTTTTCTTCGTGAATTTACTCATGTCCGATCGAAGGCTTTAACATCGAGAAAATGAACCAGCTGTTGGACAGGGAAGGGCTGCTGGAGGTCGGACACTTTACCAACTCGGTTATGACTGCCTTCGGTTATCGTATTCCTTTATTTATTTGTCGCTATTCAACGGTAATAAAACCCGCTTCCAATTAGGAAAGCGGGACTGTCGTTTTGCTCGATAATGGAAGGAAAGGGCTAGCTATCGTCTTTATTTTACGGATGCCCGGCGATCTTCTTGTTCAATAGGGGTGAGGACGGCTGGTTTCGTGGAAATGAAGAAGTCCGGTTTACGCGAATCTGCCCATTCCTGCCCTGAAATATGGGAGCGCAGCCTTCGTTATGAGGAAACAGGTTTGCAGCCAGATATCCAATAACTGTAAAACTAAATAGACTCCCGGATGCTCTTAGGAAGGCTTTTAACAACCAAATCGTAAGAGTGGTCGATCATTTCAAAGATTAACGACTCCGGTAAAGAACCCTCGAGAATAATGGTATTCCAGTGCTGTTTGTTCATATGATACCCCGGTTGAACGTCCTCATGCTGCTCTCTCAAGTTTTCCGCAATCACCGGGTTACATTTTAGGACCAAGTATCCTTTTTTCTCAAAGAATAGCGCGAATAGTTTACCTGCAATTTTTATCGCGATTGGATCGGGTCCCGACGGATAATCCTTAATCGCTTCTTTTTTGTTTA
This sequence comes from Paenibacillus sp. GCM10023250, assembly GCF_042653205.1. Lineage (NCBI taxonomy): Bacteria > Bacillati > Bacillota > Bacilli > Caryophanales > Paenibacillaceae > Paenibacillus > Paenibacillus sp. GCM10023250. The sequence continues at coordinate 5,635 of NZ_JBHSHY010000041.1, read as the reverse complement.
GACAGTATTCAATGAAATTATTTTTCAAACCGGCTCATCTCCTTAGTAAATAAACGATCTTGATCTGTCGGTCGAATTGGCCTTAACCAATGTGCGGCTGATTCCAGCTATAGCTTGATTATAAATCCAAATAAAGCGTTGCTCTGTGAGGTAGTTTACAGTTCTCTATCCTATTCTGAAATATGAATTCTCGGTTATTCTTGATTTGCGTTCCAAATAGGGGCCTTCGCCCACATGGAGAACTGTAATCGACTTTACAGAACTCCGGCTTAAATTGGATTTATAATCATGCTATCACATGTTATCGGAGGTTTCAGAACGATGAGCTAACAAAACGCAGATCAAGATCGTTCAAATGATTGAGGAACTTCAGATTCACATTTAATAGAAAAGAAGGTTGATTCCACATGATAGCAACGGAGAGTAAAAAACAAGAAATTTTAAAAGCTTACCAGTTCAGACATGCTTGCAAGGCATTTGATACCAACAAAAAGATTTCGGCTGAAGATTTTAACTTTATTTTGGAGACAGGAAGATTGTCTCCAAGTTCATTTGGCTTCGAGCCGTGGAAGTTTGTCGTAATCCAGAATGAAGCTCTTCGCGAAAAATTAAAACCTGTATCTGGCGGTGCCACGGGACAACTGCCCACTGCCAGCCATTTTGTCGTTTTATTGGCCAGAAGAGAAGGAGGCTTACGGCCTGACTCGGTTCACGTGAACAAAATGTGGAGAGACATTCATCATATGCCCGAAGAAGTCGTGAAAGATTGGTACGACTTCTACAAATCCTTCGTCGAAACAGAACTCGAAGATAATAACCGCCTCATTTTTGAATGGTCAATCAGACAAACCTATATCGCATTGGGAAACATGATGACAGCCGCGGCTCAAATCGATATTGATTCCAGTCCGATCGAAGGATTTGACAGGAAGCTAGTGACCGCTATTTTACAAAACGAGGGTATCATTAACGGCGACGATTTCGGCGTAGCCTGTATGGCTGCTTTCGGATATCGTCAAAAGGATCCCAAACGTCCACAAACAAGACAACATCTCGATGAGATTGTCGAGTGGCGATAAACGTAAGATGATATTTCTCCATCTTAGAAAAGGGAGCGTTTGATTTAACATGGCACAAGTTCTATACATTACTGCTAATCCAAAATCTATTGAAAGCTCAGTTGGTCATCGAGTAGGACAAGCTTTTCTTAAAGCTTATTGCGAAACTCATGCAAATGATGAGATTCGGGAAATAAATGTATATGAAGAGAAATTTCCAACCGTGGACCGCGACATCCTTAATGGTTGGGAGAAAATGCGTCGAAGGGGAATGCCATTTTCAGAGTTGAGTCAAGCCGAACAGCAAAAAATGAATGCTTTAAATCAATTTATAGATCGAGTAACGAGCGCTGATAAATACGTATTTGTATCTCCTATGTGGAATTGGAGTATTCCACCACGATTAAAAGAATTTATCGATTCCATTGCGGTGGCCGGAAAAACATTTCATTACACCGAAAATGGTCCTGTCGGACATTTAGTAGGTAAAAAAGCTTTTCATATTCAAGTTAGCGGCGGTATTTACTCGCAAGGACCTTTAACGAAAATGGATCATAGTCACCCGTATTTAAAACAAGTGCTTAACATTATGGGTATTCATAATGTAGAAGTTTTATATGTGGAAGGACATGATTTTGACCGTGAGCGAGCAGATGAAATTATTCGCAAGGGTATATCGGATGCAGAAAAGCATGCGATAACTTTTTAATCACGATGCCGATTTCGCCCTTCGGCTCGTGGCGCTGTTTCCGAGAGCGGAGTACTGCTCGTCGTCGCCGGAAGGAACTATTAATGTGAACTATTTCGCAGAAGGATTCATCTCCTTCCGGTTTAGATAAACACATGAAATACGAATCACAAAAATAAGGAGTGTTCTTTTATGAAAAAAGTAGCGATTATCGTACACGCCACGGAGAATGAAGGGGGAAGAGTGTCTCATGCCCTGCTGTATGGCCAAGAGCTGCACGAGGCTGATTTCGATGTCAAAATTTATTTCGACGGCCAAGGTACGACCTGGATTAAAACGCTGGAGGATCCATCCCACATGTTCAATCCCCTTTACAAAGCCGCTAAAGGCCTGGGCCTCATCGCCGGAGTTTGCAATTTCTGTGCGAACGTATTCGGCGTGACCGAGGATGCCAAATCCGCCGGCCTCCCGACTTTCGCCGATGCAGTAGGACACCTCAGCATAGCGAACTTGATTGCGGACGATTACCAAATCATCACCCTTTAATTTCGAAGCGGCGTAAACACCGTTTGACAACAGGAAGATGGGCTGGTCAAGACACCTTGATCAGCCCGTTTTCCCTTTCGCTTGGAGGCAGAGAAAATCAAATCATTTCGTTGCCTCAACAGGAGCAAGGAGGAGATGGAAATGAAGAATGTCGTATTGTATGGAGCCGATCATTGCGCCGCATGCGCCGAAGCCATAAAGTTCTTTCATCGGGAAGGAATTTCCTACCAATACAAGGACGTCGGAACCGATAAGGCGGCTTTCGCCGAATTGCTTCGTCTCGGTGGTATCGCGACGCCGTTCATCGTAGCCGGTACGCACGTACTTCATTCGTTTGACCGTCAGAAATTGAAGGAGGCATTGAAATCGCATGGATAAGCTTTGGTATTTATCGAGAATCAGCATTTTTGACTCTCTCTCACCGGAGGATTTTAAGGAAATCGATATGATGGCGCCGTTGACCCATTTTAATGCAGTTCCCAAAGGCACGCTTATTCAAACTCCTGAACATCATCGCGACGGCTTGTTTTTCGTAAAAACAGGCAAGCTCCGGATGTACAAAGTGAATGCCGAAGGCAAGCAGTTTACGACTGCGATCCTGGGAATCGGCAATATGTTCGGCGAAATCGACTCCTTATCGTTCGGAACGCATGACATGTACATCGAAACGATCGAAGAGACCTTGATCTGCTCCGTTCTGCGCGAGCATTTCGAAAAGTTCCTCCTGAAAAGACCGGAGCTGGCTATGCGATTTCTGAAGGTTTTAAGCAATCAGCTGAAGGAGAAAGAGGAGCTACTTGAAAAGCTGGCCATCGGTAATATCGAAGATCGCGTGCTACATTTGATGCTTAAATTATCCCAGCAGTTCGGTACGGAAAACGACGAATTCGTCAAAATCGATTTTCCTTTGACCCACCAAGAAATTGCCAATATGGTTGGCGTAACGCGGGAATCGGTAACCACGATTTTGAAAGACTTGTCCCAAAAAGGCATCCTACGAACCGGTCGAATGCAGATCTCGGTTCATTCGCAAAAAATCAGAGCATACTTGAATCCTGCTGAGTTTTAACAATAACGAGGGATTACAGAGCGCAGATTCCTCTTATATTCACATTCCCGATGCGTGAGCCGCCGATCGTATGCCGATGGGTCCCGTTCAGCCGGAACGGTTATTACGGAACCCTTACGAAAAAAGTCTTGGCTGTGCCAATCGGTCTTTTTAATGTAAGGAAATGTTGAGGGAACGGTAAGCCATTCTCAATAACCTGCATGCTATACTGAGTCCATTCCAAAAACAAAACGAATGGAGATTAACAAAAATGAAAAAAAACGTTTTTCTGTCGGCTGGTATTATCGTCGTTTTATCCCTTGCATTGGCAGCTTGCGGCAAGGCGGGTACGCCCGCAAGTAATGGCTCCTCTAGCAGCAGTACTACAGCCGGAAATTCAACTTCAAGCGATATGACGGCGGGAACGGCGGATTCGGGCGACGACATGGCGGCCGCTTCCGGAAATATGTCTTCGCGTGATGACATGACGGCAGCCGACGCTTCCGAAGTGAAGCTGATGGGAACCTTCGAAGGCCAAAACGAGATGAAAGCAGCCGGCACCGCCGTCATCGAAAATGGACAGTTGAAGCTTAGCAATTTCAGCGTATCTGAGGGGCCAGACCTGCATGTATACCTGGCAAATGGCAATGATGCGGCTAACGGCACCGAAATCGGCAAAATCGACTTGAAAAGCGCGGAGCAAACCTTCGATGTAACCAAGGAAGATCTGTCCAAGTACGATACCGTCCTGATTTACTGCCAGAAAGCGCACGTCATCTTCGGCAAGGCATCGCTTGAGTTATGAGCATGAGTACCGCTAAAGTGAGGAGCGGGACAGTCTTCGGAATGGTCTGCTCGCTTGTCCGAATGGCTTTCGGCATTCAATGGATAATGCAGGGGTGGTTTAAAATAACCGCACACTTCAACATCGCCGGACTTTTTCCGTCCATCGCGGGCAATACGGATTCGCCTCACTGGTACAAATCGTTTATCGCAACCACTGCAGCGCCTTATCCGCAGTTGTACAACATCCTTATTCCTTGGGGAGAGCTACTGGTAGGTATCGGACTTGTGCTGGGTTTGCTGACGCTACCCGCCCTTCTTACCGGTTTCTTCATGGACATCAATTATGTGTTGTCTGACATGGTTTACATTTATCCGACTCAACTGGCAATCGGCATGCTGCTGATTCTTTTCAGAAAAGACACGCTGTACTGGAGTTTGGACCGGGCGGCGAGCTTATTGAGGAAGAAGGCCGAAAGCCCAAATGTTTAATGGGCATCACCGATACAGGGGAAGGAGGAGTGCTCATATTGGATATCACTCGGTGGAGGGCGTTTCCAGATTCGGCAAGAGGCGCTTTCCTTTTTGGAATCATTGCTCGTGGTAGAGCTGGACCGCAGAAAAATATAAGTCCGTGACCATAAATCTACCGGCTGTAACTATATAACTGCTATGTTGTGAGCATATAAAATGGATCCGCCACAGCGCAATGTCATTTGAGTTAGGCTTTAACTTAATGACATTGCGTCACAGCGGATCCATTTTTGTTAGCTTATTATCTAACCCCTCCCGAAACTTAACGCGATCGAGCGGTGACAAATCGCTTCAGGCATGGAGAGGCCCCAAAAGTGAAAAATCCGTTATTTTCTCCTGTTTGCTGCCACTGGGTACGGATTCATTGAATTGTTGTACTGCGAGCTGTTTTTAGCGACTCACCGAGGGTGAATACCGAAGCGGCCAGCAGGACAATATCCTTCGCTAGAAATTGTCCCGGAAACGCAGAGAGAGCCGGAAAACCAAGGCTCGGTTCAATAACGCCCGGTGTGGAAAACATGAAGCTGATCGTGGTCACAAACAGAATGCAGGAGAGCGCCGCTCCGACAGCCGACAGCCTGGCGGACACAAAACGGCCGAGCAGGAGAAGACCGACGAGAATCTCCAGAACCCCGAGGAGCGAAGAGAACGTACGGATCGACATCGCATCGTAAAGCCACCCCATAAACGGGCTGTTGCTGACAAGCGGTGAGATCCCGTTTGCCTCATAAGCCGTAAACTTCATCCCGCCAATCCAAATGTAAACAATCGCTAAAGCGATAAACAGGCACTTGATTCCGATCGATTCAAAATGTTGACCAAAAGCCCGATTCGACTTGGACATTATTTTTCCTCCCACTATAATTTAATGTTTTCTCACGTTTTCTCACTCGTTCTTAGATTTTCAACCATCCACCATTTCGAGAGATGGAGAAAGCATGTAGCTGTGACATATTTTTCTGTAGGTGCCGGTTGCGG
>NZ_JBHSHY010000040.1:0-42291 GCF_042653205.1 Paenibacillus sp. GCM10023250 | reverse complement strand
CGCCAGCGCGAAGCCCGTGCCCGCGGCCGCGTCCGGGCTCGCGGCCGAGGCCGGGCTCGCCGGCGAGCCGGACGCGGAGACGGCGGCGGCCCACGCCGCGCACCCGCTCGGCTACGCGCCGCGGCCGGTCGTCATCGTCGAGAGCGCGATGACGAAGGCGATCGCGGTCCGCGTGACGATGCTGGACTTGAGCCGGCCCGCGCGCTCGCGCGACGGCGTCTGGCAGCCGCTCGTCGAGCGGCTCATGGCGCTCATGGAAGGCGCGCGGTCCGTGCTGCTGTTCGTGAACAGCCGCCGGCTGTGCGAGCGGCTCGTGCTGCGGCTGAACGAGCATGCCGGCCGCGAGCTGGCGCGCGCCCATCACGGCAGCCTCGCGCGGGAGCGGCGGCTCGAGGTCGAGCGGATGCTGAAGGCCGGCGAGCTGCGCTGCCTCGTCGCAACCTCCTCGCTCGAGCTCGGCATCGACGTGGGCCATGTCGACCTCGTGCTCCAGGTCGACTCGCCCAAGGCCGCCGCCGCGGGCATCCAGCGCATCGGCCGCGCCGGCCATGCCGTCGGCGACGTCAGCCGCGGCTATATCGTGGCGCGCCAGCGCGGCGAGCTGCCGGAAGCCGCAGTGCTGTGCCGCAGCATCGCACGCCGGGAGATCGAGGCGATCGTCCTGCCGCGCGAGCCGCTCGACGTGCTGTCGCAGCACGCCGTGTCCGTCGTCGCCGCCGCGGACGTGACCGTGGACGCGCTGTACGGGATGGTCGTTCGCAGCGAATGCTACCGCGGCTTTCCCCGCGTGCGGCTCGAGGCGGCGCTGAAGGTGCTGTCCGGCTTTTACCCGTTCGCGCGCCCGCTCATCGATTGGGACCGGGATACGGACACGCTGCGCAAGCGGGCGAACACCGCCATGGCGTCCGTCACCGGCGCGGGCACGATCCCGTCGAGCTCCGCGTACCCCGTCCACCATGCGGACAGCCGCGTCCATCTGGGCGAGCTGGACGAGGAATTCATCGCGGAGAGCCGCGCCGGGGACGTGTTCCAGCTGGGCACGAGCTCATGGATGATCAGCCGCATCGAGAACGACCGCGTCTACGTGCAGGAGGCGCCCAACCGGTTCAGCGAGATCCCGTTCTGGAACGCGGAGGCGAGCAGCCGGAGCGTCGAGGTCGGCGAGCGGCTCGGTGCGTTTTTGGACCAGCTCGCGAGCCGGCTGCGGTTAAGCGAGAACGACGCCGAGCCCAGCGCGGAAGAGACGCGGGCGCTCGAGGACGCGGCGATTGCCTGGCTGGACGCCGATTACGGGCTCGACCATTACGCCGCCTCCGAGCTGATCGAGCTCGTCCGGGCGCAGCACCGGGCGCTCGGGCTGCCGACCGCGCGGCGGATCATCATCGAATATTACCGCGATCTGATGAACCAGACGCGCATCGTCATCCACAGCCCGTTCGGGCGCCGGCTGAACCGGACCTGGCTGCTGGCGATCCGGCGGCATTTCGGGCGGCTGCTCCCCTATCCGGTGTACGGCAACGCCAAGGACAACGGCATCGAGCTCGTCGTGCCGGACTGGGACGCGTCCTGGCTGCAGACGCTGCGGCAGCTGACGGCAGGCGCCGTAGAGCCGCTGCTGACCGAAGCGATTACGGGCTCCCCCCTGCTCGCCGTGGCGTTCCGCCGGATCGCGGAGACGTCGCTGCTGCTGTCGCGCAGCTTCACCCGCACGCCGATGTGGCAGAAGCGGCTGCGTAGCGAGGAGCTGCTGAAGCAGGCGCTGCCGTTCGCGGAGCATTTTCCGTATCTGGCGGAAGCGATGCGGGAGTGCCTGCACGAATATCTGGACACGGAGGGGCTGAAAACGCTGCTGGAAGCCGCGGCCGACGGCCGCATCGAGGTCGTTGCGAAGGAGACGCGGGCGCCGTCGCCGTTCGCCGCGCAGTTCATCGCCGATTACGCGAACGCGATGCTCTACGAAGGCGACGGCTTGAGCGAAGCGACGCAGCTGCAGCTGCTCGGCGTCAGCAAAGCGCTCGCCGGGCAGCTGTTCGGCGAGGAGACGGTGCGGCGGGCGGTCGATCCCGCCGTCGCCCGCGAGGAAGCCGCGCGCCTGGAGGCGGGGCCGCTCGCGCCTGCGAGCGCGGACGAGCTGTTCGCGCTGCTCAAGCGGCGGGGCGACCAGTCCGCCGAGGAGCTGGCCGCCGCGGCCGGGCGGGACGCGGGCGCCTGGCTGGAGGCGCTGGCGGCAGCCGGGCGCGCGGCCGCGCTCGACTTCGGCGCCGGGCGGCGCTGGATCTGCGCCGAGGAGCGCGAGCTCTACGACGCGTTCCCGCGGAGCGAAGCCGCGATCGCGTTCGTGGCGGGGCGGTTCGCGGACAATCGGCTGTCGTTCACCGAGGCCGAGCTGCGGGAACGGTATCCGCGGCTAAGCGCCGCGGACGCCGCGCGCGTCGCCGGCACCTTGGCCGAGCTGGGCCGGACCGAGCACGCGCCGTTCGCGGACGAGGACGAACGGATCTGGACGAGCCGCGGCGTGGCGAAGCGGCTCGTCCGGCTGACGCTCGAGCAGGCGCGCAAGCAGGCCGAGGCCGCCGATCCCGTGGACTGGATGGCCTACATGTCGCGGCTGCAGCACGTGCTCTCGGGCACGCAGCTGAGCGGCATCGACGGGCTCCGCGCCGTCATCGAACGGCTGCAGGGCTTCTTCCTGCCCGCCTCGCACTGGGAGTCGCTGATCTTCCCCGCCCGCGTGGCCGGCTATCGCAAAGACGACCTCGACCTGCTCTGCGCTTCGGGCGAAGTCATCTGGCTCGGCCGGAAGGGCGATGCCGAGAAGGAAGGCCGCATCGCCTTCTTCCTCGCGGACGCCCGGCCGCTCTACGCGCCGGTGCTGCGGGCGGACGCCCGGGCGCGGGAGCAGGCCGGCGCGGGCGCACCCGGCGCGCCCGAGTCGAAGCATCCGCGGCTGCTCGAGCTGCTCCGGACGGGCGGGGCCAGCTTCCTGACCAAGCTGAGCCGCGACTACGGCAAGCCGCCGTCCGAGCTGCTCGCCGACCTGCTCGACCTCGTCTGGGAAGGCGCCGTCTCAAACGACCAGTTTGCGCCGCTGCGGCTGCAGCTCGCGACCAAGGGCAAGCAGCTCGCCCGCACGGGCTCCGGCCTCGGGCGCTGGTACTGGACCGGCTCGCTCGCGGACGTGGACGACGCCGAGACGAGCGGCGGACCGGCGTCGCGCCCGGCCGCGGAGCGCGGGCCGGCGGCCGGCGGCGCGGGCGAGGCCGCGGGCGCCCGGCAGGCCGGCGAGGCGGAAGCCGCCCGCACGGGCGAGCTCGGCGCCGAAGCGCTGCGAGCCGTGAGCTCCAGCCTGTCGGCGTCGGCGCTGCACTGGACCCAGCATCTGCTGGACAGCTGCGGCATCGTCTCCCGGGAGCTCGTGCAGCAGCTGTCGCCCTTCGGCTGGGACGAGCTCCTCCCCGTGCTGAAGCAGCTCGAGCAGTGGGGCGTCGTCACGCGCGGGCTGCTCGTGGAGGGCGTCGGCACGCTGCAGTTCGCCCGGCGCGAGGGCATCGAGGCCGTGCGCCGCCCGCTGCCCGCGCAGGCGGGCGGCGCCGTGACCGTGCTGGCCGCGACGGATCCGGCCAACCCGTTCGGCCTCGCCGCCGAATGGCCGTCCTCGCGGGGGGCCGGCTTCGCGCGCAAGAGCGGCAGCTTCCTCGTGCTGCAGCAGGGCCGGTGGCGCTTCTGGCTCGAGAACAACGGCCGGCATATCGTCGATCTCGCGGCGCCGCCGGGCGAGCCGGACGCCGCCGCGCGGGACGCGGAGCTCCCGTCCGCGCTGCGGGACATCTTCCGCACGCTGCTCCGCCAGCAGAAGCTGAGCAAGATCAAGATCGACCGATGGAACGGCGCGCCGATCGCGGAATCGCCGGTCGCGGACGTCCTGAAGGCGCTCGGCGCGGAGCGCGACAACCGCTCCTTCGTCATCTGGCCGAGCGACCTGCGGTGATCGGCCGGCCTCCGGCCGCGCATCCGGTGCCGGCAGCACCAGCCCCGGCCGCGCATCCGATGAACGGCAGCGCCGAACCCGGCGGGCCGCCCATCGCCGCGGCGGCCTGCCGAGCATGCCGCTCACACCGCGCCGCCCGTGCCCGGGCGCTTCCCCGGCCGCGGGCGCTGCAGACCACCGCCGCGCCGCCCGACCAACCCGAGCCCCCCGCGCGATGTCACGATTTTCACCTTATGCCGTTCCCCGGTTTGTGTTAAGGTGTAGGAAGTCCATCAAGCGGGGGTTATTCGTGTATGAAAAGGCTTCTCATCCTAGGCTGCATCGCCTACCTGGTCATCGGGCTGGGGCAGCTCGCCATCGGCGCCGTCATGGAGCCGATGGTCCAGTCGTACGGCATTCTCTACGGAGACGGCGGGCGGCTCGTCATGTTCCAATTCCTCGGCGGCATGGCCGGCATTCTATGCGCGCCGGGCCTCATGAACCGGCTTGGCAAAAAGCCCGTGCTCCTGGCGGCGATCGGCTTCATGACCGTCGCCGAGCTGCTGTACGCGCTGCGCCCGCCCTGGGGCGCCATGCTGGCGATCGCGCCGTTCGCGGGCGTCGGGCTCGGCATGACGGAAGCCGTGGTCGGCTCCTTCGTGGTCGGCGCTTCCGGCGCGAAGGCGAACGTCGCCATGAGCCGCGTCGAGACGTTCTTCGGCGTCGGCGCGCTCATCATCCCGTTCGCCGGCGCCGCGCTCATCGAAGCCGGCCAATGGCGGCTGTCCTTCGGCATCGTGGGCGTCATGGGCGCGGCCACGTTCCTGCTCTGGCTGCTCTGGTGGCCGTCCGTGCTCGACCGGCCGGCGCAGGCGGAGCCGGGCGGCGCCCACGGCTCCGCGCCCGGCGGGCGAACGGCCGGACAAGGGATCTCACGCCGGCAGAGCGGCATCGCGCTCGCGGCCTGCGCCCTGTTCTTCGTCGTCTACGTCGGGCTGGAGATGAGCTACATCCATTATCTGCCCTCCGTGCTCGTCGCCGGCAACGGCATGACCGAGTCGTCGGCCACGCTGGTGCTCAGCCTGTTCTGGGGCGCCATGGTGATCGGACGGCTCGTCTCCGGCCAGCTGGCCGACCGGCTGGGCGGCGCCGTCTATTTGCTCGGCACCTGTCTCGCCGCGGCCGTCCTGTTCGTGCTCATGACCTTCTTCACGGATAACGTGCCTACGATCTTGCTGACGTTCGCCGCCGGTCTCATGATGTCTGGCATGTTCGCCATCGCGCTCGTGTTCGCCAACCGCGCCGTGCCGGGCGCGGCGGAGCGGACGACGAGCCTGCTCATGGCGTGCGGCGGCATCGGCGGCGCGCTGCTGCCCGAAGGCGCGGGCTGGTTCCTGGACGCGTACGGTCCGGATGCGACGCGCTGGCTGTTCGCCGGCACCGCGCTCGCGCTGCTCGCCGTCATGGCATGGGCGGCCGCGGCCGCGCGGCAGCCGGGACGCCGGGCCTGGCTGCCTGCCGCCGAGAAACGGACGCAGCCGCTCTAACAAGAATCGAGGAGGAATGAACCGATGAACGATGCCATCGCGCGCCGCAAGCGCGAGCTGGAGCAATACAACGCGCCGCTGACGATCGATCCCGCGGAGCTGGACGCCTTCTGGAGCGCGACGCTGGCCGCGTATGCGGACCGTCCGCTCGGCACGCGGCGCGAACGGACGGAATCCCCGTTTCCCGGCGTAACGGTCGCCCGGCTGACGTACAACGGCTATGACGATACGCCGATTCACGCTTGGTTCATGGCGCCGGCCGCGCGCCCGGGCGATGGCGGCGGCGCGCTGCCGTGCGTCGTCGCGTTCCCCGGCTACACCGTCGACCGCGGCTATCCCGAACGGCACGCCGCCTGGCTGCTGCGGGGCTATGCGGTGCTGGCCGTGGACGTCCGCGGCCAGGGCGGCGAGACCGGCAACCGGATGCCGCTGCGCTCCGGCGCCGTCAAAGGCTGGGTGTCCGGCAACGTGCTGGAGCCGGAGGGCTCGTACTATCACGCGATCGCGCTGGACGCTGCGTGCGCCGTGGACGCCGCGGCAGCGCAGCCGGAGGTCGATGCCGCTAAGGTGGCGGCCGTCGGCGGCAGCCAAGGCGGCGGGCTCGCGCTGCTCGCGGCGGCGCTCAATCCGAAGACGGCCGCGGTCGTCGCGGATATTCCGAACCAGTGCCACATGGACTTCGGCGTGCTGCATTCCGCCAGCTACCTGACCGAGGTCGCCCAGTACCTGAAGCGGTACCCCGAACGGCTCGGAGCCGTGTTGCGGACGCTCGCCCATTTCGACCTGCTGAACCTGGCTCCGCGGATCCAGGCGCCTGTCCTGCTCTCCGTCGGCTGGAGGGATCCCGTCTGCATGCCCGAGACGGTCTACGCGGTCTACAACCGGATCGCAGCGGACAAAACGATCGTCGACTACCCGTTCAGCGGCCACGAAGTGAGCGAAGCGCAGGTTCGGATCGGCATGGAGTTCCTCGGCGCGCGCTTTCGCTAAGATCCGTCAAAACTAGCGGTGGACGGCCAGCCGCGCTGCGCTATAATGAAACTAACCGCATATAGGGACATCGCGAAGAACCTCCGGCCTCCGCTGCGCGCGCAGCAGATCTCCGAGGTTCTTCTTCGCTTAACGGGGCGGCGGTCCGGCGGCTGGCGCGCCGAAGAACGCCTTCAGCCGCGCCGCGAGCGTCCGCTGGCCGAGCAGCACCGGCGCGTTATGGCCCCGTCCGCCGAGGACGAGCAGGCGCGCGTCCGGTATCGCGCCGGCCGCCGCGCGGGCGCCCGCCAGCATGAACGCCGGGCTGCGGCCGCCGGCCAGCACGAGCGTCTCCGCCCGGATCGCCGCATAGCCGCCGCACGAGGAGTCGAGCCGGAACGTCTCTTCCATCTCGCGAATCAGCGTCGGCAGCTTGTCCCGAAGCTTGCGTCCTTCCGGGAAGAGCAGCGTCGGCAGCAGCAGCAGCTCCAGCAACCAGGCGGGCAGCCGGCAGAACGGCTGGGACGTGCCGACCCCTTTCAGAAAACTTACGAACGCGCGCACGTCCCGGCCTTCCGCCATGGCCTGCTTGTACGCGGGCATCCACCCGGACGGAAAGCTGCCCCGCACGGAGACCGCAGGCTCGTATACCGCGAGCCGCGCGACCGCGCCCGGACGCGTCCGCGCCAGCTCGAGCGCGATCAACCCGCCATAGCTGTGACCGAACAACAGCGAAGACCCCGTCGCCTCGAGCACGGCCAGGACGTCCTCGCATTCCCGGTCCATGCCGTACCGGCCGCCCTGCGGCCCGCTGTACCGGCGGCCGCGGCGGTCGAGGTTGTACACGGTGTACGTGTCCGCGAGCGCCGCGGCCAGCTTCTCGTATTCATGGCCGGAGACGAACGCCCCGTGCACGAGGACGAGGCCCGGCCCGCCGCCGAGCCGGCGGTAGCCGATGCGCGTGCCGTCCGCCGAGACGGCGTGATGCAGGGTGTACCCTCCTTTGGTCATGCAGACGCTCCTTTCCCGCCGCGCCGCCCGCGCGGCCGTCGATCCGTACCGGGCAGCGGCCACCTAGGCCGCAGCCCCCTCTGCCGGCGCCTAGCCGGATCGCACGCCGCGATCGCCGGCCGGCCGTCGTCCCGCCGCCCCCGTTTCCATTACCCGTCATTGGAGGTGCCAGGCATGAAATCGTCCATTGTCAAATGCCCCGGCTGCGGCCTGATGCTCCCGAACCGATCAATCGCGGAGCCGCCGCGCTTCCATGCGTCCGGCGAATGCATGGAGCTGTACCACCGGCTGTCCGTCTACACGATGGCCCGCGGCCGCGAAGCGTTCATCCACCAGCTGGCGCTCGATGCCTACGGCGCGCAGCATTCCGGCGCCGGCACGCGCCCGATCACGACCGCGTTCTCGCTGATCGGCCTCTATCTGGCCGCCGAACGCGGCTTCACCGGCCGGCAGGTCCAACTGGCCCACATGGAGCTCGGCCGGCAGAAGATCGCGTGGCCCGAGCTGACGCCGCCGGCGTCCGCGGGCGGCATCACCGTGCAGGACGTGCTGCATGCCGAGGAAGGCCAGGCGCGCGACGCGGCCATTCGCGATTGGGGCCGTTCGGTCTGGGACGAATGGACGCACGCCCACGCTTGGGTCAGGGAGGCCGCGAAGCCGGTGCTGCCGGCGTAACGCCGCTTCGGCGGGAGCGGCGCCGGCCCGCTTCCGCGTCAGCCCCTCGAGCAGGCCGCTCCCAATGCCCTTCAGCCTCCCCTCGGTACCTCACATGTGCGTTCGAAGGGGCTTTTCGCGCCAGCTTGCCGACCCTGCCCGCTGCCAAAATGTGCCGTTCCGGTTAGTATCGGATTCCCGCGCCGCGAGTATGCAGCGCATGCCCGCACGAATAAAGCCGGACGCTCCCGCGGGAACATCCGGCTTCTTGTATGAACTTCTGGGCTACCGCTGCTCCCGCCACCAGGCCGTCTGCGGATAGCCCTCCTCGGCGGCCTCGACGATCTCCCCGATCCGCGGCGTGGCGATGCGCACGCCATGGGCGCGGGCGGCGGCGACCGCCCGCTCGACCGGATCGTCCCACGCATGGAAGCCGAGCGTGAACGCCGCCCAATGGACCGGCACGAGCAGCCCGCCGCGCACGTCGAGATGCGCCTGCACCGTCTGCTCCGGCAGCATGTGAATGTTCGCCCAGCGCTCGTCGTATTGTCCGCATTCCATCAAGGTCAGGTCGAACGGGCCGTAGCGTTCCCCGATGGCCTTGAAATGCGGCGCATAGCCGCTGTCCCCGCTGAAGAAGAACCTTCCGCGCGCGCCGATGACGGCCCAGGAGCACCAGAGCGAGCCGTTGCGGTCGAACAGCCCTCTGCCCGAGAAATGCCGCGCCGGCGTGCAGGCGAGCCGCAGCCCCGCGACTTCGAGTTCGTCCCACCAGCCATGCTCCGTGACCTGCTCCGGCGGCACGCCCCACTTGATCAGCAAGCGGCGCACGCCGAGCGGCACGACGAAGCGGTCCGTTTTGTCCCGCAGCTTGCCGATGGACGCCTTGTCGAGATGATCGAAATGGTTGTGCGACAGCACGATGGCGTCCAGCCGCGGGAAGTCCTCCGGCTCGAGCGGAAGCCCGCCGCTGTACCGCCGGCCGCCGAAGACCGGCACGGGCGACGGCGACGGCGAGAACATCGGATCGAACAGCAGCCGCCGGCCCGCCAGCTCCAGCACGAACGCCGAATGCCCGAACCACGCGACGCGAATGCCCTCCGGCCGAACCTGCCCAGGCAGCGACAGCGGCACGACCGGAATCGGCCGCGCCGGCCGCCGCCGCGGATCCCGCTTGAATTGATCCCGCAGCATCGTGCCGATCGACCGCAGGTTCATGCCCATCGTCGTCGGCACCAAATTTTCGTACTTCGTTCCCCGCTTCCCCGCCATCCGCTCCATCCCCTTCTCGGCCCCTAGTGCCTGTTGGAAGCTAGTATAGAAGAACGGGCTCGGCGAAGTCAAAAAGACGTCGCCAGACCAGTGTCCGCGGCGTCCGCTCAGCGCGGGAGGCGCGGAACCGCCGGCGGCCCGGACAGGTTGACACCTCCGCCTCTTCGCGGGTACAGTAGACCCAGCATGGAGTGGAGGAGCTGTAGGGCATGAAGCTGGTGTCTTGGAACGTCAACGGGCTGCGCGCCTGCGTGACGAAAGGATTCATGGATTATTTCGAACGGGTGGACGCCGATATCTTCTGCGTGCAGGAGACGAAGCTGCAGGCGGGCCAGATTGAGCTGGAGGGCATCGAGGCGTACAAGCAGTATTGGAACTACGCGGAGAAGAAGGGCTACTCCGGCACGGCGGTGTTCACGAAGGCGGAGCCGCTCTCCGTCCACTACGGCATGGAGGAGGATTACGAGCCCGAAGGCCGGCTGCTGACGCTGGAGTTCGAGGCGTTCTACCTCGTCAACGTCTATACGCCGAACGCCAAGCGCGACCTGTCGCGGCTGGGCTACCGGCTGGAATGGGAGGACCGATTCCGCCGCTACCTGCAGGAGCTGGACGCCAAGAAGCCCGTCATCGTCTGCGGCGACCTGAACGTGGCGCACGAGGAGATCGACCTGAAGCATCCGAAGCCGAATATGGGCAATTCCGGGTTCACGCTGGAGGAACGCGGCAAAATGACCGATCTGCTCGCGGCCGGCTTCGTCGATTCCTTCCGCCGCTTCTACCCCGACCGGACCGACGTCTACTCCTGGTGGTCGTACATGCCGAAGGTGCGCGAGCGGAACGTGGGGTGGCGCATCGACTACTTCCTCGTCTCCGAGCGGCTCGTCCCTTCCCTGACCGGCGCGGAGATCCACTGCGAGGTCATGGGCAGCGACCACTGCCCGGTCGTGCTGGAGCTGGCGCTCGCCGAACCGGAGGAACCCGCGCAGCCGGACGAGCAGGCCCAATAGATATGGGTTGCATCACAAAAAGGCTTGCCGCCCGAGAACGGATGCGTTCGCGGGCTCGGCAAGCCTTTTTCGCCGTATGCGGCGGGTACTTGGGGCGCCATTGGCTTCGTGCCGCCGCAGCGGGAACGACCGGCCGGATTACTCCCCGATGCCGTCCCACTCCGACATGAACCGCTCCACGTACGCCGCCATGTAAGCGTGCCGCTCCTCGGCGATCGCCTTCGCGGACGGCGTGTTGATGCGGTCCTTCAGCTTCAGCAGCTTCTCATGAAAATGATTGATCGCCGTGCTCTTGCCGCTGCGGTATTCCTCGGGCGTCATCGATTCGCGCGGCGGCAGCGCCGGATCGTAGATCGGGCTGCCCTTCCAGCCGGCGTACACGAAAGCGCGCGCGATGGCGATCGCGCCGATCGCGTCCAGGCGGTCGGCGTCCTGCACGACCTGCCCTTCGAGCGTCCGCATCGGCGGATTCGCGCCGCCGTTGTAGGACATGTTCGCGATGATCTCGATCACGTGCAGGCGGTCCTCATCGCGGATCGGCCGGCCCGCGAGCCAGTCCTCGACCTTGCGCATCCCGCTTTCCTTGGAGTCGTTCAGCTTCTCGTCCGCCACGTCGTGCAGCAGCGCCGCGAGCGCGCAGACGAAGACGTCCGCCCCCTCGCGCCCGGCCAAATGCCGCGCCATGCGGACGACGCGGTGAATATGCCACCAGTCGTGGCCGGTGACGTCCCCGCCCAGCTCGGCGCGGGCATAAGCCTCCGCGGCTTCGAGCACGCGGTCTTGTTCCGCCGTTGTCATAGCTTCATGCGTCCTTTCGTTTCGGCCGAAGGGCAGCTCGCCTCCGGCCGGCTTGTCTTCCGCGCGTTCCCCGCCCGCAGCCGCTTAAGCGGCGGGCGTCCGCCCGCTACCGGCCGCGGTTCTGCAGCTCCCGCCACACCTTCTTGTTGCTGTACTGCCGCTCGGAGCTGATGTCCCGGCCGAACCAGTCCGGCGGCGCGAACGCGGTCGCCTCCTCGAGCGAGTCGAACTCCGCTTCGATCACGGTAAGCCGGATCTGGTCGTACCGGTCGATCTCCACCTTCCGGCCGTTCCACTCCGCCGTGATGCGGTCCTTCGTCAGCGGCACGAGGCCGCGGCCTTCGGTCAGCTGCCCGTATATGCCCGCCGTGATCCCGTATTCGATCTCCTCGCGGGACAAGCCGTTGCCGTTCTTGAACGTGTGCGTATGCGTCACTTCGCCGGTCGCCGCGTCCACGATCCGCCGCACGCGCACCTCCTGCGTCTCGTCGATCGCGAGGTACGTCTGCTCGATCCGCTGCGTGGCGAGGATGCGGATGACCCCGTCCGCCGCCAGCCGTTCCGGCTCCGCCGCGAGCAAAAATTTCCGTTCGATTTCCAATGCCATGCCGTGCAGCTCCTTTGTGCCAATATCAGACTGCCCCTATTATACCACCGCGAGTCGGCTGAAGAACAAGCGCGGCCGGCCGGGCTCCGGCGGCCGCCAGCGCCGTCCCCGCCGCATTCGTTGGCATGTACCCCGCCCGGGCGGCATATGCTTTCTTGAAGAACATGGAAACGGGGGATGAGGATGAACCAGAATGTGCACCACGCGGTCTCGATAATCCGGCCGTTCATACCGTACGGCGGCGAGCTGGCGCTGCTGACGCGGCATGCCAACATGCCGGCGGTCTTGTTCGCCGACATCGACTACGACTTCCAGGTGGAGCTCATCGCGCTGTACCGCTATCAAGGCGAGCAAAATTTGATCGTGCTGAAGAATAACGGCGGTCAGTGGAATATGTTCGCGCACGCGAACGGCAAAGGCGTCTACGTCGCGGACATGGCGGCGGCGCCCGTCGCCCGGGCCGGGCAGAATAACCTGCTGATCGGCTGGGAGCACGAGGACTGGCGGGTCGAGCTGGATATTCTGCAGTGGACGGGGACGGGTCTCTCGCGGCTCGTGCCGGACGGCCTCGTCTACGACTGGCTGGAGATCGAGGATATGCCGGCGGCGAACGGTCCGGACGGGAAATGCGAGCTGGCGCTCTGGCTGCAGGACTCGGAGCAGTCGTACCGCATCGAAGCCTATCGCCTGGAGGAAGCCGGCCTCGTGCCGGCCGTCGACGCGTATCCGTACTACTTCGGCAAAGTCGCGTTCTATTACGAGCAGCTGGCCGCGCAGCAGCCCGACGTGCCGCTCTACCGGAGCGTGCTGGACGAAGCGCTGCAGAAGTCGAGCGTCGCGGACCCCGCGCCCGAGGCACCGCCGGCCGAGGAAGCCCCGTCCGGCTGACGAAACGCGCAGCGGGAGATCCCCATCTGGGGGTCTCCCGCTGCGTTTGTCGTTTATTTGCGAATTCGCCCGCGCCGGATGTCGCGCGGACGCGCCCTCACGCCGGCCGCGGGCTGGCTCTTCCAGCCTGGTCCGAAGGGCTAACGCAGGCTCATCACTGCAAAAAGGCGACGACGGCGCCGGCTTCTTCGCCGCCCGCCTGCGCGTGGACGATCAGCGGAATCCCGTGCGGACCGGGCGCGTCCTTGCGCGAAGGGTCGTCCGCCAGGATCGCCTTCACGATCTCAAGCTTCCCCAGCATGGCGGCGGCGAACAAGTCGAGGCGCGCGCCCTTATCGAGCAGGTACAGCGCGATATCCCGCCTGCCCATGTGCGCGGCCGCGCCGAGCGCGGTCTCCCAATCGCCGCCGCCCCAATCCCACGCCGCGTTCAGCAGCCCGGGCTCCTGCGCCAGCAGCTCCTTGACGCGGTTCAAATCTCCGTGCGCGCTGCCGACGAACGATTGGACAAGCTCCGGCGCGATGCTCGGTTTCGCTTCCATGTGCATCTTCTCCCTTACTGGTTGAATTCGCCTTGCAGCAGCTTCGCCGTCTCCGGGTGTTCCCGCGAGATGGCGATCTCGGCGGCCGTCCGGCCGTCGGCGGTCCGCGCGCCGCGGTCGGCGCCCGCCTCCGCCAGTAGCGGGATCATCGCGTCGCGGCCGAAATACGCGGCCACGTGCAGCGCGGCAAAGCCCGGCCGCCACTTGCCCTCGCAGACGGCGTTCACATCCGCTCCGCGCTCGAGCAGCAGCCGGACAAGATGCGGATAATTGCCCGCGATCGCCGCGTGAAGGGCCATGTTGTCCAAATTCCCGTCGCGGCTGCGCTGGTTGACGTCCGCGCCCCGGTCCAGCAGGTAAGCCGCCGTCTCCTCGGAGCCGAAATGCGCCGCCAGCCCGAGCAGCGTATACCCGTCGGGGCTATAGCTGCCGAGCAGGCTAGGCTCCCGCTCCAGCCATGCCGCAACCCGCTGCGTGCTGCCTACGGCCGCGGCCTCGTAGACGCTGAGATCCGCGCCGTGCTCGAGCAGCAGCTCCTTGACGGACGCGGACCGGTAGTAGGCGGCCATCAAGATCGCCGTCTCGCCGCTTTCGCTTCGCGCGTTCGCGAGCGAAGGATCCCGGCGCAGCAGCTCGGACACTTGGTCGGTCCGTCCGGCCTTGACCGCCTCGATCATCTCGGCGCGCAGCCGTTTCACCTGGTCCGTCAGCTCCCTCGCCTTCCGCAGCAGCTCCGCGGAGGCGCCGATACCGGCGCCGATCAGCTGCGTCGCGGCCCGCGACCGGTTCGGTTCCAGCCCGGACTCGACGAGCAGATCTACTGCTTCGAGCGCCGTCTCGTCCAGCCGGACGGATAACACGACGCTTCTCTTCTTCGAAGGCATGTGGGTTCTCCTGTTCTTGTCGCTTGCAACTTGTAATTTTTATTACAAAATTACAATAGCATATAATTTCCATTTAAGCCATACACAAAGAGTGCTGCCTTGCCGGAAGCCAGCGGTACTGCATCGCCCGTGATCGTACGCGCCGCACCTCTCCCGGTCCGCTGATGCAAAAAAAGGCCCGCCGCGCGGCGGCAAGCCGGCTGACGGGCCGTTCCGATGAGCGCGCCCGGACGGGCGCGAGACGGCTAAACGGTTCACTTGATCACGAGCAGCGGCACGTCCGTATGCTGCAGCACGTAATGGCTGACGCTGCCCATGACGAACTCGCGCAGCGGTCCGAAGCCCCGGTTGCCCACGATAATGAGGTCGTTGCCATGCTGCTTCGCGTACCGGACGATCGTCTCGCCGGGGCTGCCTTCGAGCAGCACCGAGGCCGCGTTCGGAATCGAGGCGATCTGCGCCTCCGCCTGCTTCAGCTGCTCCTGCGCCGCCATAAACTGCTCGCGCTGAACGGACG
Source organism: Paenibacillus sp. GCM10023250 (assembly GCF_042653205.1). NCBI lineage: Bacteria > Bacillati > Bacillota > Bacilli > Caryophanales > Paenibacillaceae > Paenibacillus > Paenibacillus sp. GCM10023250. Next base: position 27,629 of record NZ_JBHSHY010000040.1, on the reverse strand, counting down.
ACGGCACGGCTACGACCGCATCAGCCACGGCGACAGCGGCCACGCTGTAGACGGACAGAACCGTCAGTTTGGCTTCCGGGTCATGCCGGACCATGTCCAGCGCTTTATCCAACGCCTTGACGGACGGCATGCCTCCGTCGTATGCCACGAGAATATTGCGAAAACTCATCGCGAATCCCTCCTTCGGCGATCGGGCACTGCCCACTTTCTATTACCCGTCCGCGCGCCGATCGAAACCGTTCCGCCCCGAACCACGCGCCAAAAAGCCGCCGTCCCTACAGGGACAGCAGCTTCCGGTAATTGCGGATCGTGCTCAAATGCATCGCCTCGTGGTAGAGGTTGAAGCTGAAGAACTGTTCCAGCGTGTCGAGATGCATCCCCGCCGACGTCGTGTACGGCGAGACGACCCGCTGCCGGATGCCCTCCCCGAACGTCTGGCGGATCCGTTCAATCTGGCCGCCGAGCTGCTCCTTCAACTCCCCGAGCGTCGGCCACGCGTCGTCCGCCGGCGCCGTGAGCGGCGAGGTGCCATATTCGAACAGCGCCGTCCAGCCGGCGGGCGCCTGGAGCGGCAGCTCCATGTATTTGTGCGCGTACCGGTCCAAGACGACGTAGATATGGCCGAAATGCCAGCGAATATGATTGCGGAAGCCTTCGGGAACGACGTCCGCCTGTTCCTCCGTCACGCCCTCCATCAGCTTCAGCGTCTGCGCGCGCACGAATGCGAGCTGCCCGTATACATAGTGCTCCATCTACTACCACTCCTTTTCGTCCGGAGCCGCCATCCCCGTCCGCGTGCCGGCGGCCTTCGCAAAGGCGGCCCCTGCTGTTCCATCAGTATAAAGCCCGCCCGCCGGAGCCGTAAACCGCAATATGGCAAAAGCGGGATGTTCGCCCCCGTCTCCCCGCCCTCCATGAATAAGCGCGCGCGCAAAAAAACCAAGGCCCGCTCGCGGTTAGCGGCGCTGCCTTGGCTCTTGCACTGAAGCGGCGTGGAGACAGAACAGCGTCTACAAGCCGAAATCCAGCGCTTTGCCCGTCTCGGCGAACGTCTTGACGCTGCTCAGAATCATCGGCCAGCTCGACTTCGTTTTCTCGTAGGACGGATGCCCCTCCGGCCACAGGTCGTTGACGAGCGTCAGCTTCACCGTCTCGCCGACGGGTTCGAGGGTCAGCGTGACGCGCGTCTCCAGCGCCTCGTGATTATCATGGTACGATGGGCCCGGATGATCCATATAGCTCATCCGCTTGTTCGCTTCGTAGTCCACGATGGTGCCGTAGACGTGAACCGTGCGGTCCCCGTCGTTGCCCGGGCCGATGTACGCGTAGGGCGAACCGGGCTCGAACGTCGACTCCAGCACGCTGCCGCAGTAGACCGCCTTCGTGCCTTCCGGCGACACGAGCGCGCGCCAGACATCCTCCGGCTTCGCTCCGATATACAACTCGAATTTCATCTCTTCCATCCCATTGCGCCTCCAAACGTGTTCGTAGTGTCCGAAACCATTGCATGCCAGGCCTCTTGGTGCTAGTCTCGAGTATAGCGCTTCATGCTTATCCGGTATTGTAAAAACGCGACAGCGTTCGCTTAAGGAGGCCTCGCATGAACGAGTGGGACAATCCCGGCGGCCGATCGGATCGCGGCATCCTGAAGGCGGAGCTGGCCCGGCAGAAATTCGCGCTGCGGCGTCTCGATCCCTCTCCCGGCCTCGCGCCGTATATCGAGCATTACTGGATCGTGCGCTGGGACTTGCGGGGGCAGGAACCCTACTCCCAGACGGTGCTGTCCTACCCCAGCATGCATGTCGTCTTCGAGCGCGAGACGGCCGGCCGCTTCGCCGGCGTGTACGGCGTGCCGACGCGGACGTTCGTCCGCCGTCTGCGGGAAGAAGGCGACGTGTTCGGCATCAAGTTCCGCCCGGGCGGCTTCTATCCGTTCTGGCAGCGGCCGGCGGCGCTGTTGACCGGGCGCGCCGTGCCGTGGACGGAGCTGTTCGGCGAGGCGGCGCGGGACGTGGAGGCGCAGGTGTACGCCGCCGAATCGGACGAAGCCCGGATCGGGCTGGCGGAAGCGTTCTTCGGCTCGCGCCTGCCCGGGCCGGAACACGGCGATGCCGTCCGGCTCGTCGGGGAGATCGTCCGCGAGGTCATCGGCAACCGGGAGATCACCAAGGTCGAGGACCTGGCCGAACGGTTCGGCGTGAACAAGCGGGCGCTGCAGCGCCTCTTCGGCCGCTTCGTCGGCGTCAGCCCGAAATGGATCATCCAGCGGTACCGGCTGCAGGAGGCGGCGGAGCGCATCGAACGCGAGCGCGGCGCGCCCGACTGGCCGCGGCTGGCGCAGGAGCTCGGCTTCTACGACCAGGCCCACTTCATCAAGAGCTTCAAGGCGCTGATCGGCAAGTCGCCGGAAGAATACGGACGGGAGCTCGGCCTGCCCTGACGCGCGGGCGGGCGCCCGCCCGCGACAAAAGGGCTGCGGCCGGCTGCTTCGAGCAGCTGCGGCCGCAGCCCTTATTGTTGTTCGTGAAGAACGCGCCCGGCTGGCCCGGAGAGCCCCGTCCCGTCCCGGTCCGCCGGCCGTCACGGCTGGCCGATCGCGGCCGGCTGGCGGAAGAACAGCCGGGCGGCCAGGTCCCCCGCCGCGAGCAGCAGCAGGATGCCGCCGTACACGCCGATGCGGTAGGCTTCCTCGTAGGATAGGCCCGCCCAGCGTTCGAGCGCGTACGCCAGCGAATGGACGGCCGCGTTTGTAAAGCAGAACGCGTAGCTGCGGGCCATCCACCGCCGGTGGCGGTCGAGGCGCTTCTTGCGTATGGCGCGAATGCCGAGCACGGCGAAGGCCGGCCAGACGATATTGAGCATATTGAACGCGAAGCTGACCGCCTCGCCGCCCGTCGCGTTCGGCGCCATGTAGCCGGAGCTTAAGGATACGGCGAGCACGGATATGAGATACGCATACCCGTTGCCCCGGTGGAACCGGCGCGCATGACGCGCGAGCCACGGCGAGAAGTTGACCGCCCCCGTCAGCAGGGCAAGGCAGGCGAAGCCCAAGTGGATCCGCATCACGGTCAGCCAGACGGGCAGGTCGACGAGATCGGCGGGATTCGTCTTATGGCTCAGGAACTCCGCGGCCTCCGGGTCCTGGAGCACGTTCTTCCTGACCGCGTATGCGATGAACGCGGCCGCGACGGCCAGCAGCAAGCAATAAGGCAGTTTGGATGGCAGTTTGGATTTCAACATAGGATTAGAATGAACCTCGCAGTATGGATTGGGAAACGCGGCAGCCCGCTTCTTAGAAGCCCAGTATACCGCCGCAAGCGGTCCGATTGAAAGCCGGCCGCTACGGCCCTCAACGCCAAAAAGCCTTGCCCCTCGGACCGCGGCAGCGGACCCGTTACGGGACAAGGCTGTTCGTCATGCAGCAGCAAGGCGGCCGGCCGTCTTGCCGTCAGCCTTCTTTCGGACCGAACCGCTTGACGGAACGGATCCGCGCGCGCTCGATCTCCGCCTCGCGGCTGCGCTGCGGGCTGTTCGTCACGAGCGAGGACAGCAGCTTCTCCGCGGCGGCAGTTACCTCGTCGACGGCCAGCTGGAAGGCTTCCTCGTTCGCCTTGGAGGGCTGGTTGAAGCCCGACAGCTTCCGCACGAACTGCAGCGAGGCCGCCTGGATCTCGTCTTCCGTCGCGGGCGGATCGAAATTGAACAGCGTTTTGATATTCCGGCACATGCGCGTCACCATCCGATCTATTCGCAGTTTGCCCCATCATAGCATACACTCACATTTATTGGAATTCGATCACAGCCGGGATAGGCCTCGTTCAGGGATGAACCGCGGGCTGTTCGAAGATACTAACGGCAGCTTAGACAAATTGCAGGCTGGATTGGCATAAACTGAATATATGTCTCTATTGACATATAGGATAAACGGGTAGATAATAGTTCGCATGCGAAATAATCGGCGGAAGGAGTTTTTCATGGAGGAGCAGATCCTGCGCATCTTTGAGAGCTACCGCGAGGTTAATCAGGTGTTCTTCCAGCTGATGACCAAAGCGGCGGGCAAGCATAACTTGACCGCGCCTCAGCTCATTGTCCTTCGCGTGCTCCACGAGCAGCCCGCCATCCGCCTCTCGGAGCTGGCCGACAAGCTCTTCCTCGGCAACAGCACGACGAGCGGCATCGTCGAACGGATGGCTAAGGCGGGCCTCGTGGAGCGGGCACGCACCCCGTCCGACCGGCGGGCGATGACGCTGACCTTGACCGGGCAGGGCGAAGCGCTTTGGCGCGAGACGGAAGTGACCCGGGTGCACATGATGCGGTCCCTGCTGGAGCTGTCGGAAGCCGACAGGCGCGAGCTCGACCGCCTGCAGCACGAGGTGCTGCGTCTTTTACGAAAATCCAGGGAGGAAGCATAGACCATGACTACGATGGTATCCAACACCTTGCGCAAAGGGCCGATCATGGCCTCCTTGCTCATCGCCGCGTTCGTGGCGCTGTTAAGCCAGACGGTGCTTAACGTCGCGCTTCCGAAATTGATGGCGGATCTCGGCGTGACGGAAAGCACGATCCAATGGCTGTCCAACGGCTATCTGCTCGCGAACGGCGTGCTCGTGCCGATCAGCGCCTTTCTCGTCAACCGGTTCACGACCCGGAAGCTGTTCCTCGCGGCCTCATCTCTATTTGCGATCGGCACGATCGTCTGCGCGCTCTCCGGCGATTTCAGCATCCTGCTGACCGGCCGTCTCGTGCAGGCCGTCGGCGCCGGCATTCTAATGCCGCTCATGACCGTCGTCGCGCTCACCATCTTCCCCGTCGAGGAACGGGGCAAAGCGATGGGCCTGATGGGCGTTGCGATGATTTTCGCGCCGGCGATCGGCCCGACGCTCTCCGGCTGGGTCGTCGAGAACTACGACTGGCACGTGCTGTTCTACATCGTGCTGCCGCTCGCGGTCGCCGCCGTCATCTTCGGCGCCTTCGGGATGAAGAACGTCATCCAGACGTCGCGTCCGAAGCTCGACGTCCTGAGCGTCGTCCTGTCCACGCTCGGCTTCGGCGGCCTGCTGTACGGCTTCAGCGAAGCGGGCACCGCGGGCTGGGACTCGACCGAGGTCATCGTCTGCCTCGCCGTCGGCGCCGTCGCGCTCATTCTCTTCATTGTGCGCTCCATCGTGGTGAAGAATCCGCTGCTCGAAATGCGGGTGTTCAAATATTGGATGTTCTCGCTGACGTCGCTGATCAATGCCATCATCACGATGGTGCTGTTCTCGGGCATGATCCTGCTGCCGATCTTCCTGCAGACCATCCGGGGCTTCACGCCGCTCGAATCCGGGCTGCTGCTGCTGCCGGGCGCGATCCTGATGGGCATCATGTCGCCGATCACGGGCATGGTGTTCGACAAGATCGGCGCTCGCTGGCTCGCCGTCGTCGGCCTTGCCATCACGGCCATCACCACGTACGAATTCAGCCATCTGGAAGCCGGCTCGACGTATGTGCACATGATGATCGTCTACACGGCGCGGATGTTCGGGTTGTCCATGCTGATGATGCCGATCCAGACCGCCGGCCTGAACCAGCTGCCGCGCCGGTTGAACGCGCACGGCTCCGCGATGTCCCAGACGCTGCGGAATGTCTCCGGCGCGCTCGGCACCGCCCTGCTGGTCACGGTCATGACGAACCAGGCGACCGCCCGCGCCAAGGACCTCGTCATCGCCGGGCAGATCGACCCGCAGGACGCGGCCAAAATGGCCGAGGTCACGCAGCAGGCGACCATCTACGGCATCAATTATTCGTTCGTCGTCGCGACCTGGATGGCCGCCGCCGCGCTCGTCCTGGCGTTCTTCATCCGCAAGGTGAAGCCGCGGGAGGATGCGGCGCAGGTCCCGGTGCCGCAGGATATGGCCGCCGTGCCGGAAGCGAGCGTGGCGGCGGCCCAGCCGGCGCGCGCGGAAGGCGCGGCCCGCATGGGCAAGGACGTGGAGTTCCGCGACGCCATCCGCGGGTTCCTCAATCCGACGCCGCCGAACGCGGACGACGGGCGCTTCAACGATAAAGAATACCGGAGGGCGCTGCTGAAGCTGAAGGGCGACGCCATTCAGGACGCGAAGCCGAAGGAAGAGCTGTCCCCCGACCAAGCCTACCGGGAAACGCTCAAGAAATTGACCGGATCGTTAAAGAAACCCGAGTGAGGCGCGCACGGAACAACCATCCAGAGAGGAGAACATTCGATGAAAATTTATATTGTATACGATAGCGAAGCGGGACATACGGAGCAGCTTGCCCGCTCCATCGCCAAAGGGGCCGAACGCGTGGAAGGCGCGCAGGTCTTCATCAACCACGTCAACAGGGCGGACGTCAAAGACTTGGCCGACATGGACGCGATCATCTGGGGCTGCCCCGGGCACTTCGGCTCCATCAGCTCCGGCTTGAAGGAATGGATCGACAAGCTCGGCTACCTGTGGGCGAACGGGACGCTGGTCGATAAGATCGGCGCCGTGTTCTGTACGACGGCCACCATTCACGGCGGGATCGAAGCCACGCTGCTGAACCTCATTACGCCGATGCTGCACCAAGGCATGATGATCGTCGGCCTGCCGGCCAACATTCCGGAAAATGCGCTGTACGGCAGCTACTACGGCGTCGGGGTGACGTCTCCCGTCGAGGATACCCACGACCCGCTGAGCCAGTCGCTGTTCGCGAAGGGCCTCTCGCTCGGCGAAACCTTGGGGATGCGCGTGGCCAAGACGGCCGCCGTCTATAGCGCAGGCAGAAGTACCCGGGCGACGGTATAAGCCGGCCATGATTAGGAGAGCGCGGACCGGCATACGGGCCGCGCTCTCTTCGCGCAGGCCGCCGATCGGAGGTCTCTTGGCGCGTACATCATCGGCACCGCGCACGCACCTCGAGCAAGCTTATCGCGGCGGGGCGCTGCCTGTGTTACCATCGTAACGGAACCGATCAATCCTTATGGAAGAGGTGCATCTCCCATGAAATTCACGCTGATTCGCCACGCTTCGCTCTGGCTCGAATACGCCGGATCGACGCTGCTCGTCGATCCCATGCTCGGCGCGGCGGGCGTGAACCCGCCCATCGTGAACGCCGGCGACGACCGCCGCAATCCGCTCGTCGGCCTGCCGGGCGGCCCGGCGAAGTGGCTGTCGCCGGACGCCGTGCTCGTCACGCATCTTCACCGCGACCATTGGGACGACGCGGCGGCCGAGGGACTGCCGAAGGCGGTGCCCGTCTTCTGCCAGCCCGGCGATCAAGCGGTCTTCCGCGACCGGGGCTTCGGCGACGTGACGGAGGTCGATGCCGCGGCCACGTTCCGCGGTATCTCGATCGTCCGCACGGGCGGGCGGCACGGCACCGGCGAGGTCGGCCTCCGGATGGGCCGGGTGTCCGGCTTCGTGCTTCGGGCGCCGGGCGAGCCGGCCGTCTACCTCGCCGGCGACACGATCTGGTGCGACGAGGTCAAGGACGCGCTGGGCGCCCACCGGCCGGAGATCGTCGTCGTCAATGCCGGCGGCGCGCAATTCTTGACCGGCGGCCCCATTACGATGGACGCGGACGACGTGATCGCGGTCGCCCGCCATGCGCCGGACGCGAAGGTGATCGCGGTCCATATGGACGCGATCAACCATTGCCGCGTGACCCGCGCCGTGCTGCGGGAGCGGCTGGCGGCGGCATCGCTGACGGACCGCGTGGCAATCCCCTTCGACGGGGAGACGTTCTAGGCCGGTTTCCGGCAGGCGCCGATGCGGTGAGAGGCTGAACCGGCGGACGGCTGGATTGGCGGACGGCTGGATCGGGTTATAGGCAAACGGCGGAAGGCCGGCCCGCTCCCTTGGGGGAACGGCCCGGCCTTCTTCGCGTGCGCCGCGCCTTGCACGGCTCAAGACTCGATGGCTTTGATTTTGCGATTCATCTTGACGATGCCGGTGCCGAGCAGCGCGAAGATCGCGGCATAGATCGCCAGCACGGGCACGGCGACGGTCCATAGATGGCCGCCTATCCGCGGCAGCAGGTTCGCGCCGTTCACGCACAGCAGCACGGCATTAACCGGCAGCATCGCGGCCATCACGCCGCGAATGCGCTTGTAGTGCGCGGCGAGCGAATCCCGGTCCGTGTACAGGCGCGGGCTCTCCCCCGGCTGCCACGGGCGGCGGAAATAATACCAGATGCCGGCGAAGGTCCCGGCATGCTCCCAGCCGGCGTCGCGGTACAGCTCCAGGTACGCCGCCAGCTTCTCGCCTTTCCCGAGCCCCGGCTGATAATCGAGCCGGTACGTGTAGCGTACGGAAGGATCCCGCTCGAACGCGCTACGGACGATGCCCGCCCGCCGCAGATGCAGCCCTTGGGCGGACATGGCGTTCACCCATTCCTCCTCCTGCTCGTACTGCCAGCTCATCCACAGACGGGTCTTCTTTACCGTCTCCACTGCCATCCTCCTCACGCCTCCTCCGAATGCATGATGCGCCGGCCGGCCGCCAGCAGCTCCTCCAGCCGTCTCATCTCGGCCGCGGCCGCCGCTTGACCGGCCTCCGTAATGACGTACAGCTTGCGCCGCGCGTCCGTCCCGTCCGAAACGGGATAATGCGCGAGCCACCCTTTGCCGAGCAGCGCGTTCAGCGCAGTGTACAGCGTGCCCGCCCCGAGCTTGACCCGCCCTCCGCTCATCGCCTCGACGTCCTGCATGATGCCATAGCCATGCGAGGGACGCGGATAAAGGGCGATCAAAATGTAATAGAACGCCTCCGTGAGCGGAAGCGGCTCTTTCGCCTTTGCCATGTCGGAAGGCCCCCCATTACTTCGGTAGTTGATATATCGTATGTCGATACATTAACATTCGATACATCATCTGTCAATCTATTTTCGCCTGTTCGCGCTCCTTCACCCCAGCGTCGGGGCCTGCGAATAAGTTGCGCGAGCCAGGAGCACACTACCAGCAAATTCATTTATAAGAATATAATCAAATTACAGATATTTTACATTCAATATTATATTCGATATAATTAACGGAAAACGTTTCACGAAAAGGATGATGAAGATGCCTGACGATAGAATGCTGGCCGAAACCGCCGAGTTTGTCGAAACGTTCCTGGAATTCTCCTTTATCACGAACAATATCCAGATGCAGTATAACAAGCGCTACGCGGCGTACGGATTATCGAACGAGAAGTTCCATATCCTCTTCTTCCTGTATTGGGAAAAGGATAAGGCGCTAAGCCCGTCCGAAATCGCGGATAAAATCAAGGTTACCCGGGCCTCCATGACCGGACTCATCGACAGCCTGGAAAAAGAAGGACTGCTGCAAAGGGCGTCCCATAGCCAAGACCGCCGTAAAGTGACGCTTACGATCACGGAAAAAGGCAACAACCTCGTCGAAAAAATCATGCCGCCCCATTACGAGTTCATCCAAAAGGTCAATGCGTTGTTTTCGAACGAAGAAAAAATCAATTTCACCGGCCTGCTGATCAAGCTGCTCAACATCATGACCGAACTCGACATGACCGATCAGCCGCTATCAAGCGACTTAATGAATAAGATCAGCAAGAACGACTAACCGTTACGGACCTTCCGCCTTACCGTACCGCCCCATACCGGAACAAATAGAGGAAGCCGCATTCGCAGCCGAATGCAGCTTCCTCTTTTTACGTTATGACTGTGATGCCTTACTTCACGTTGACTTCGGTCGTCACGGATTTGCCCGTCGGGGCCGTGACCGTCAGATCGAACGTGCCTTTGAAGCCGCCGGAGATCGAGACTTTGCCCGTGCGGTCAACCGTTACCGTGCCGGCCGATGCCGCGGATTCCGGGCTGACGTTCTCGACGGAGAAATTGAGTCCGTAGATGTCCACGCCGTATGTCTGCACGTCGCTCGAGTCGTAGCCGTACCCGTAGTTATCCGTGAACGAGAGGTTCATCAGACCCATCGAGAACGGTACTTGCGGCGCTGCGGCGCCTGCGCCCGCATAGTTAGCCGCGGCGTAATACGCTTTGTCGGCCGTGGAGAACGGCAGGGTCGCTTTGCTGTCAGCCTCGAGGCTCGCAACCGTAATCGCCTCGCTCTTCACCGTGACTTCCTGCGTCAGCACCTTCACTTCGCCTTTATCGTTGCGGTACGACACGGTCAGCGTCGCCGTACCCGGCTTATACCCCATGGCATACCATTTTTTGCTCGCCTCGTCTTGTCCGACTTGGACCGCTACGGGGTTGGAGCTCGTCACCGACAGCAGATAGTCGTCCGGAATGGCGACCTTATCGCCCGCGGCATTCGTAACCGTCAGATTGATGCGCTTGCTCATCGCGCTATCCGCGGCCTTGCGAGGATATTTCGTTTGGTCGTTCGGCAGGATGCCGCTGTCCAGCGTGTAGTAGAGGCTGCCGATCGGGCTGACGGCGTACGTCCACTCTTCCCCTTTGGCAGCCGCTTTGATCGTCTTGTCCACGTACGTGATCTCGGTAGGCGTACCGCCATTCGGCTGCTTCACGATCGCCACGTGCAGGGTCGCCTTCGCGCCTTCGCCGGCGAGCTGCGTCGCATTGTTGACTTGAGTGGAAGCATAGACGCGCAGGCCGCGATTGAATTGCTTCAGGGACATCGGATCCGTTTCGTTCGCGCCGCCGAACACAGCTTTTGCGTTGCCGCCTTCGGCGCGTTCGCCATAGACGTCTGCGAGCACGCTCGTCTTCTGGCTCGAGTCGTCTCTCACCAAGCTGAAGGCCGCGCCGGCGCTCGCATCCTTGAACGAAGCTTCGACGTAGTATTTGACGCCGTTCGATTCCACCGCATTGCCGCGGTCGTTGGTCAGCAGCGTGTAGTCCATCGGCTTGCCGTATTGATCAAGAATTTCATAGCGGAACGAGGACTTCGCTTCCTTGGCGTATCCCATGCCCGCAACGATTTCCTTGTTTGGCGCAGCCACTTCCCGGATGCGGTCCGGCACGCGGACGTCCGCGATCGTATAATTGCGGGTTGCCGTGCTGGTCGCGTTCGGCGTCGCGATGACCACCGTCACGGAGACGGAGCCTTTGGAAGCCGCGCTGACGTTCATCAAGTGAATCGAGCCTTTATGGGCGCCCGAATCCAAAATTTTCGCTTCCGACTGCGCGCCGGACACGCTGACCTTGATGCGGTCGCGGTTCGTGTCGCTCGTCAGATCTTCGGTGCTCAGCGCTTTGCCGTTCGCGTCGTAGCCCACGATCGGAATATAGGCGTCGTGGTCGCCTGCCGCGATCACGTCGTTGAAGTCGCCGATCTCGATCTTGTTCGCGACGCTTGCGGATTGAATGCGCACCTTGCCCTGCGCGGTAGCCGCTTGGTTCGTGACCGTGAACGTATAATCCGCGGATTTGTCCACGTTGTCGTTCAAGGAGATTTTCAGCCGCGGAATGTTGCTGCCGTTGTCTTCGATTTCCGTCGACACGGCGGACCCGCTGCCGTTATTGCCGCCAATGTAATCATTCCAGATGATTTTGACGTCGTCCTTCTTGAAGTCGCTCGAGTTGTACGCGATGGTGTTACCGTATTGATCGGCGAGATACAGGTCGTACTTGACGGTATCGCCTTTGCCCGTGATGGCGTTGGCGGCGTTCGAATATTGAGGAGCCCCCAGCGTCAGCTTCGTGATGATCGGCGCGGTGCCGAGCTTGAAATTCCTGCTGGCCGTGACGTGCTGGTCGTTGTTGACGACCGTGACCGGGATGACGCTTACGCCTTGCGTAGCTTCCGGCGTATTCGTTTTCAGCGTGATCGCGAGCGAGCCGTCGTCCGATTTGTTGATTTTAGTGAACTGAGCGACGGATGTGTACACCGTATAGTTGCCTGCGGAGAACGACGCGCTCTCGCCGTATTGGTTCTTCGGCGTCGCCTTGATGATGACGCTGCCGGAGTAAGCGATCGTATCGACGGCACTGTCGAACTCGATGCTCTTCAGCGTCTCGTCCTCGGCCTTGAAGGACGCGGACGTTTTGTCGACCTGCGCCGCGTCCAGGCCGCCGAGCGTTACGCTGTATTCGCCGGCGCGCAGCTTGTCGTCCGTCAACGTCAGCGTCGCCGATTTTTTGTCGTCGGCCCATTTGGTCTCGGCCTTGACGGTGCTGCTGCCCCGCTGCAGCGTCAGCGTAGCTTTGGAGGTGTCGAGGTCGCGGTCGAACTTGACCGTGACTTGCTGAACGCCCGTTGCTTCCGCGGAAGCGACGGAGACCTTCGCCGGCTTGTTGGCTTCCTCATAAGCCAGCATCGCGCCGTACGCGCTGTTCACGAGATCCGCGCGGGTCGCGACCTTCGCGCCGTTCGCGCCCGCCGGAAGAATGCTGCGGGCGACCGCTTGCTTGACGGCGTCGGAATACCAAGGGTGTTCCGTCAAGCTCGGCTTGATGCCGAGGCCCTTCACGTACGCCGTCGCCAGTTCGCCGAGCGTTACGTTCGCGGCAGGCTTGTATGTCGTTTTGGTCGTCCCGTTGATCAGGCCGGCCTTTTTGGCGGCTTCGATGAAATCCGACGCCCAGTTATCCGCTTTGACGTCGGAGAAGCTCGAGGTCGCCGAATCCGGTACCTGGATGCCGTAAGTAAGGTCCAACACCTTGGCGAATTCGGCGCGCGTCATGTTCTGGTTGATGCCGAACGTATCTTCGGACACGCCCTCGAATACGCCCTTCTTAAGCAAAGCGTCGATCTTGGCGGCAAGCGTCTGGTCGATGTTCGTCAAATCCTTGAAATCACCGACGCTCTTGACCGGGGCGGCGGCAGCGGCATTGGCGGCGGCGGGCAGCGCGGCCGCGGAAGCGAGTACGGAGAATGTCAAAGTAGATGACGAGAGTACTTTAAAGGTCTTCTTCATTTCAGGCTCCTTTTTATTCGAATGAGATTCGAATCAATTTTGATTACAGTCACGATTATATTAATCAATATAGTTTAAGTCAATACTATATTTATTGTTATTAGTTTCCTCGTCCCGCGCTCCGTTTCGAGGCAGCGTACCCGGGAGCACCGGCGGCGGGAGCACCGGCGGCGAGATCGCCGCGCGGCAAAAAAAAAGCGGGATTCAGCACGATGGCCGAATCCCCAAGAAAAAAAGGTTATGAAAAAAAGTTTACGCAAGTAAATATACACCCGAAAATAGTTAGAGTCAATATAGTTTCATTCTAAATTATATTGGTAAATATATTCTTGTGCTCGATGCCGGAGGCCCCGATGTCGGCGGAAAAGGCCCCCGGGGCCACGGGCCCGCGGTCTCTAGAATTCGCGGCTCGGCACGACCCTCGCGGCCGTCGGCCGGCGCGTGCCTAACGCGTAATCGACTTCGACCCGGAGCAGCCGGCTGCGGCCGTCCTGCCGGATCCAATACCGGAACGTCTGCCTCGCGGCGGCCGCGCCCAGCCAGCGGCAGCCGTAAGGCTTCCGGCCGACGATCTCGGCGCCGGGATACTTCTCCCGCACGGCGTCGGCCGCACGGCGCTCCCAGCGCGGGAACGAAGCGATGCGCGCATCCGCCTTCTCCGCAGCCCCCGCCCGGGGAGCGCCCGCGCCGTCGGGTCCCTCCACGGTCACGTAGACCCCGAACTCCCGGCCGTCCCGACGCATCCAGTACTTGAACAGGTATTGGCGGGAAGAAGGCGACTCGCACGTGCAGCCGATATACAGAAAATCGACGAGCTCCGCCCCCGGGTACCGCTCCGATGCGGCTTTGGCAGCGAGGGCGTTCCAGCGAATGTACTCGTGGTAGCCGTCCGCCGGATCGTACTTCGCGGGAACGCCCGCCTGAGCGGCCGGCGGAAGGCAACCGAGCACCAGCAGCGGCACGAGCAGCAGCGCGGCGCATAATCGCATAGGCCTCTCTCCTTACCTGGATCATCCTGGATAGGATGCTGCCGGCCGGCACGTCTTATTCGCTTCGCCTGCCGGCCGGATGCCGCCGCTCTGCCCGGTGCGCCTGCGCCGTCGCATGCAGCCCGCGAGCTCCCTCCCCGCTCGCTCGCCCGCTCAGCCTCGCAGCGCGGCCTGGCGCTTGTAGTGGTCCTCCAGCACGAGGCAGGCCATCGCTTCGATGACCGGGACCACCCGCGGGCAAATGCACGGATCGTGCCGGCCCTCGGTGCGGATCGTCCGCTCCTCGCCGGTCGCGGTCACCGTCTGCTGCGGCGCCGATATCGAGGACGTCGGCTTGACGGCCACGCGGAACACGATGTCCGCGCCCGTGCTGATGCCGCCGAGAATGCCCCCGGCGTTGTTGCTCGTGAAGCCGTCCGCGTTCATCCCGTCGTTATGCTCGCTGCCGAGCATCCCGGCCGCCGCGAAGCCCGCGCCGAACTCGATGCCCTTAACGGCGCCGACCGACAGCATCGCCTTGGCGAGGTCCGCGTCGAGCTTGTCGAACACCGGCTCGCCGAGGCCCGCCGCCACGCCGCTGATCCGGCATTCGACGACGCCGCCTGCGCTGTCGCCCCGGGCGACGAGCGTCTTGATGTAATCCTCCATCCAGACGGCCGCATCGGGGTCGCACGCGCGCACGCTGTTCTGCTCGATGACTTCCGGGCGGAACGTCCGGCACGCGATGCCGCCGATCTCCTTCGTATACGCCACCACCTTCACGCCGCGCCGCTCGAGCAGCTTGCGCGCCACGGCGCCCGCGGCGACGCGCGCCGCCGTCTCCCGGCCGGACGCCCGCCCGCTGCCGCGATGGTCGTGCAGGCCGTATTTTTGCAAATAGGTGTAATCCGCGTGCCCCGGGCGGAACGTCTCGTCCATCCCGTCGTAGGCGCTCGGCCGCATGTCCTTGTTGTCGAGCACGATGCAGAGCGGCGTCCCCGTCGTCCGGCCCTCGAACATGCCCGATACGATGCGGATGACGTCATACTCCTTGCGCGGGGACGTCACCGCCGACTGCCCCGGCTTGCGCCGGTCCATCTGAACCTGAATATACGCTTCGTCGAGCTCCACCCCGGGCGTGACCCCGTCGACGATGACGCCGACCGATACCCCGTGCGATTCCCCGAACGTCGTGATTTTGAACGCGTCTCCAAATGTGCTGCCTCCCATGATTCGGCACCTCCGTCATGATGTCCTTATCCGTTACGGTCGATTATAATGAAGGCAGCGCAATAAATGAAATCGCAATTCCGGAAGTGTGTCATAGATTGATTTTATACCAAGGAGGGAGTAGACGATGAGTCCGAAGCTGCATCTGGAGTGGTACCGCATCTTCCGGCATACGGCCAAAGCCGGCAACCTGACGAAAGCGGCGCAGGAGCTGCATGTGACGCAGCCGTCCGTCAGCTATGCCGTCAAGCAGCTGGAGGACGGGCTCGGCGTCAAGCTGTTCGACCGCCTGTCCAAGGGTGTCGCGCTGACGCCCGAAGGCGCGGAGCTGCTCCGGTTCGTCGAGCAGTCGCTGGCGCTGCTCGAAGCCGGCGAGCGCAAAATGGCCGCGCTCAGCCGCCACGCCGCCGGCGAGCTGCGGATCGGCTCCAGCGGGCCGATCATCAAGCATCTGCTGCTGCCGCCGCTCGACGAGCTGCGCGCCGAATATCCCGGCATCGAGATTCGGCTCTACCAGGGCAAGACCGCGGAAATCGCGGCGTGGCTGAAGGAAAGCCGCATCGACGTCGGCATCGTCCATCTGCCGGTGGCCGATCCCGAGCTCGACGTGCGGCCGCTCGCCGCCATCCAGGACTGCTTCGTCGCCGGGCCCCGCTACCGGCACTTGGCGGAACGGCCGATCGCCGCCGCGGAGCTGGCGGCGCTGCCCCTGCTGCTGCTGTCCGCCGGCAGCAGCACGCGAGTGTTCGCGGAGCGCTGGTTCGCCGCTCGGGGGCTCGAGGTCGACGCCGCCTTCGAGCTGAGCAGCACCGACATGCTCGTCGAGTTCGCCCGGCGCGGCTACGGCGCCGCCTTCGTGACGCGCGAATTCGTGCGCGCGCCGCTCGCGGACGGCGAGCTGTTCGAGCTGCGGACGGCGGACGCCATCCCGGAGCGCCTCGTCGGCCTGGCGACCCGCCGGGGCATGTCGCTGCCCGGCATCGGACGGCTGTTCATCGAGCGGCTGACGGCGTCCGAAGACCGTTGACCGCCTGCCGCCCAACGCCTATAGTGGAGATAATTCCCAATGAATCGGAGTGATGAACATGACAATGGCTCCATCCCGCACGGCGACGTTCAAAACGGTGCGGAACGGATAGCAGGCTGCCGTCCTTCCGCGTGCCCGACTACGCGAATGGAGGAATGCGTTCATGTCTTTCAGCTATTACGGAGAGCTTTGCACGGAAGTGTACGATTTCACCAAGAAGATCGGCCAGTCGATTAACGGCGACATCGAGTATTACCGCGAGCGGCTGCTCGGGTGCCAGGCGCGTATCCTGGAGGCGATGGCCGGATCGGGGCGCGTCCTGATTCCGCTGCTCGAGGCCGGACTGCTGGCGGAAGGCGTCGACGCCTCGCCCGATATGCTGGCGTCCTGCCGCCGGCGCTGCGCCGACCGGGGGCTCGCCCCCGAGCTGTACTTGTCCAGCCTGCAGGAACTGGCGTTGCCGGAGCGCTACGAGGCGATCATCGTCCCGGCCGGATCGTTCCTGCTGATCGAGCGGCGCGAGGAATCGCTGCAGGCGCTGCGGCGGCTGTACGATCATCTGCTGCCGGGCGGCCGCCTGATGCTCGATCTGTTTTTGCCGGATGCCGGCTTTGCGCCCGGGGGCTTTGCCGGTTCGTCGGCCTTCGCGCTGCCGGACGGCGACACCATCACGATGGAGGGCAAGCTGGCCGAAGCCGACCTCTTCGAACAGTACAAGGTCTCCTTCATCAAGTACGAGAAATGGCGCCAGGGCAAGCTGGTCGCGACGGAGCTCCAGCGCTTCGCGCTGCGCTGGTACGGCGTCGAAGAGTTCAAGCTCGTGCTGGAAAGCCTCGGCTTCGCGGATGTCTCGGTGTGCGCGGACTTCGAGCCGGGCAAAGCGCCGTCGAACGCGGGGCAGCAGTACGTGTACGAAGCGGTGCGCAGGTAACGTGGCAACAGGCGGCTCGCGCCGGGCCGCGCACGCGCCTGCCGGCGAACGGTACCGCCCGGACACATTTACGGGAGGGCTCGTGCGCCCGCAGACGCCGGGCGCACGTTCCGTTCCAGCCTAAGCGCTCGACAGCGCGGCCCACGCCAAAAAGCAGTCGCCTCCGCGACTGCTTTTTTGCAGTTCCACTCCATAACCCGCGAATACATCCGCATCTCCGCCAATTCCACCCGCTGGCCGCCCGCTTGCCGCCCGCATCGACCGGGCGCCTCCGTTCTTCAGCCCTTGACGGCCGAGCTGGCAACGCCCTGGATGATGTATTTCTGGCCGACGAGGAAGATGACGATCATCGGAATAATCGCCGCGGACGACGCCGCCATCATGCCGTTGTAGTCCACGTTGTTCTCAAGAATGAAATTCTGCAAGCCTAACGGAATCGTATACAGCTTCGGGCTCTGCAGGAAGACGAGCGCGTTCTCGTAGTCGTTCCACTGCCAGGAGAAGTCGATGATCGCGAACGTCGCGAGCGCGGGCTTGGCGAGCGGCAGCATGAGCCGCAGGAAGATCGTGAAATGCCCCGCCCCGTCCAGGAACGCCGACTCCGTGATTTCCCTCGGGATGCCCATGAAGAATTGCCGGAGCATGAAGACGCCGAAGATCGAGAACATGCCGGGCAGGATGAGCGCCCAATGCGTGTTGTAGATGTGCATCCAGTTGAACATGATGAACTTCGGAACGAAGATCACCTGCGGCGGAATCATCATCATGGACAGATACAGCAGGAACATCGCGTCGCGGCCCCGGAATGCCGTCCGGGCGAAGCCGTACGCCGCGAGCGCCGAGAGGAACACGGCGCCGGCCGTGGCGATCACCGCGATTTTCACCGAGTTCAGGTAATACGGCAGGAAGTTGTAGTTGCCCGTCCAGATGCGCTTATGGCTGCTCCAGTCGAGCTTGGCCGGCAGCCACGTCTTGAACACCTCGGTCGGGGTCTGGAACGACGTGCTGATCATCCACAGGAAAGGAACGATCATGAAGACGCCGGCGATCAGCATGGCGGCCGTGACGGGCAGCTTGGACTTCAACGTGCCTTCGTTCATGGGAAGCGCTCCTTTCTAGTAGTGCACCCAGCGTTTCTGGCCGATCCACTGGATCAAGGTGATGGCGAGAATACAGGCGAACAGGAACCATGAGATCGTCGAGGCGTAGCCCATCTCGTAGTAGCTGAACGCCGTCTTGTAGACGAACAGCGACAGAATCGTCGTGCTCCCGCTCGGCCCGCCCTGCGTGATGGCCTGGATGAGCGAGAACGTCTTCATCGTCATGATGAGTCCGGTCACGAGCAGCAGAAACGTCGTCGGGCTGACGAGCGGCCAGAGGATGCGCCACGCGATCGTGCGGCTGCCCGCGCCGTCGATGCGCGCGGCCTCCAGCTGCTCCGCCGACACCTCCTGCAGCGCCGCCAGGTAGATGATCATGTTGTAGCCGAGCATGAACCAGATCTGCACGACGTCGATGGCGTACATCGCCGTATCGGAATCCGCGAACCAGCCCGGAGGCGAGACGACGCCGAGCCAGCGCAGCGCTGCATTGATCGGGCCGTGCGTCGGCTGGAACAGCAGCATCCAGACGAACGCCACCGCGACGCCGCTCGAGATGTACGGCAGGAAAAACATCCCCCGGAGCAGCCCCTTCAGGTAGACGCCGCGGTTCAGCACGAGCGCCACGAGGAACGCGAGCAGGAGCGACGCCGGCACGGACAGCAGGAAGATCGCCGTATGCCGGATCGCCTCGTAAAACTTGTCGTCCCCGAACAGCCGCTTCAGGTTGTCGAGGCCGATGAAGGACCAGCGCGGATTGGAGAATTGGTAGTCGGTGAACATGAGACCGAACGAGAACAGCGCCGGCAAGATGAAGAAGAGCAGAATGCCGAGCATGTTCGGCAGGATGAACGCGTATCCGACCCAGCCTTGCCGTTGAATCCAGCTGCGCCGCTGCACGGGATCGCCGCCTTTCTTGGTTTCGTATCGCGCCTTCCGCGTACGGCAAAGAGAAGAAGGAAGCGAAGAGTCCCTTCTTCTCCTTGGGCGGTCGGGGCGATGCGGTTATTTACGGGTGAGCTCCTCATGCTCCTTCGCCATGTTGGCCAGCGTCGTCGCGAGGTCCTGCTTGTTCAGGAAGTACTTCTCGTACTCCTCCTTGCGGGCGTCGATGACCTGCTGCGGCACGCTGAGCTGGAACGACGGGAACGTGCCGAAGACGACCTGGTTCATGGAATCGGCGTCGTATTTGTCCTCCACGCCCTTCAGCAGCAGATCCATCGCCTGCTTGTTGTCCACGCTCTTCGAGGACGGGATGCGCCCGCCGCTCGCCATCGGCAGCATGCCGCCGTCGGCGTACCATTCCGCGAATTTGAGCGCCGCATCCTGGTGCTTCGACTTCGCGTTGACCGACAGCACGTCGCCGAGGCCGCCGGCGTACTTGTAGTCCTTCTGGTCGGCCGTCACCTTCGGGATCGTGGCGAACGCGATTTTGAAATCGTGCGGGTAGTCCTTCAGGTTGTTCGCGTTGCGGAAGATGAACTCGCCCGCGCTCAGCAGCGCCGCCTGCCCCTGCAGGAACATCGTGTCGACCGGCATCTTGCTCGTCAGCTGCTCGCCATATTCCGGCGTCGATTTATCCACGAACATCATGTCGTGCAGCGTCTGGAACTGCTGCTTCCACAGGTCGTTGTCGAAGTTCGAAGAGCCGTCCGGCTTCGTCAGGCCGAGGCCCGCGACCGTGCCGTCGATCGTCGCCGTGAACATCGCGTCGTGCTGCAGCAGGCCGTAGACGCCGTCCTTCGTCAGCTTCTTCGCGTACTCCCGCAGGTCGGACCAGGTCCAGTCGAGCGGCGGCACCGGCAGACCCGCGGCGTCGAGCATGTCTTTGTTCAGCCAGACGAAGCCCATGTTCTTCTTGGTCGGGATGCCGTAGTACTTGTCGTTGATCTTCCACTGCGCCGCGTCCGGGCCCATCTTGCCGTCGATGTCGTACCCGGAGGACGTCAGGTCGAGCGCCGTGCCCGCGTCGACGCGCTTCTGCAGCCGGGTCAGCGTGTAGTTCATGTACAGGTCAGCGTCCTGGCCGGTCATGAGCGCCGTGTCGAGCTTCAGGTTGCCCGGGTCGTCGTTGACGTAGCGGACGTATTCGACCTGCACGTTCGGGTTCGCCTCGTTCCAGGCGTCGATGACCGCCTGCGGCCCGGCCTCCTCGGGGACGGCGCCCCACATCGTCAGCTTGATTTTCTCGCCCGCTCCGGCACCCGCGTTCGTGCCGCCGCCGTTATTCGTCTGGGCGCCGCCGGCCGCCGCGCCGTTGCCGCCCGCATTCGTGCCGCCGTTATTGCCGCCGTTGCCGCTGCCGCAGCCCGCGAGCAGGCCGCCGAGCATGAGGACCCCCATCGCGCCGAGCAGCCATTTTCTCTTGGCCATTCCAATTCCCCCTCGTCGGAATGTCGTGCTCTACAACATAACTGTATCACCAGCCGCGCCTCCGGGGGATGAACGCCGTTTGGGGCTTTATAGAACGGATTTTTGTTCTTTTGGCAACGCTTCACGGGGACTCCTCCGCGAGCCCCTTGCGGTATTCGCTCGGCGTCGCGCCGCACCAGCGCTTGAAAATCTTGATGAAGTAATTATCATTCTCGAATCCGACCTGCCGCCCGATCTCGCTCACCGTGCGGTCCGTCTCGGCCAGCAGCATCTTCGCCGCCTGCACCCGGCGGTTCTGGACATAGCGGGTCAGCGTCGTGCCGGTCTTCTTCTTGAATAGGTCGCTGACGTAGCTCGCGTCCATGCGGATGTACGCCGCCAGCCCCTTCAGCGTGATCTCCCCGGCGTAATGCTCCTCGATGTAGCCGATGATCCGGTTCAGCTCGGGATGATCCGTCGGCCCGGCCCGCCCGGCGTCAGGGAACCATTTGTCCGCCTTGCGCAGCTTCGCCATCCGCTCGAGCTCCGCCGCTACCTTGTCCAGCGCCGCCTTGATGCCCTTCGGGTCCAGCGACAGCTTGAGCAGGTAGCCGGACGCCCCGTACTCGACCGCCTGCCGCGCGTATTCGAACTCACTCATCGCGGTCAGCATGACGAAGCGGCAATCGAAGCCTTCCTCCCGCGCCGCCTGCAGCATCCGCACGCCGTCCATATCGGGCATGACGATGTCCGAGATGACGAGATCCGGCCGCAGCTCGCGGATCAGCGCCAGGCCCTCCCGTCCGTTCTCCGCCTCGGCCACGATGTCGAACGGCACGCCCGCCTTCTGCATCAGCTTGCGGACGCTCGCCCGGGCGGGCTGCTCATCCTCGACGATCAGCGTCCGCCAGCGGCCCGCGCCCGTTCCCGTTCCCGTCGTTGTCATCCCCGGTCGTCCTCCTTCGCGTACGGCGTCGACAGCAGCAGGGGCATGTGCATGACCACCCGCGTGCCGGCATCCGTCGATTCGATCGTCAGCCCCGTGCTCTGGTACTTGAACAGCAGCTCCAGGCTCTCCCGGATGTTCTGCAGCCCGATGCTCTTGCGCTTGCGCGCCGTCCTCCGCTCCGCCGCGCCCTCGAGTCCCATGCCGTCGTCGATGACCTCCAGGTACAGATGCGGCGCCTTCGCGGCCGCCTTGATGACGATCCGGCCTTCCTTCACCGACTGCCCGAACCCGTGCAGCAGGGCGTTCTCGACGAGCGGCTGCAGGCAGAATTTCGGGATGAGCGCGTACCCCAACTCCTCGCCGACGTCGTACCGCATCTCGATGCCGTGCCCGAACCGCCGCCGCTGGATGTCCATGTAGGAATCGATCAGCACCAGTTCGTCCTGCAGCCGGATGAGGTCGACCTCGGTATTCAGCGTCGTTTCCAAAATCGTGCCCAGCGCCACGCAAATATCGTAGATGTCGTCCTCGTCCTTCTCGAGCGCGATGCTCTTGATCGTGTTCAGCGTATTAAGCAGAAAATGCGGGTTCATCTGCGACAGCAGCATTTGGAACCGCACGTACTGCTTCTGCTGCTCCTCCAGCTTCAGCCGCTCCAGCAGGCCGTTGATGTCGTCGATCATCGCGTTGAAGCTGCGGGTGAGCGCGAGGATCTCGCCCCGTCCGTGCTCGGGCAGCTTCACCTTCAGGTTCGCCTTGACAGACGTGTCCATTTTCTTCTGGAACAGCTTGAGCGGGCCGGTGATCGTCGAGGAGAGCAAATACGTCAGCAGCACGAACAGCAGCAGGATGGCCGCGAAGCCGACGAAGAAGCGCTGCTTCTGCTTGTCGATCTCCTTGAACAGCAGCGACAAGGGCACCTTCTTGACGAAATACCCGTCCAGCTCCGGGATCCGGCTGTACGTGTACAGCGCCTCCTCCCTCTCGTCGACGAGCGACACGGCGGGACCGGCCTCGTCCCCGCCGAGCGCGGAGGCGCGCTTGATCGCTTCGGCGACCGTGCCGGACACTTGCTGCTGCCCGCCGGACGCGAGCAGCGCGTCACCGGAGCCGTTCACGAGGAAATACGCGCCCTCCTGCCCGCCTTCCTCGGCCGTCCGGTAAAACCATTCCTCGTAATCGATGCTGAACCGCCCGTAGGCAAACGGGATCAGCGCATCGTCCCGAAGCAGCTCGTACAGGCTCAGCATCCGGGTGCTGGCCGTGCTTTCGCGGATGACGACGTTCTCGTCGCGCGGATTCCAGATGTACCGGTCCCCGCCCTTCTCCTGCAGCTGCTTCACCCACGGCTCGGCGGTCAGCTCGCCGTAATCGAGCGCGGTCTTCGGCATGAACGACGTATAGGCGTGGCCGTGCAGGTCGATGAGCGTGTAGTACACCGTCGCCCCCGTCATGAAAAACGTATTCTCAATGCCCGCGAACTTATTCTCCACGAGCTTCTTGCGCGCGATGTCGTCGTATTGGCCCGGGTCCTCCAACGCCCCGCGGAGCGTCGCGTCCTGCTCCAGCAGCAGGCCCGTCTTCATGACGAGCGACATGAGGTCGACGAAGCCGTTCTTGAAGCCTTCGAGCTGCTCGGCGTTCTTCTTCGCGGCGTTGTCCTGCAGGACGGCCTCGGTGCCCTTGAAGTTGTACACGACGAGCAGCGCGATCGGCAGCAGCAGACACAGCAGGAACGCGAACAGGATCCGGTTCTTGAACGTCTCCGGCGTCAGCCGGAGGTACAGCCGTTTGAGCATGGGATTCGTCAGCCTCCCGGGGCGCGCCGCACGCGGGCGCATGTCGTTGTTCGTTATCTTAATGCATGGGACGGGCACTCAACAAGCGGGAGATCGCGGCTGCGGGGGCGGCGATTCGGGGCGGGATGGGGGGGAAATGCCTAGCCCGTACGCGGCTCGGGAGCGGCTTGGGGCCGCGGGCGAAGACGGCGTGGGCGCCTTGCCGCGGAGCGGCTTGGCTTGGGCGGGCGCCCGCGTACGCGGAGGCGCCGAAGGCCCGGGCAGCCCAGGCGGAGCGCCGGGGGCGCGGACATGGGGGGGGCCGCGCGCGCCGGACGGGCGTCACCGGCGCGGAATCGCGCACGCGGGACCGGCCGACTTGGGCGGAGCAGCCGCCCGCCGGACGGGCGTGGCAGGCGCAGAATCGCGCACGCGGGCGGGCGCCCGCGGACACCACGCCGGCGGGCCCAGGTCAGCCCGCGCCCGTCTCGCCCGCCTCGGCCGGGCCTTTCGCCTCGCCGCACAGTCCGGCGATAAAATCCGCCAGCGCCCGGGAAATCCATTTCTTCGGATGCATCGCGAGCCGCAGCTCCAGCCGCAGCTCGGGATGGGCGAACGGCAGCGCGGCGAGCTCGCCCCGGCGGATTTCCTCCTCCGCCGCCATGCGCGGCAGCAGCGCGATGCCGTCGCCGGCCATGACGCACCGTTTGATCGCCTCCGGATTGCCGAGCTCGAGGCCGACCCGGTACGGGATGCCGTTTGCCCGGAGCACCTTCTCCAGCATGACGCGGTAATTGCACGTGTCTTCGCTCATGAACCATTCCGTTCCGGCGAGCTGCGCCAGCCCGACCGCTTCCGTCTTCGCCAGCGGGTGGAGCTGATGCGCGACGAGCACGAGCGGCTCCTCGCGGATCGCCGTCCATCGCAGCGCCGGGTCGGCCGCACCGCTATCCAGGATGAACCCCGCATCCAGCTCGCCTTCCCGGACCTTGTGCAGAATCGCGTCCTCGCGGTCCGCCTGCAGCCGGATCGCCAGCTCGGGATACGTCCGGCGCAGCCGCTGGATATGGGGCGGCAAATAATACGACGCGACCGAGTCGATCGTCCCGATCGCCAGCGTGCCTCCCCCCTGAAGGGTCAGCTTTTCCTTCGCCTGCTGGTGCAGCTCCAGCATTTGCGAAGCGATCTTCAGCAGCTCCTCGCCCGCCTGCGTGAGCCGCAAGCCCCGCCCGAACCGCTCGAACAGCTCCGCGCCGTAGCTTTTCTCGAGCTTCTGGATTTGCGTCGTCACGCTGGACTGCGCGTAGCCGAGCTCCTCCGCCGCCCGCGTGAAGCTCTGCCGCAGCGCGACTTCGCGAAAGGTGTGCAGATAGATCAGATCCATGATGCGTTCCGCTCCTCACCATCAATAATATTGATGCTCATAATCATATATTATAGATAACTCCGATGCGAATTCCTATGCTACATTACGGGTATCGCCAAAACAATTTTCGGAGGTGCGGACATGTTGACCGAACCGCAATTGCATGGCATTTTCGTCCCGGTCGTGACGCCGTTCGCGGCGGACGGCGCGTTGGACCAGGCATCGTACGACCGGTATCTCGGCACGCTGCTCGCGCGGGACATTCAAGGACTCGTCGTCAACGGCACGACGGGCGAGTCGCCGACGGTCGCCTGGAGCGAAGTCGAATCGCTCGTACGCTGGACGAAAGCCGCCATGGCCAGACATGGCAAAACAGTGCCCATTATCGTGGGGACCGGCACGAACGATACCCGTTCCACGCTGGAGCGGACGGCGCGGGCGGGCGAGATCGGGGCGGACGCGGCGCTTGTCGTCGTGCCGTATTACAGCCGGCCGTCGCAGGCGGGCATCGTCGCGCATTTCCGCCGCGCGGCGGAGGCGGGCCTGCCGATCGTCGTCTACGAAATTCCCGCGCGCACGGGCGTCCGGCTCGGCGAAGAGACGGCCGCGGAGATCCTGGCGCTGGACGGCGTCGTCGGCATGAAGGACAGCTCCGGCGGCATGGAGCTGCTCGAGGCCATGATTCGGCGCGGCGTCCGGAAGCCGATCCTGTGCGGCGAGGACGCGCTCTTCCCCGCCATGCTGCGCCAAGGCGCCGCGGGCTGCATCCTGGCGTCGGCCAACGTCCGGACCGATGCGTTCGCCCGCGTATACCGCCGGTTCCGGGAAGGCGACGCGTCTGGCGCCGAACGCGCCTTCGAAGCGCTCGCGCCCCTTGTCCGCCTGCTGTTCGCGGATGCCAACCCCGCGCCGCTGAAGTGGCTGCTGACCCGGCAGGGACGGTTCGATTCCGGCGCGCTGCGGCTGCCGCTGCTTCCGGTCGCGGCAGAGCTGCAGCGGGAGTTGGAGGAAGCGCTGGGTCGGCTGGGGCAAGAGCAAGGCGGTTGACCGATTCGGGCTGCCTCGGGTCCCGTTGACGGCACCGGTACGGGTTCGAAGCGCCCGGGACGAATCGGGAAATGGAATGATATGCCTTACGGAAGTCTCTCGCGCTATCGGCTGGCCGTCTCAGATACCGATGATGAACCGCGCGCGTTAGCGAATCGGGCGAGTTGAACACGCTATTGGGCCTTGCGTTGGACGGAGGACGCGCCGCGCTGCCGGCCGGCTGTCTCGAACCCGTTAACGAACGCGGCACGGTACGGACGCAGCGATCTGAACAGCTCAACGATTGTTGCATGGAACACAGGCTGCGTTCTTCGGTCCGATAGCATGATTGCCGGCCGAACCGGGTTACCCGCGCGCGCCGATCTGGTATGATGGCTCTGTAGGCCATTCGCGCCCGGCCGCCGGAAAGGACCGGCCCCCCTTCTGCCGCCTCCCGCGGCCGCGGCCAAGCAGAAAGAAGGAAATCGTTCTTATGTCCGAACACGCTTTACCGTCCGCGGCCGCCCCGGGCGGCACTACCGCGCTTTCCCGCGGGCTGCTGCTGCTCATGGCGCTGTCCGCCGGCATGACCGTCGCCAACCTGTACTATAACCAGCCGCTGCTCGCGGATATCGGACGCAGCTTCGGCGTCGGTCCCGATTCCGTCGGCTTGATCTCCACCTGCACGCAAATCGGCTACGCGCTCGGGATGTTCCTGTTCGTGCCGCTCGGCGACATCAAGGAGCGCAAAGGGCTGATCACGATTTTGCTCGCCCTCGTCTGCTTGTCCCTGATCGGCGTTGCCACCGCGCAAAATCTCCCGTGGATCTACGCCGCCAGCCTCGCGGTCGGCGTCACCACGGTCGTGCCGCAAATTCTCGTGCCGCTGGCGGCGACGCTCGCCGCGCCCGGGGAATCGGGGAAAGCCGTCGGCACCGTCATGAGCGGCCTGCTGCTCGGCATCCTGCTGACGCGGACGGTCTCCGGCCTGATCGGCGGCACCTGGGGCTGGCGCGTGATGTACGCGGTCGCCGCCGCGGCCATGCTCGCGCTGCTCGTGCTGCTGCGCGTCAAGCTGCCGACGAACCGGCCGTCGGCCGAGCTGCGCTACGGCCAGCTGCTCGCCTCCATGGGCGGCCTCGTAAAACGGCACGCCACGCTGCGCGAGTCGGCGCTGATCGGCGCGGCCAATTTCGCGGCGTTCAGCGTCTTCTGGACGGCGCTCGCCTTCTACATCGAAGGGCCGCCGTACGGCTACAGCAGCCGCATCGCCGGCCTGTTCGGCCTCGTCGGCGCGGCCGGAGCGCTCGGCGCGCCGATCGTCGGCCGCATGGCGGACCGCTTCCGCACGGAACGGATCATCGGCGTTCTGCTTGCGCTCAACGTCCTGTCCTTCCTGCTCTTCGGCGCTTGGGGCGGCTGGCTGTGGGCGCTCATCACGGGTGTCCTGCTGATGGATCTGGGCGTCCAAGGCACCCAAGTGGCCAACATGGCGCGCATCTACGCCCTCGAGCCGGCGGCGCGCAGCCGGATCAATACGGTGCAGATGGTCACGACGTTTCTCGGCGGCGCCATCGGCTCGTCCCTCGGCAGCTTCGCGTGGAATCACGCCGGCTGGCGGGGCGTCTGTCTGGCCGGCGGCGGCTCCGTGCTGTTCGGCTTCGTCGTCTGGGCACTGCACCGCGTGCGGCGATAATGCTGCACGGACCGCGCTGATACCCTATTCGCACAAAAAAAGAGCTGTCTCCGCGAAGTCGACGACTTCCGGAACAGCTTCTTTTTATTGCCTAGAGCAACTATACATCCGCAATGGCAGCCTATAGCCAGCCGCCGCAAGCCCAACGGGGCCGGTTACCTGGCTGATCGCCAGCCCGCCATAGCGGCTCTCTCTTGGCCGCCGCTCTGCTGCGCATCGGCCGCCGCACCGCGAGCGGACACAGTGCAGCTAGAATAAAAAGTGGACACAACGTTAAGGAGCGCAAGATAATGTACTTAACGAAAGCGAGGTGTCCCACCGTGGGGGAACAACGGCAGCGGTACAACGAAGAGTTTAAAAAGCAAACGGT
>NZ_JBHSHY010000039.1:0-45127 GCF_042653205.1 Paenibacillus sp. GCM10023250 | reverse complement strand
CGGCAGGCGCGCGCCGCCAGCGCCCGGGCGCCCGCGCGGCCCGCGCCGGCATCGGCCGCGCCCGGCACATGCCGCGCATGTGCCGACGGCTGCCGCGGAACCGGCAGCCCCAGGCGGGCGTCGCCCGCCCAGACGTCGCCGACGAGCCGCGACAACGTTGCCTCCAGGCTCCCGCCAGGCAGCCGCCCGCCGGGCCAGCGCGCCGCGACCTGCAGCGCGTGGCCGAGCGGGAGCGGCACCGGCCACGCGACCAGCCGCACCGCCTCGCCGCCCGCGGCGTTCCCGGACCGGCCGGCGAGCGTCCATCCAGCCCCCTCCCTGACCAGCTCCGACTTCATCCTCTCCCCATCCTTCAATCCGTCTCCGAACCGGTCGCTCGGCGTCCCGCCCGCTCTTTGCTTCTCTATGCCGCTGCGCATCGCCGCCCGTTCCGAGCCGCTCATCTCACGGTTAGCCGCTCCTGCCCCACGATGCCCCTCAGGCGCCCAACCCGCTCCTTGCATACCCATCCCTTCCTCGGCCGGCCACCCTGCTCCATTCGCGCCCCGCTCATCCTCCCAGCGCCTCGCCGCCCGCTCCGCTTCTGCCCGATAGCCGGCATCGAGCCAATACGCTGCATCCACCTCGGGCGCGATCGACCAGCCCGCCCAGGAACCGGCGGGCGTCGCCGCTGCATATACCGTTACATTCATCGTCATGATCCTCCTCCATCGGCCGTCTTCCCGCAAACGCCAAAAAAGCACACTCCGGCTGCCTTCCGGCAGTCCAACGGGTGTGCTTCACGCGTTACGGTATTCAGTTGTGTCGATTATACCTCGCCCTCCTCCGGCGCGCAACGGTTCGAGCTCCGTCCCGGCATATCGCCCGTCCCTCGGCTGCTCCCGCCTCAGAACGGCAGCTTCGACAAATCCGCCGGATCGCGCAAATCGATGAGCACCGCATGATCCTTCTCGGAGACGATACCTTCCGCCTGCAGCATCCACAGCAGATGTGTCGGCTCGAACGGCTTGCCCGCCTTGGCCGCCGGCTCCCCGGCGCCGCCGGACCCCGATCCTCGCCGCCATCTCGGACGAAACCGTTTCCATTTTCCGGAGCGTCCAAATACGGTTGACGCTTCTTTCCCCAATGCCGGCGTATCGGCAGCCGCGCCTTCCGCCGCTTTCGCCGCGCTCGCCTCCAAGCCCGCGTCGCCCGCGAGCAGTCCGCTTCCGCCATGCACCTGCACGTTCATGCCCTGCTTCGCGAACGCCCGCGCGATCTGTATCGTATCGTCCTGCGACCCGTTATCCACGACGGTGACCTTCACGTCGGTCCCCGTCAGGTGCGAGAATCGGCGAAGCGAACGCATGTACCATTCCATCCGCGGCTCTTCGTTGCCGGCGATAAGCACGTAATGCTTCACGCTGCGCTCGCGGCCCAGGCGAAAGGCCGAGCACGCGTAGACGACGATCGCCGCCAGCACGTAGCAGCCCACGATCCATAACAGCACCGATATCAAAGGCGTCCACCTCCTTTTTACGACATCATATGCCGCGCCGCGCCCAGAGGTTACGAATGGCCCCTCGGGCGAATCGGCTTAAAACCGCGGGAGGCGCCGCCATACCGTCGTTCCGCCCGTTCCTTTTCCTACGCCGTCCGCTGCTGCCCTCTTCCGGTCATCGTTTGTACCCCCGGCACCGGCCCTTCCCCCGTATGAAAAAAAGGCCCCCGCCGAAGCGGAAGCCTTCCTCGCGTATGTATGCCTGACTTAAAGCGTGACCCAGCCGAACTTGATGGAATTGATAACCGCCTGCGTGCGGTCGTCGACTTCCATTTTCTGCAGGATGCTGCTGACGTGGTTTTTAACGGTTTTCTCGCTGATGAACAGGAATTCACCGATCATCTTGTTGCTCTTGCCTTCCGCCATCAGACGAAGCACTTCGGCCTCGCGGCGCGTAAGCGGATTGTCCTCGCTCGGGATGAACTTGACGCCGGTTTCGCGCGCTGCCGCCGCGCCCGAGGTCGAACCGATCTCGTCGAGGTACGTCATGCGGCGAAGCTGGTTGATCAGCTTGCCCGTTACTTTCGGATGGATGTACGCATAGCCGTTTACGACGGATCGAATCGCATTCGCCAACGCTTCGGCCTCCATGTCCTTCAAGAGATAGCCGCTTGCTCCCTTGCGAAGCGTCTCGAAGACATAGCTCTCGTCATCATGAATCGACAGAATAATCACTTTCACATCCGGGAAAATATCCCGCAGCCGTTCCGTCGCCACCACGCCGTTCTCGATCGGCATGTTGATGTCCATCAGGACGACTTCCGGTTTGGTCTGGTTGCAGAATTCCAGCACCTGGATGCCGTCGTTGCATTCGCCGATGACTTCCAGGTCGTCTTCCATATTCAGAATCCGCTTAAGCCCTTCGCGGAACAGCTGATGGTCGTCCGCGATCAGGACCTTGATTTTGCGCTTGCCGCTCGAAGCTTTGAATTCCATTCGTTAGTTACTCCTTTCTTGATTCCGCATTGATGGGGATATGAATCGTGATTTTGGTACCTTCGTTGATGGCGGATTCGATCTCCATCCTCCCTTCGAGCAATTCAACCCGCTCTCGCATGCCGATCAACCCGAAATGCGCGCTGTTCTTCGCCTTGGATTCGATCCGGCCCGGATGAAACCCGACGCCGTTGTCCTTGACGACAATTTTCACCATTTGCGCCTGATAGGTCATTTCCAGCGTCACATAGGTCGGGTTCGCGTGTTTGAACGCATTGCTGAACGCTTCCTGAACCATGCGGTAGATAGCGGCCTCCATGGCCGACGGGAGACGCAGCTCCTTGCCGAACGTTTCGAACCGCGTTCGAATCTTGTTTTTTTCCTCGTAATCTTGAATATATTTGCGAAGCGTTGGCACCAGACCGAGATCGTCCAGCGCCATCGGCCGCAGGTTGAAGATGATTTTGCGAATTTCTTCGATGCCTGAACGCACTTGGCTCTTCAAATCTATTAATTCGTCCTGTACGATTTGAAATTCCTGCTTCATCAGCATGCGTTCGGCAATTTCCGTCCTAAGCACTATATTCGCAAGGGACTGGGCAGGACCGTCGTGAATCTCCCGCGCGATCCGTTTGCGCTCTTCTTCCTGGGCCAAAATAATCTTGAGCCCGATTTGCTGTCGGTTCTTAGCGGATTCCAGAATGCGCGTCACCTGGTTCAAATCTCCCGCCAAGTACTCCAGCACCACGTTGATTTTGGACGCGATGGATTCCGCCCGCTCGATGGACTTCTCCACGTTGCGGACCCGCTTCTGCAATTCATCGCGCCGGGCCTTCAGATACGCTTCCTTCTCGCGGAACATCATCAGCTCCAGCTGGAGCTGCGTCGCTTTTTCGTACGCCGTTTTGATGTCCTCTTCTGTATATCGGACGAAGTCCCGGCTAACTTCAGTCAGCCGGATCCTCGCCCTGCGGTAGTCGAGCTCGAGCTTGTCGACTTTGTCGATGATGTCCCCGGTTTCGGCCAGTACCTGGTTCAGTTCCTGGCTGAGGGAATACATCTCCTTGCGCGCCGACTCGCAAATCTCGAAAATTTGATACTTGCTGTCCTCCATGACCAGGACGGCATTTTTGATGACGCGATCAAGATCGTCTACGCGAAAATCCATCCGATAGCGGCCCACTTTCTGCTTAATCTGCTAAATCTATCATATCATAGATTCAGAGACAGGCATCCCTATCATTCGACGGTAATCGTGCCCATTTTTCCATCCCAATTTACAACTAGGCCCAATTGCTCGGAGACGAGCCGGATCGGGACCAGCGTACGACCGCTGCGGGTCATCGGTGCGACTTCGGACTGCTTGCGCTCCCCGTTCAGCACATACTCCTTGCTGCCGACCCACATGTCCATCAGCTGGCTGCCGCGCAGCACGGAGACGCGCTTCAACGCGGCGTCCCAATCGACTTGGGCGCCCATCGCCTCGGTCACGAAGCGAAGCGGCAGGTACGTCGTGCCGTTCAGCAGCAGCGGCGCCACGTCGAGCTTATAGGCTTTGCCCGCGACCGTCGCGTTCTTGGAGCCGATCTTCAGGGCGATCTTCGCGCGCGGCGGCTCCGGCGCCAGCGCCGGGTATTGGAACGCGATGTTGTCGAATCCGATCGCGCCCGTCAAGGCGCGCTCGTCCTGGCCGTCCTCCAATGATGCGACGTACAGCCGCTTCAGCGTCACTGGCCCCGGCATGCCTTCACCCGCCAGGTTGACCTTGATCGTCTTCCAGCCGGTCCAGTCCACTTGCTTGGCCAGCGTGATCAGGTGAGCCGCTCCCTTGCCGTCGATGAATTCGGCGCGTACCCAGTTCAGGCTGCCGTCGCCCATGACGTCGATGCTCATGCCGGACGGGCTGCCATCCACTTTCCGGCCCGTGCCGTTCAGGACGGCATACGCGGCCTTTGTCCCGCTTCCGTTCGTAAAATCGTACTGAAGCTGCACGACGCTCGTACTATTGGTGCCGGGCAGTCCCGACACGACCGAGGCCGTTCCCCCTACACCATTCGTACCTTGGAACGAAATTGGATAGGTCTGGCTCTCAAAATCGTCAAACTTTTTATCCGCGCCCGTCGCGAGCACGGCCATTGTCGAAAATCCGTCGTAGCGGGCGATGACGTAACCGGCTTTCGCGGACGGACTCACCTCGCCGATTGTCAGCGTGCCGTCCTTCACGGTGCCCGTAAAGCCTCTCAGCTCCCACTTCACCGAGGATGCCGGAACGGACAGCTTGCGGCCGTCCTTCAGCGTCGCGCTGACCGGCAGCGACATGGACTTGCCCGCCTCCAGCACGAGCGAGCCCGCGCCGATCGTCATCGAGGCGATGTCGCTCCCGCTCACGATCTCGATCGGAAGCTTGTCGCTGATCGCGCCGGACTTGACCGTGATCGTCGTGGAGCCCGCCTTCGCCGCCGTGAACGTATTGCCCGAGAAGCTGCCGAGCGCGGAGCCGGCCTGCCAGGTCGGCTGCAGCGTGCCGGGATCGATCGGGTTGTAGTAGTTGTCGTATGCCTTCATCGTATAGGACGCTTGCTGGCCGACGAACAGCACGCTGCTGCCGCTGGCTTTGATGCCCATCAGCGAGCCGGCCGGCGCCGTCGAGAAGACGCCGAGCCCGTTCGCGACTTGCCGCTGCGTCGCGCCGTATTCCGTCGGGAACGCCAGCAGCGGCGCCGTCTCCCCGAGCGGGCGCGCGATCATCGTCGTGGAGCCGCCGCCGTCCAGATTCATCCCTTTCCAGACGCCCGCCTGCACCATGATCTGCTGCAGCTCCGCCAGCTTCACGCCGAGGCTGCTGTCGCTCGCTTCCACGGTGACGATGAACGCCTTCTTGCCGTCCTTCGAATACCCGAGCGCCGTGCGCGCGCGGTCGCTGTTCGGGCTGATGCTGCTCGTGCTGCGGGAGAAGGCCGCCGCCGCGCCGTTGTTGACCAGAATCGTATGGCCGCCGATCAGCATCTGCAGCTGGTTCGGATCGATCTTCTGGCCGGTCGACTGCGCGATCAGGTTATAGTTGACCGCGACCTGCGCCCCTACTTGCAGATGCGCGCGCGCATACTCGGCCGCCTTGCCGTGCGTGCGCAGAATGATGCCGTCCGCCGGAATGGCGCCCTTAATCATCGCGTTGTCGGCGAACTGCGTGACCACGCCGTTTTGCACGAGCACCTCCGTCGGCGTCGTGGAGCTGTCGCTCACGTCCGGCCTCGACTGCGTCCAGGCGCCTGTGTAGATATACATCGCGTTGGCGTGGCTGAAGCCGTTGCCGGGCTCCGTCTTGTACGCCGCCTTGTTGATGCCGGACAGCGGGAAGGCCGACCCGTCGGCCGCCGTCACCGCCCCTTCAAACCCATATGTATCGATCGTCGGCCTATGATCGTTCGTCAGCGCGAACGCGTACATGCCCGTCAGCTGCGAAGGGCTCGTCACGAGCTGCCCGCCCGTCACCTCCGCGCCGATCGGATTGCCTTTGCCGTTCGCCGTATTGAAATAATCCCCGTTCACGCCCGCGACCGCCCCGGTCTGGCTGACCATGCTGCTCACGGAGCCCACGCTCGTCACCGAACCCGCCTTGCCGTTCATGACGTCGAGCTTCACGTATGGATTCGTCAGATCCACCTCGATGACGTGTACGTACGACGGTTTCGCCCCTGCCTTGCTTACCCATGTATAATCGACGCGTTTCGCGCCGGACGTGATCATTTCCGCGTTCGTCTGCACCAGCTGCTTGACCGCCGCCAGCACCGCGTTCGCTCCTGTTCCGCTCTCTGCGGCCGCCGCGAAGGCGGGTACCGCGATCGTCAGCGGCTGCGCGAGCAGCGTCGCCCCCAATGTCCATATCAGCAATCGTCTGCCGGCTTTGCCCGGCGTCCGGTTCGGTTTCTGTTCGTCTCGCATGTCCCCTGCAACTCTCCCATCTCAAAGTCTAGTAATGTAGACTATGAAACTGCTGGAAAAGTTACGACTGATAGAATAGTCCTATCAGCAGGATTCGACCGACAAAAAAAAGCTATCCGAGCCGATTCGACCGGATAGCTGAAAATGTGCTAGATATCGAGAAAATCCACGTTGGCCAGCAGCCGCTTCACCATAACCGCCGCTTCGGCGCGCGTCGCCTTGTTCTTGCCGCCGAAGGACGTCGCCGTCTGCCCGGCGATGATGCCCGCTTGGACCGCCTTGGCGACGTCCGCCTGCGCCCAGGTGCCGATCTTGCCGCGGTCGGCGAACTTCTTCAAGGTATCCGCCGCGGTGCCCTTGAGCGCGTATCGGACGCCCGCCGCCGCCGCCGCGCGCACCATCATCGTCGCCATCTCTTCCCGGGAGATCGGATTGTTCGGCTTGAAGCTGCCGTCCGTCATCCCCTGCACGATGCCGGACGTCGCCGCCGCGCCGATGTACGCCGCGAGCGCCGTCGACGTGTTGACATCCTTGAACCTCGCCGCCGCCGACCGGTCGCCGCTGAGCCCGAGCCCTTTCGCGATGAACATCGCGAATTCGCCGCGCGTGATCGCTTTGTTCGGGGCGAAAGCCGTCAGCGCGCTGCCTTCGACGATATACTTGTTCGCCAGCAGCTGAATGTCGTTGCGGGCCCAATGCTTCGTCAGGTCGGTGAATTTGGCCGCGCCTTTCACGACGGCGTAGACGCTGTTGCCCTTCCGCTTAAACGTAACGACGGATTGACCGTTCGCCTGCGTCACCTGCGTCGGCACGTAGGACAGCTTGTTCGTCTGCGGATCCAGCCAGACGACCGCGACCTGTCTGCCGTCGAGGTTCGCCGAGGTCTTGATCGTGCGCGTGACGTAACCGCTCAGGTTGTCGACGGGCTTCGTCTGGCCGTTGTTCGTAACCGCCAGCTGGAAGCTGACCGGATTCACGTACGACAGGGCGCCCGCGCTGCTTAGCTGCGCGTTCAGCGCCGAGGCGAGCGTACCGGCGTTGGTGTCGATGGAGACGACGAGCTGGCCGACCGCCCCGGCCGCGTTCATCATCTGCGCCAGCTGGGCGAAATTAAGCGCGCTGAGCGGAATGTCGTACGTGACTGACTTGTAGGCTACGCCGATCGACGCGTTAGAGGCCTGCTTCTTGGCGTCCTCGAGCGCGCCGAGCGGCAGCGCGACGATCGCGGCGTTCTCCGTGCTCGGCACGGTGAAGACCACGCGCGGCACGGTGCCGCTGACGGAGCGGACCGCGTTGTACGCGGCCGTGAGCTTCTCGGCCGTCAGAGCGTATTGGTTCGCGGGAATTCCGGCCGGGGACACCGTCGACGTCTTGATCGCCGCGGATGATTTGATCCCCAAGCCGCCGCCTTCGGCCGCCTCGTAGTCGCCCGACGTGTTATCCGCCCAGGTCGTTTGGTTCGCCGCGACGACCTCCGTGAACGAAGCCGGCAGAACGCCTGTGACGGAGCGGGGTCCGAGACCCGCGTTGCTGTAGCTGACCTTCACCGTATCGCCGATCGCGACCGGCGTGTACAAGGACAGCACCACGCTCGACCCGCTGAGCGAAGCGTTCGATATCGGACGCGATACGTTGTTGACCTTGACCGCGAACTGCGACGCCGCCGGCGGATAGCCCGCGCTCAGCGCCGCCGAGAAACCGACGGTGACCGTACCGCCCTTCGCGATGATGCCGTTCAAGACCAGCGACGACGTCCCGCCGTTGTTGGCCGGCATGCTGCTGAACGTCGAAGCCGCGTTGCCGTACAGATCCGTGATCGCCGGCGTGCCGCCGACGTACGTGACCACGACGGAATCGCCCGTCGAGATCGCCGCCTGCAGCGACAGCAGCACCTGCGAACCGCTGACGCTGACGGAGTAGACGGACCGGGATGCCCCATTCACCGTCACGTAGAACGACGCCGCCGGCGGCACCAGCGCCGCATTCAACGCCTCGTTATAGGCCAGGGTGACGAGCGTTCCGGCTGCCGTCACGTATTGCAGCGCCGGTGCCGTCCGGTCCGTACCGTTCTGCACGTAGAAATTGCTGAAGTTGGGGGCCGCGTTGCCCGCCAAGTCGCGCAGGGGATAAGACTGCGCGTAATACGATACCGATACGGTCTGCCCCGGCGTCGGCGCCGTTCCGCTAAAGCCCAGGAACACGACGCTGCCCGAGCTCGAATAGGACGTGACCGAACGGTAACTGTTATCGACGTACACCGAGAACTGCGAATATGCGGACGAGTTGACCTGCGCGATCTCTTCGCTGAACGTCAGCACGATCGTGGTGCCGTTCAGCGAGCCGCTGACTTGAACAGGCGCCGTCGTGTCCGGCACGTTCGTGACGTTGATGCCCGAGAAGCTCGCCGCCGCCGTGCCGTCGAGATCTCGGATTGGATTCGCGCCTGCCGAGTAGGACACCTTGACGACCTGCCCGTAGGACACCGCGCTCTGCAGCGTCAGCGTCACGATGCGGCCGCTGATGGCGACGTCCGTGACCGAGCGCGCCGCGCCGGCGACCGTCACGTAGAAGTTCGCGGGCGCCGGCCTGGCGCTATCCCGCGTATCCAGGTTCTCGCTAAACGTAATCGCGATTTTGTTCGTGCCGACGAGCGCCGCGCCGGTCACCGTCGGAGGCCCGGACGACGAAGCGGACGTCCGGAACGCCCATCCGTACTGGTTCAGAATGCCGTCATAAGGGTTGCCGGCCAGATCGGTGACCGCCCCCGGCGCAATCTCCACGTAATATTCCGTATTGGCGGCCATCGTGCCGTTGACGGTAATATTCAGCTTCCGGTTGTTCGCCGGATCAATGGCATACGTGGTCGTCAGCGGCGAATTGCCCGTACCGCTCACCCGTTTGACCGTGATCGCCGCTCCGCTCGTGCCCGGCATGATCGGCTCGCTGAACGTCGCTTCGAGCTGCGTGCCTTGAAGCGGTACGTTCTGCGCCGCGTTCGCCGGGACCTGGAGCACGAGCATAGGCTTGTCGTTGTCCTGCGTCACCGTGAACGACCATGCGCCCGAGCCGGACAATCCGGCGAAATAATTCCCTTTGGCGTCGGAGAACGCTTGCCCGCTGATCTCTACGTAATACCGCCCGTTGTCCGCGTACGTTTTGCTCGTGTCGGTGACGGTGATCTTCGTCGTGCCGCCGCCCGTGACCATCGAGGACGTCACGGGAATGCTCGCGAACGCGTTGCCCGCGGGCAGCGAGCGAATGACGATATTGCCCGTTCCCGGATAGACCGGTTCGGAGAAGTTCATTTCCAGGCTGATCGTTTTGGTCGCCTGCGTGCCGAGCGGCTTCCGGTCCGCCAGCAACGCCGGCGGCGTCGTATCGTTGCCGGGATCCGTCACGAAGCTCCACGCCCGCGCATCGGATAGGCCTTGGTACAGCTTCGACCAATCGCCGGCATCCTTGAAGGCGCCCGCGTCGATCAGGACGTAGAACCCGGTATTCGGGGCCAGGTCGGAAGGCGGATCGATGACCACGTCCGTCCCTCCCGTCGAGGCGTTCCGCACGTAAGAGACGCTGCCCGAGTTGACGCTGATGGTTTGCACCGTCGTATTGTCGGCGACTTTATTGATCGTGATCATCCCCGTATTGGCTGCCACCGCGACGGGGAAACTCAGAATAAGGTTCGTCGACACGCTGACCGAATACGCGTTGTCCGCCGGCTTCAAGGTCGGCGTGCCGAGCGGCGGCGCCGTCGTCGTAAATCGCCATCTCGACCCGTCGATGCCGCCGAACGGATTGCCGGCCGCATCCTGAAACGCGCCGCTTGGCACGCGGACCTCATACGTGCTGTTGCCGTTCAGCACATTGGGCAGCGTGACGGTAATCGTCGGCGTCGAGCTGCCGCTTACGCCGATCGAATTCACGCTGATGGCTTGGCTATCCCACGATTGGGAGACGTTCTGTACCGTAATCGAGCCGCTCGCCGCGAAGACCGGCTCATTGAAGCTTAGCCTCAGCGTCGTGCTGACGCCCGCCTTTCCGCCGTTCGCGGGCGAGAACGGATTAGCCGCGTCCAAGGCGGGCGGCGTCGTGTCGGCCGCGGCAACCGTCGTGAAGCTCCAGCCGACCGCGCTCGTCAAGCCGGCGAAATTGGCGTTGTTGCTCTCGTTCGCGAACGCACCCGCGTCGATCGTGACGTAATAGCTCGTATTGAGCGCGAAGTTCGAGCTCGGCGAGATCGTGACGACGTTCCGGTTAACCCCCGTCCCGATCGAGACCCGGCTGTCGGTCGCCACGAGGTAGGATTCAAATAGCGCGTTGTCCAGCTGCTTGCGGATCTGGATCGTCGAGCTGCCCGTCCCCTTGCGGACGTTCTCGTCGAACGTCAGCGTCAAATTCGTGTTCGTCGGCACGTTCGCCGTGCTCGGCAGCGGCGCGATGTTGGCGATGACCGGTCCGTTCGCCGCCGCCTCCGCCCGCTTCGGGCCGGCGGCGAGACCGCCGCTAACAACCTGCAGCACCAACAGGGCCGCAACAAGAAAGGATACCGCTCTGCGCATTGAAACCATATTTCCCACTCCCCAACTAAAGACACTCGTATAATAGTTGTCGGCCGGGAGCGGGGCGAAATGAAGACGTTTGCCGAAAAAGGCGCTTTTGCCATCCAGGCTGTGCGTGCCGCGGGAAAATTAAAAAGCCGCTCCCGGTTAAGGAGCGGCTTCACTCGCGCGAGACCGAATTAACGAATCGCCAGCGCGTCGGCTTTCAATTGCTCGGCTTTATCCACGCGCTCCCATGGAGCGTCGATGTCCGTGCGGCCGAAGTGGCCGTACGCAGCCGTCTTGCTGTAGATCGGGCGGCGCAGATCCAGCATTTTGATGATGCCGGCAGGGCGCAGGTCGAAATTCTTCTGGATGACTTCCACGAGCACGTCTTCGGCGACTTTGCCCGTACCGTACGTATCCACGTTGATCGATACCGGGTTAGCTACGCCGATCGCGTAGGCCAGTTGAATTTCGCACTTCTCGGCCAGGCCGGCTGCGACGATGTTCTTCGCAACGTAGCGAGCCGCATACGCCGCGGAACGGTCGACTTTTGTCGGATCCTTGCCGGAGAATGCACCGCCGCCGTGGCGAGCATAGCCGCCGTACGTGTCGACGATGATTTTGCGGCCTGTCAGGCCGGCATCGCCTTGCGGTCCGCCGATAACGAAACGGCCCGTCGGGTTGATGAAGTATTTCGTTTCGGCATCCAGCCATTCAGCCGGTACGACCGGCGCGATGACATGCTTGCGGATGTCCGCTTGGATTTGCTCGAGCGTGATCTCTTCCGCGTGCTGCGTGGAGACGACGATGGCGTCGACGCGCTTCGGTTTGCCGTCCACGTATTCAATCGTGACTTGCGTTTTGCCGTCCGGACGCAGGTATTCCAGCGTGCCGTCCTTACGCACTTCGGACAGACGGCGCGAGATGCGGTGCGCCAGCGCGATCGGCAGCGGCATGAGCTCCGGCGTCTCGTTCGACGCGAAGCCGAACATTAAGCCTTGGTCGCCTGCGCCGATATCTTCGTTCTCTTGGCGAACGTCGACGCCGTCGCGGGATTCCAGCGCGGCGTTAACGCCTTGCGCGATGTCCGCGGACTGCTCGTTGAGCGACGTCAGTACGGCGCATGTGCTGTAGTCGAAACCGTACTTCGCGCGCGTATAGCCGATATCCTTGATCGTGCGGCGCACGATCGCCGGAATATCGACGTAATCCGCGCGGCTGCTGATTTCGCCGATGACTAATACCAACCCTGTAGCGACGGATACTTCGCACGCGACGCGCGCATAAGGGTCCACTTCGAGAAAAGCATCCAGCACCGCGTCAGAGATCTGGTCGCAGATTTTATCGGGATGTCCTTCCGTCACGGACTCGGACGTGAACAAATGGCGTCCTTTGAGAGACATGAACCTCAACCTCCTGTACTTCGTTGTTCTAAGTAAAGATGAATAACCAACCATGATTGCTGGGACTCTATAAGACATCGTCGTCCCATTCCGGGATCTAACGCTGAACGTTTCGATTCCAAAAAATGAACCTTTTCCGATGCGGAAAAGGTCTCATGAGAACTCTCTAAAACAGTATGATACCGAAGATGTCGCTTTGTGTCAATAACCGACAGCCGTTTGAAGAACTGGTATTTTACAGTCCTTTTAAGACCTGCTCGGCCTGTTGGACAAGCCTTTTCGTGATGTTGCCGCCGATATAACCGGCATCGCGCGTCGCGATTTGCGACCAGTTCACGTGAGCGCCGCCGGCACTAGGCGCACCGCCTAATTCGGAAGCGAACTCCGTATCCGCGCCGCCTGCGCCGCCCGTCATCAGACCCAGCTCGGCCGCCAACTCGTACTTCATTTGATCCAACGCTTGCGCACATTCAGGAACCAGTTTGCGATTGCTTCTCGACATTCGTAAGCACCTCCTAATGGGATGCTTCTAGTGTGCGCGGTTGTCCGCATTCCGAAGCGGATCACTTGTTGTCAGTACGGGTAAAAATAGTTACTTCGGCACCGCCTGCGTCGTATACGAACCGCGAACCATGACGGTCAGGCCCGTCTTCTGTCCCGATGCCGGCGTGACCCCGCGGCCGCCGCGCGGGAATAAGATGAGGTGATTATTCGGAACCGGCTTGCCGTTCGTAATGTCCGTGCCGTCCGTCAGGTCCGAAATACCGTTGCTGTCCGTGCTGTAGGCCGCCGCTTTGCCCGCCCGCACGATAAACTCCGCGCCGTCCTTCGCAATCAAAATTTTGCCGACCGGCACCGTCACGACCTCGACCTGCTGAAATCCGCCGCCTTGCCCGGCACCTGTCTGGCCTCCGCTTCCTCCGCCTTGCTTGGCGAGTTCCGCCTTCACCAGATCGGCGACTTGCTTATCGATATAGCTCTTCGTGACGATCGGGTCGTTCACGGAGCCCGGAACGACCGAAGCGCTGTCACCCTCCGCTAGCGTCGGGAGCTTCAACCCCATCCATAATGCCGCCCCGACGACCGCCACGGATAACGCCAGTTTCTTGCCCGTAAATCTCACGATTTCGTCCTCCTTGCCCATCTTTCGCGTTTTCGTTCCTGAGGTTAACAATACTAGACTTATATCGGCGCGTCGACTTGATTTCATGACGAAGAGCCGGTTTTTGTACCGGCTCTTCTATCCATTGGTTTCATGCATCGCGATCGTTCTTCTACGGTGTCGTCGTAAACCAGTTCATTTCTTTGCTGGCCAGCAGCAGCTTGCTATTTTGGAAGACGTCGTAGACGTTGACTTTGTACGTATCGTAACGCAAGATTTTGGACTGAATTTCTGTATCGCTGAATGAGATCGTCAACGGATTGTTTTCCGATACCGCCAACGCTTGCTCATTTTCTCCGGCCGTCTCCAATCCAAATTGCTGCGAGTACGTGACATGGTTATTATCTTGGTTCACGAATTCGATCAATAGCTTATGATCACCGGATATCACTTCGTAATCGTTGTTCTTTGCCAAGTTGTAATCCAAGGTCATTTTCAGACCGTTCACATCGTATAGGCCGGCGACGCTTAAGAATGCGTTGATGTAATGCAAGCCTAACGTGTACCCCGCAAATTGAATATCTCCAAGGTCTGTTTTGGTCACAGGACCAGAAGCACTCAACGGATACGAGACCATATTAACGAGCACTGGATTGGTGGTCCCGCCGTCGGTACCCGTGTCTGCGCCGCTACCTCCCGTACCGCCAGTAGTACCCCCGCTGCCGGAACTTTGTGTCCCGCCTCCCGTTTCCGTCGAGAGCGTTTGACCCAAAATCAACTTATAAGAGGTTGTGTCGAAGCTCTTCGGAATCGAGGCAAATGCACTCAGCAAGGCTTTCCCGTTCGGAGAAAGCTTATCTTTTACCGTCGCGAATTGAACCGGTACGACGATCCCCTTCTGATCCACGATATAGCCGCCCAACGGGGCGATCGCTGCCGAACGCAGCTCATTGTTCACCGCTTCAAATTCAGCAT
This sequence comes from Paenibacillus sp. GCM10023250, assembly GCF_042653205.1. Classification (NCBI taxonomy): domain Bacteria; kingdom Bacillati; phylum Bacillota; class Bacilli; order Caryophanales; family Paenibacillaceae; genus Paenibacillus; species Paenibacillus sp. GCM10023250. Next base: position 30,685 of record NZ_JBHSHY010000039.1, on the reverse strand, counting down.
AGAAGTTGTTTTTTGTCGCACCGTTAAAGATCGCTGTACGCAGAACGTTGACAGTAGACCGTTTGCCAATACTGTTAATCGCATACGTATCCTCAGGCCTTTTTGACGGAATCACACTCAGCTGCTGCGCGCTGAATTGATAGAGCTGCTTGCCCGGTTTGTCCTGAACAGGCTCTGTGCTGACGAATGCTATTTTATCGATAGACGTCGTATACGGAATTTCGGAATATACGACGAACTCGGTCGTTACCCCTGGACCGATCGTGATTGAGTTATCCATAGCAACGGCTTTTTGTTCCGTCCCGATCCTGACGCCATTGACCATAAAGTAACCGCCCAGGCTCGGAATTTGTACCGTCGCCGTACTCCGATTCGTAACGGACAGCGTTGCGACCAGGATGTCGTGATCGCTCGATGGAGCACGCTGGACCGTATTGAGTTTAACGGAGAAATCTTTGTAAGTGAACGATCCGCCAAGCGATCCTTGCTGCGTCGCTGTCTGAAGGGCATACGTTCCGATGATATAAGGCTTCTCTTTATCCGTCGCTTGCGATTTGACAACCAGCTTGGCGTTGGTCAAGTTGACATTCGTCGGAATTTGCCCGGCCAACGAAATCGTTTTTTCAATTTTAGGCAAGAGGACGGCGTTTTCTTCTTTTTCATACGTGAGCGGATAACTCGTGCCCGATGCCGTGACGATGAAATAGTCCAGTGCCGGACTCGCAATCGAAGCCGTGCCGATATTCGTCATTCGGAATTCAAGCGAGATGTCTTTGCTGCTCGTGCCTTGAGAGAGAAAAGCTTGACCTGCGTTCGTATTGGTCGGAGAACCAGACATATACACCAAGCGCGTCTTGCCTACCGGAGCCGCGGCCAACGGCTTTGTCGCAGGTAAAGCAAACACGCCTACCGGCAGTTGGACTTTGCTAGCTTCATCGTTTTGTGCGACGACGAGCGATAAAGCCTTGCCGGCTACGGCAAGCGGAATAGTCGCATGCAGCGTAACGATTTTCCGTTCCTTCGGCTGAATCGTCGTCGTTTGATCCAACCCGGCGGCCGTGACGTTATAAACCGAGAGACTATCGGTTTGAACGAAGAAATTCATTTTAGTTAAGTCGCTGGATTGGAAGCCGACGTTCTCCACGAGCAGATTGACAACCAAGTAGGCATTCGTGGCGTCCGTTGTTATGTAAGATTGCTTGATCGCGCTCCGAATTTTATTGTGATCATACAGCATCGTCGCATCTTTAAATGCAGCGACTTTATCGGTCCCTTTCGCCGGGTATTGAATCGTTCCTAGCATCCGCTCGTAATTGGCCACCGAGAAATCCCACTTCAGAACCTGGAAGGAGAGGTCCGTCAGTTTGGTTTGGCTATCAACAACGGTATAGTAGGTCAAATATTGCGTGGTTTTCGCCGGAATGTCCTTAATGTCTTTATCGGCGTCAATTGGAGTCGTTTTAAACGTTTTACCGGACTTCGTTTTCACGCGAAGCCAATAATCAATGAGGTTTAACGAGGAATTGCCATTATTCGTGAAGCTCACCGAATAAACGAGCACCTTCCCTTGCCCCTGCATGAGGAAATGCACATCTCGTATGTTCAAGTACGCCGATGAACTCAGCTTGACGATCTTGCTGGAAATCGAACTCGTACTGGTGCTGGCTGCTGCGGCAACCGGCGTTACCGTTAAGTCCGCATTTTGAAACAATAAAACCGAACTAGCTAAAGCGGCGACGCCAACCTTTACCCATTTGTGAGCCACGTTCATCCCTCCTGGAATCTATACACTATTAGACGCGTCATAGATGGGTTTTGTTTCATATCTCGACGCCCCTGATTTGATAACTTTGTTTAATTATAGCGTAGAGAAATGAAGAAGGTATGAATAAGTTGCAAACAAAATGCAAAAAAACAGGCGAGGTTTCCCTCGCCTGTTCTCTTTGCGGCTATTAGTTAGCTGCTTCGACTACAACTACTGCAGTGTCTTGCGTGTTGTTAGAAGCGACGTAAGTAATCGTCGTGCTGCCAACTTTCAGACCTTTCAGGTTGTTGTCAACAATCGTTTTGTCGTTAACGAGGATCGAACCAACCGGATTCGCAATTACTTTACCGTATTGGTCTTTCACCGTTACCTTAACGGTAGGAGTAGCGCCAACTTTCGTCGTGTACTCGTCTTTGTCGAACTCGACTGTTTTAACTACCGGTGCATCTTCGGAAACCGTTACTTCTTGGTCAGCAACTTTCGCGCCGTTGAAGTAAGCCGAAACCGTCGTTTTACCTGCTTTCAAGCCGTATACCGAAGTACCGGTTGTTTTCAGGACCGACTCGTCAAGCACGGTTACGAAGTCAGGTACGTCGGAAACCAGTGCTACCGTTACGCCGCTTGCTGTTTTACCAACAAGAGTAACTTCCGCAGCGTGAGTGGCTTTCGCGGAACCGTCGGATTTACCATAAAGCGTACCGATCGAGTCGATAGCGTAGGAAGTGATCGAGCTGGATGCTACAGCACTTACAGTGAACGTGTGGTTCGTGATGCCCGTGTTAGCATCAGAGGAAACCGTGATCGTTGCAGTACCTGCAGCTTTAGCAACCAGTTTGCCATTTTCGTAAGCGACAATGCCAGGAGCGCTGCTTGTTACGGCGAAGTGACCTGCAGCAACATTGGAGACACGACCGTAGTTGTCGATCAGCGTGATGTTGTCTTGGTCGAACTCGTTGCTTGCGCCGACTTCGTACGAAGTAGCTACGTCTTTGATGCCGTTAACGGCAGTATACTTAGCTTCGTCGCGTACTTCGATACCAACGCTGGAAGTTTGTTGAACGCCATCTACATAAACATAGATGTTCGTGGAGCCCGTTTGGTTGAACTTGAACTCCAGTTCGCCCTTAGCGTTCTTAACAGGCGTGATTTCAGTGCCGAAAGCATTGAACTTCACGTTTGCCAGCGAAAGATCCTTAGGCGCGATTGGGTTGCCGAAAGTATCGATAGCTGTGTAAGGAAGAACAACTTTTTCGCCTTTAACAATGACCGAGCCGGAGTTGCCGAGTTGGAAAGTTTTCACTTTCGCTACATCGTTAACTACCAGTGCCAGGTTAGCCGTAGCTTGAGTAGCCGGGTTAGTAACCGTGATATATACAGTACCCGCTTTAGACAGCGTGTTGAACGTGATTACGCCGTTCGTATCAACGGAGAAACCATTTACGATGGCGCTGTCGCTGATGAAGAATACCAGACCAGCGTAGGACAGGCTGTTTTGACCATTCGCAAGTGTTGCAGTACCTGCAGGCAGTTTAACCGTAGCGCCGTTTGCATCTACCAGCGTCATTGGAAGAACCAGACCCGTTTGGTTGATGGAAACGCGAGCGCTGCCGTTCAGCGGCTTAACTTCGTCGATTTTGATCGACGTTGCTGCGCTGCCGTTCGTTACTTTCAGCGTTTTGTTGATCGACAGACCTGCTGCTGGGTAAACGGCAGTTACCAGGATGTTGTCGTTCAGAGCAGCTTCGTCAGCTGCGCCTGCTTGCAGGTTCAGCGTGTTACCGTTGCCCAGTTGCTTGCCCTTCGTTACGTTGTAGGAAGAGATCGTTGGGCTTACGGACATTGCTTCACCAAACTGGTTGTAAACTTTTACGCCCAGATCTTGGTTAGCCGCCGGTTGAACCGTCGTTGCCGTGATGTCGATTTTCTTAGCTGCTTCAGCTTCGATCTTCAAGTTGATCGGATCGCTGCCTTTAACAGTCAACGTGAAGTCGCCAGTTGGCAGGTATGCAGCAGACAGTACAGCGGTCGTGTTGTCTTCCGAGTACGTTGCTGTTACAGGATAAGAAGTAGGACCGGACTTCAGTTCATACGTCAACGGAGCTTTATCTTCAGCACTTGCCGCATGGTTGAAAGTAACCGTGATTTTTTTGGAGCCGGATTGAACTGCCTTAACTGCTTTCAGTTCTTTTTCAACTGGTTTCGCCAGGTCGTAAGTAACTTCTACCAGCAATTCGCGAGTTGCGTTTGTTTGGTAGGAAGGAAGCTCAGGAAGGAGGCCGGCTTTAACAGCTGCAGCTACATAACCTTTTGCCCATGCGGACACTTTGCCGGATACGTCGCCTTCAACTGGCTCGAGGCCTGCAACGAGGTCAGCAACTTTCGCGATTTGCTCGATCGTTACTTGACCGGATGGACCGAACTTGTTAGCGCCCAGACCGTTCATCAGTTTAGCTTCCGTGGAAGCGCCGATGAATGGAGCAGCCCAGTGAGTAGCCGGAACGTCCGTGTAGATTTTTGCTGCTGCTGCGTTTTCCGTCAGCTTAGCGAGCTTCGTAAGTACTTTCGCGAACTCAGCGCGAGTCATTTGCTTGTCAAGACCTGCGGAACCATCTGGATAACCGTTGAAGATGCCGAGTTCTTTCAGAGCGTCGAACTTTTGTTGTGCAGTCAGGTCAGTCGTTGCTGGAGCCGTGTCAGCGAATGCAACGGACGCCGTCGTCAGCGTCATAGCTGCTGCTACTACGAGGGATAAACTTTTTTTCATAACCTTTTTTTCTCCTCCTCTAAATTGCTTCGGGTCTTGAGAGTTTTGTTTAGGATATTGTTTGCTCGAATGTCTCATTGTCCGATTCACCCCCTTTCACGAGTTGAGCATATTCATATAAATTATGTCTGCAAAAAGAACTCCTTGTAAGAACTTGTCGCAGAATCTTGTAAACAAAAGAAGACATGAAAAAAATGGTAGAGTCCAAACGCCACTTTAACATTATACAATGGGCACTTACTAGCGTAAAGAGCTAATTCACAAATCATTCCAAGCTCCATCAGAGGCCAGATAAGCTTCCTTACCGCCGTCTCCATGTATTTAAACGCACAGGTTTCTAAAAAGTTGCGATGCCGGAGAAAAATCTTTTAACTTCTTTTTTCGGCGCCGCTTTTCCAGAAATTTGTCGACAAATCGCATGAATCGGGAGGGCTCGTCTACCACGCCTACCAATTATAGACCGAATGACCTATAGACGTCGATAGATAACATTTCCCATGTATAGCGAACTCCACTAAACGTTAGAAATCGATGCAGGATCAAGAAGACTGCCCGGGGTTCTCCCAGGCAGTCCGATGTCATCCAATTCAGTTGAGTTTAGGGAGCCGCTTCAGGTCGGCCATCATTTTACCGATGATGATCGACGCGTCCGAGCGAAGCAGGCTGGAATTCGGCTCGAAGGTATAGCCTTTCTTCAAATCTTTCGGATCGATCGGCGAACCCTGGATGTACCCCTTCTTCGCGATGGCGAGTACGGACGCCTTGGCATAGTAGTTGATGTCGGCATAGTCTTTAAATAACTTCTGCAGCGCCGTGTCGATCTTCTTCGGATCGGTCTCCAGCTTCAGGTTGAGCGCGCGGGCCAAGAAGACGGCCGCATCGCCGCGGGAGAGATTCGCCGTCGGCTCGAATGCCCGCGGCTGGGTGCCGCGGATGATGCCTTCGCGGGCAGCCGTTTCGATGTAGCTGTAATCCCACAGCGCGTCTTGGTTAATGATCGGCGGCACGTCGTCGAAGTGCGGCTTGCTTAATTCGTAGTTAAGCGGAATATCGATCGCCTTGACGACCATCCGCGTAAACTCGCCGCGCGTCGTATACATGTCCGCACCGAAATCGTCGAAGTTGGCCGCGTTCATAATGCCCTTGGAGAAGATGGCCTCCATATAGTTGCGGGCATACGGGTGGTTCGTGACGTCCGAGAACGAATACGTCATCTTCGCGACGACATAGTAGCCGAACTGGTCGAACGGAACGGTAATCGTGTTCTTCTTGGTATCCACGGTTCCGCCGAGGTTGACCCAGAACTTGTTCTTCACGTCGTAGCGGAACACCGTCACGATCGTCCCCGCGGTGTTGCGGATGTTCGGATCGAACGACAGCGACAACGTGCCGCGCTTCGATGCGATGAGCTCGCGGTCGTCCGGCCGCTCGTCATAGGTCGGGATTCTCGTGCCGCCCGGACCGGTCGCGCCCGGATACTGGTATGGATCCACGCCCATCTTCAGCGGGTCGTACGTCGGCGTCGTCGTGTCGTCGGCCAATCCGGCGTCGATCCAATAGACCGGGCTGGACTTCGAGAAACGCGTCGGGAACGAGACTCTGAAGCGCGTACCGAAGTTCTGCATGATCAAATCGAAATCCGGCGGCGGGCTGTCGTATTCCCGCCGGTCGACGACGCCGTCTTCGGGATTCGCGATCGCGAACAGCAGCTTATGTCCCGTGAACACCTGGTTCTTCAAATCTGCCGGAACGTTGAAGTCTCTCCGGATCAGTGCGGCGCCTTTCGGGAACGTCAGCGTCACCGCGCCGTCGAAGATCTTGTTGGACGTCTTCATGTCATCCAGGAACTGCGCGCCCGGAATGTTCGTCGGCGTGTACGTGACTTCGAGATAATTGCTGACTTTGTCCGACGCGCTCTCGATGGTGAAGCTGATCTTGTTTACGCCGGGCTTCAGGCCATTGATGGTCGCCTTGAACGCATTCGGGTATTCGATGCCGTTGGCCGGATTGTTGTCGGCGTCGTACGCGAATTTCTCGGCAGCCTGCTTATTGATCGTGACTTTGTCGGCGCCTTTGGCGTTGATGATGACGTCGACGAAGTTCTTGTTCACGATGCCCTCCGCCGGCAGGTACGGACGAAGAATCTTGTACGGCAGCACGGTCGGATCGACTTCCAGGCGATAGGTCGCCTTCGGGCCGGTCTCGCCGCTGTTGTACACGTTAAACAGATAGACGCTGGAGCTGCCGTCGGCGTTCAGTTCTTGCTTCTTGAGCAGGAATTGGAAGGCCTGCGTGGCGAGATCGTAGCGAACGACGAGGTTGCCGTTAATGCTGGCATTGGCCGGATACATCCCGATCGGCGTATCGCCGTCGACGATTTGGAACGGATCCGTCAGCTTCCACGTCAGCGGAGCCGCCAGCGTTGCGCCCGTGATTTTGAGAATATAATCGCTCGCGGGTACATGGCCGCTGTTATCCGCGGTCAGCAAGAATGTCATTTTATCGCGCACCGCTTGCTCTGACTTGCCCAAGTCGATAAAGTCGAACGTGCCGAAAATGTTCATGAACGGCTCCGTCGTCGTATAGAGCGCGCCGTTCTTCGCGAAGTTCGGATCGTTCAGGATCGGCTTCGGATCGCTGATCGTATCGGTGAACGTGAACGGGTAGACACCCGAATTGTTCGCCGGAATGATCGGCAGGTTGGTCGGCACCTTATTGACCTTGACGACTTTTTCGTAGTAGCTCTTCGAGCTTTGGAACACGAATTTGATTTCGTTCTCCCCGTTGAACAACGCGTTCAGGGCTTTGACGTAGACATCCGGATCCGCCGAATCGTCCAATTCGAACTGCGTGTTGTCCGTCCCTGCTCCGGCCGGCCTCAACGGAAACGGCACGTTATTGATATAGAAGTACACCGTTCGCGGTTTGTTGTTCCCCGTATCGTAATTAATCTCTGCCGTGTTGTTAATATTCTGCAAGACGCCTTTGAAATCGCCCAGCTTATTATGAATCAGATCCATTACGCGGTCTGCGTTCGTCGAATCGTCCAAGATCGTCATACCGTCGAAGATGGTGTTGTAGCTGACGTACGGGCCATAGAGCATCGTGAACTTCGCGGTGCCCGTATTTCCCGTGCCGACTTGGACCGTAATGGTCTGCGTGCCTTCGTAAGGCATCTTGTAGAATTCCAAGATGACGCGCGTAAACACTTGCGGCACGCCGTTAACGGTCCGCGTCACCGTGGAAATGTCGCGTTGGGCGTATTGGCCGGACGGAAGCGTTTCGCCTGCCGAAGGCAGCCCGACTTTCGTCGGCTTCGTCGTATGACCGAAATTGTCCGCGATGCTCGTAATGGTTACATCATCGGAACCTGCCGGGTTGCCGACCAGTACTTCGATGCCAACCGGCAGCCCGTAAATGTTTTTGCCGTCGAGCGGCACGCCTTCAATGCCTTGGTAGTTGTTCGGCTTGTACCCCGGCAAATAGTTGATTTGGCCGATGTACGGCTTATCCTTGTCGTGCAGCGTGAAATAGAGCGCATCTGTCCCCTGCTCGGTCGGCGTGAGATTCAAATGGGCGTTTTCTTCGTTGCGCGCCGTCAGTTTCAAGTTGTACAGCACGTCCAGCGACTTAGCCGAGATCGCGCCGAGATCGATCTCGTATTGGAAGATGAAAAACTTGTCCGTCGCCGACGGCGTACCGACGATCGTCACATTGCTAATCGCGGACGTAAGGTCGGCATAGGAGGCATCCGTTGCTTTCTTAATCGCCGCTTTCAAGGAAGCCAGCGACCTGGTCGGATCCGGGTGAGGCAGCGTCGCCTTGGTCGGCGGCGTCGTCGATGGATCGGTAATTTCCTCGTACACGCTGTTCGGCACGATGACTTTACCCGTGACCTTCAGCGTGTTGCTCGTGGTCACCACGAAGTTCGGACTGTATTCCAGCGCCGCCGACTGCACGGTCGTGCCGCCGTTCATTTCGTTGAGGTTCACATCGTAAAACGTGACGCTTCCGTTATAGAACGCGATGTCGCGCGTCGTCTCGATGACTTGCGTACCGTTCTTGACGCGAATCGTCACGAGGTTCTTGCCCTTCTGCAGCGTGATCGGCGCCGCGGCGAACGAGTTTTCGTTGCTGCTGTTGACGGAGTACGTCTTGCTCGCGCCGTTGACGATAATCGTCACCTGCTGCGCGTTCGGCGCCTTGCCCGTAATGCTGATATCGGCCGTATCCCGGCCGCGCGACGTATTGGATTGCACCACGGTCGTGCTGCCGTTATCGCCGATCGGGAAGCTGTTGCCATCCAGATTCGCCGTCAAATCATACAGCATCGGTCCGTTGCGGTACTCTACGTAGATCGAGTTGGTCACCTCTCCGCCGCCTTGCGTGCCTTTGAACGTGATTTTGTTCAAGCCGGGAAAGAGCTGAATATTGAAAATCTGCACGTTGAACCCGTTCACCGACACGTTGCTGGTGAGGTTCTCCCGCGTGCTTCCCACTTTATCCGGATTGGCGGGGTCGATGATCTGGTACACGCTGTACGAGATCGAGGTCGGGTCGACGTTGTTGATCGTACCGGTCAAGGTAATCCGTTCGTCCGTCGTAACGCGGGGCGAGCCAATCTGGTCGCTCTCGGTCGGGAACGTGAAATTGCCTGTCGCGGCGTTGGCGGTTTCGAGCTTGCTGGCCGGCACCAACTGGATGACCAGCGCCACCAAGACGAGCCATATGCCTAATTTCCTAATCACGGTAAGCCTCCTCACTGATTCCACAATCAGAGTTTGATGTATCTCTGTTATCGGCTTCCTACACCCGAAACTTTAGTCGCACGCCGAAAACCCGGGCGCCCTCGCGGCTGAAATACGCAAAAAAGCCCCTTTCCCCGAGGGGAAAGGAGCTTCGATCATGCCGGAATGTGATGTTATTTTGAACGTGATTGTTCCGTCCGCAGCAGCCGTCGCTGCAGGAAGTTGATCAGCGGCCGCCGCGACTTGTCGACGATGCCGATCAGCTCCGCGCCGATCTGGAGGAAGAACACCAGGACCAGGATAACGCCGAACGTAATCCAATTCGCCGCGTCCGACTCGACGAGCGTCGATTGCAGAACCGCGCACAACCCGAAGAACGCCGCAATTGCGTAAATGATCAGCACCGTCCGGCGGTGGCTGAACCCGAGCTCGCGCAGGCAGTGGTGCAGATGGCCTTTGTCCGGCGCGAAAATCGGTTTCTTATTGACCCAGCGGCGCACGATCGCAAAGAACGTATCCGAGAGCGGAACGCCGATGATGAGCAGCGGCGTCACAAACGAAACCATCGTGACCTGCTTGAAGCCGAGCATCGAGAGCGTCGCAAGGCCGAAGCCCAAGAATAGCGACCCGGTATCGCCCATGAAGATCTTGGCCGGGTGGAAGTTGTAGACCAGGAAGCCGATGACGCCGCCGAGCAGCAGCGCGCTCAGCAGAATGACCGGCGCGAAGCCCATGACCGCGGCCATGACCAGGATCGTGCCGATTGCAATACCGGACACGCCGGCCGCAAGCCCGTCCAAGCCGTCGATCAGGTTAATCGCGTTCGTGACGCCGACGATCCAAATGATCGTAAGCGGGATGCTGATCCACGACGCGACCGGCTGCATCGCTTCGCCGAACGGAATGTTCAGCAGGTCGATTTTGACGCCGAAGCCGAAGACGACGACGCACGCGGCGATGATTTGGCCAAGCAGCTTGACCTTCGCCGACAGTTCGAACCGGTCGTCCAGGGCGCCGATCAAGACGATGATGGAGCCGCCCGCGAGCAGCGCGTTGACTAAGTTCTTATCGTAGCTGCGGAAGAGACCTTCCGGAATAAACGGTTGGATGGCGAAGTATGCACCGATAAATGCGGCATATATACCTAAACCGCCCATACGCGGCATAATTTTCGTATGCACTTTTCGGTGATTCGGCTTGTCGATCGCCCCGACTTTGAAAGCCAGCTTGATGACGAGCGGGGTGAGCGCCAGCGCAAGACATAATGAAATTATGAATGCGACGGTGTAGAGAACGACGTGACTCATTTCCATCTCCCTTTCATAGCTATCGCCGGAATGAATTATACGCGTTTTGAAAAAGAAACTCCACTCTCATTTTCAAGCAATTTACACGAAATAAGCAACGATTTCGCGTGCTTGGGCATGGTTTTGCGACATTTTCTCTCTCATACAACGCTTTCGCTTCGTTTTTCAGGCGAATAACTAGATGTCCGCAGGAACCAAAGACTGGATGAGTGGTGGCGTCTATATCTAGATTAACGAATTTTCGAGACGATTTGTTTCGCCGGGATGCGCGCTTCTTGCTGCAAGCGGTCGATCGCGGAACCGTGCGACGTCCGCCACAGCGCCGGATCGTCGAGCAGCCGGCCGACCGCGGCCGCGAACGCGCCGGGATCGAGCGATTCCGTCGTGCCGACGGCTCTAAGCCCGAGCCGGTTCAGAAACTGGTCGATCTTCGGGTCGTACGACAAGCCGACGAGCGGCACGCGTTGATTCGCCGCATAGATGAGCGCGTGCAGCCGCATGCCGAACAGCGCGTCGCACCGGCTGACTTCAAGCAGCATCTGCTGCGGATCGTCGCCGGGCTGGGCGATTTCGGCGACGCTGGCGCCGAGCTCGCCCAGCTGCGCGATCACCTGCCGGGACGCCTCGGCGTCCGCCGGCGTGTGGAACGGCAGGAACCGCAGCCGCACCGCCCGGCTGCGGGCCAGCGCGCCGAGCGCGGCGGCGGCGCGCGCCAGGTCGGCCCCGTCCTTGCGCCAATGCCGCAAGGACACGCCGACCACCGGCAGCGGCGAATTCCCCGCCGCCGCCGGCGGCGCGCTCGCGCCCGCCCGGTCCGCCGGCTCCGCCCCGGCGGACCCTTGCCCGCTTGCGGCATGGCCCGCAAGCGGCTGCGCTGCCGGGAGCGGCAGCGCCATGACCGGATCGGGCACCACGTCGATCCGGTCGCGCGGCACCCCCATCCGCCCGAGCAGCTCGGCGGATTCCGCGTCGCGCACGGACACGTACGCGCTGCGCCGCATCACGCCCCGAATGAGCCGGTCCATCCACCGGCGATTCACGGGGCCGATGCCCTGCGCGTAGATGAACGTCGGCTTGCGCAGCAGCTGCGCCAGCTGGATGATGCCGGTATAATACGGAATCGTCGCAGCGCCGGTCGCGTCCTGCAGCAGGCTGCCGCCGCCGCTGATGAGGCCGTCGCTGCCGCGAAGCGCGCGCACGATCTCGCCCAGCTTCATCCGATGGACGGCCTCGACGCCGTACATCGCGGTCGTCCAGGCCGGATCGGCCGACAGCACGACCGGTTCGATCCGCACGCCCTGCGACGCGCCTTCTTCTGCCAGCGCGAACAGAATCGATTTCAGCACGGCCTCATCGCCGCTGTTGCGAAACCCGTAGTAGCCGGAGATGACTACCCGACGGATTTGGGAGCCGGTTTGGCCTTGACGAACCGCGGTGCCCATAGCTTCCATGCTCCTTCCAAGACCTGCCACACGCCGATCAGCACCAAGCCGATCAACGCGCCCAGCACCAGGCCGAGCAAGTCGCGAATAATGGATATCGCCAGCGGCGTATGAATATGCGCGAACGTATCCACCATCGACAGCTGGCCGATCGATCCTACAATAAATAATACCCACGCCGCGCGGTAGCGAAGCGCAAGGAATAATCCGGCAAAAAAGAGCGGGTGCGACAACAGGAATTCTTTCGTCCTCGGACGCACGCCGAACGTCGTCTCCAAGAAGTTGCGGAACGCAAGCTCAATGGCCGAAGCCGAGCCCTCGTTGCCGGTCCGCGACAAGTAGTACAAGCCCAACATACCCACGACCGCGGCGACCGCTACCCACAGCACCGTGATCTGCATCTTCAGCAGCTTCCGGATATTGCCGATGACGGAGTCGCCCGTATAAAGCAGCAGGTAGAGCGCCGTCAAGGCGATTGGAGCGAGATGCAGCAGGCTGACGCCGCGGAACTGCTCCAGCACGAGCTTGTACGTGATGTTGTTCAATAGCCCGACCACGAACGGAATACCGCACAGCGAGATAACCGACGTCGTCGCGAAAATGGCCACGGCCATCAGGAGACGGCGCCACGCCGTGATCCCGGGGAACAACCAGCGGAGCTGCCCGTCCGCGCGGGCCGCGGCGTTGCCGTCCGTCGCGCCGATCGGCCGGCGGTTGCCGACGGTATGCGTCCGCACGCGGCGGATCGCCCAGATCATGGCCAGCGTCGGCGCGCTGATCGCGGCGCCGAGCGCCAAGCCTTGCTCGAAAACGGACTTGGACAGTACGTAGAGCCCCGCGCTGCCGACCAAGCCGATCACGAATACCGGAATGGCGACGCCCGGCAAGAAGACTTGGATCAGCAGCGCGATGAACGCGATCGCCCCGAGCGCGACGAGCGCCTTCAGCGGCTTCAGCCAAGACGGCGACTCGTATTCGAACGGCAAGGCCGGTCCCGGCTTATACCCGAGCTCGTCCAGCTTCGCGAGGAAGCCGTCCTTGCCCTGCAGCGATTTGTAGATGTTGTCCATCGGATCCGTGATGGACGACTTCGCGGCATTGCTGGCCGGCGCGGCATTAATGTAGAACATCCGGATGCTGCGGTCCTTCACGGCCAGCTGGAACCGGTCCGCGATGTCGATCGGCTTCATGGCCGCGGCATCTTTGTCCGGGAGCGAGTACAACCGGGCTACATTATAATGCGTCAGGTACGCGAGCGTGCCCAAGCCCTGCTGAGGCTTAGAATTCTCAATGGTCGAGATTCCGATACCATGCTTGTTGAGCGTCTCGGCGAAATGCGTCAGCGTTTTCTTCTCGGCATTGTCCGCAAAGCCCTTGACGGCGTTGCCGTCGAACAGGATCCGCGTGACGCCGAGCGCCTCGTAGGACGCCAACAGCTTGTCCACGTCTTCGGCGTTGTACGGAATGCGGTCGGACAAGCGCGGCACGATGCGGAAGCCGGCGTCGTGAAGCATTTGAACGGCGGCCGGGTCCGGCTGCATCGTCTTCAGCATGGCGTCTTCGACCGGCGTCTCGATCTTGAGGCCGTTATTGTCCTTGAAGCTCCACGGCGCCGTGGCGATGCCCCATTGCTTGAACGTGTTCTCGATCACGGGGCGAAGCGCGTCTTCATCCTGCTTGGAATTGAACAGCAGGTACGTGTAATTCTCGTCCTGCTTCAGCGGCTTGCCCTGCAGGTCGCTCAGCGTGGCCGAGCTGTACAGCGAGATGCGCCCGCCCCATTTGAGCTCTTGCAGCGACGTTTCGTAGACGGCCATCGAGCCGATGCCGGCCGCTTTCATCTTGACCAGCTCGTCCCGCACGTATTGCTGCGGATGATTTTTATAAGCCGCTACTTGAAGCAGGTCCCGGTAGTCGAACACGAGCTCCACTTGCTTGGACGAACGCTCGACCTTCCAGCGCTCCGCGCCGACGGGGATGGCCGCGATGATGCCGATGATGATCAGGACGCTTAATACGGCGACTGCCTTGCGATTCCATTGGTGCCAATTCGGACGCACAACTTCCACTCCTTAATATAAATCCTGGCGGGGCTTGCGCCCCGCCAGGAAGCTTCTGCTTAAGCCTTGCTGTCGACGCGCGCCATAACGGCATCCTTCAGCGCCTTGATGACATCCTGCGAATGACTCAGCGATTGGCCGCGCACGGCGAAATACACTTTGATCTTCGGCTCCGTGCCCGAAGGACGCAGACAGAACCACGAACCGTCCTCCAGCAAATACTTCAGGACGTTCTCGGCTGGCAGACCTTCGATGCCCGGCAGGTAATCCAGCACCTGCGTTACGCGCACGCCGGCCACTTCGGCAGGCGGGTTGTCGCGCCAGTCTGCCATGATGCCGGCGATCTTCTGCACGCCGTCCACCCCTTTGAGCGTCCGGGACTCCAGGCCCTCCAGGTAGTAGCCGAACTGCGCGTACAGCTCGAGCAGCACGTCGTACAGCGTCTTGCCTTGGCTCTTATAGTACGCGCCAGCTTCGCTGATGAGCAGCGACGCAACGACCGCATCCTTGTCGCGGGCGTACGTGCCGGCCAGGTAACCGTAGCTTTCCTCGTAGCCGAACAGGAAGGAATGCTCGCCGGTATGCTCGAACTTCGTCATTTGCTCGCCGATATATTTGAAGCCCGTCAACGTGTTGATGACCGCCGCGCCGTAGGATTTGGCGATGTCCGCGCCCATCTCGCTCGTCACGATCGTCTTGATGACGGCGCCGTTCGCCGGCAGCTGGCCGCGCTCCTTCAGCGTGCCGAGCAAGTAATGGACCATGATCGCGCCGGACTGGTTGCCCGAGAGCACGACGAACTCGCCTTCGTTGTTGCGGACGACCGCGCCCATCCGGTCGCTGTCCGGGTCCGTGCCGATGATGAGGTCCGCGCCGATCTCCTGTCCGAGCTTGATGGCCAGCGTGAATGCTTCGCGCTCTTCCGGGTTCGGCGACTTGACCGTGCTGAAATACCCGTCCGGCTGCTCCTGCTCCTTCACGATATGCACATTGGAGAGACCGACAGCTGCAAGCACGTTGCGGACCGGCATGTTGCCCGCGCCGTGGAGAGGCGTGTAGACGACCGTCAGCGCATCGCCGAGCCCGTTTTGCAGCAGTTCGCGGTTCAGGCTTTGCGCGGCGACCGTGCGCACGTAATCCTGGTCCTCCGCGTCGCCCAGCCAGCGGAGCAGCCCCTTCGCTTCGGCTTCCTCGCGGCTCATCCGCTTCACTTGATCGAACCCGGTCACGGCTTGGATCGCGCCGATGACCTGCTCCGCGTCAGCCGGCACGAGCTGGCAGCCATCGGAGCCGTACGCCTTGTAGCCGTTATACTCCGGCGGATTGTGGCTGGCCGTGATGACGATGCCGCTCGTCGCCTTCAGCGCGCGAACGGCGAACGACAGCTGCGGCGTCGGGCGAAGCCCTCGGAACAAGTACGCCGTGACGCCGTTCGCGGCCAGTACGAGCGCGGCGTCCAGGGCGAACTCCGGCGAATTGTTGCGCGAATCGTGGGCGATGACGACCGACGGCGACGACGATTTGGTCAGCGTCCAGTTCGCCAGGCCTTGCGTCGCTTTGCCGACGGTGTAGACGTTCAACCGGTTCGTGCCGGCGCCCATCACGCCGCGAAGGCCGCCGGTGCCGAACTCCAGATCGCGGTAGAAGCGGTCCTCGATTTCCTTGTCGTTCCCCCGAAGAGTTGCCAGTTCTTCTTTCGTAGCGGCGTCAATCGAAGGATCAGCAAGCCAAGCCTCGTAGCGTGCAACAGCAGTTTGGTTCATCTCCAGCATCCTCTCCATAGGTTTTTTTATTTGATATCATTCAATCGCCGAAGGCCGCGGAACCGTCAATTCTTATTCCGGATCCTTCAGCGCGAACATAATTTCGCCTTCGGCCACGATCTTGTCTCCGACTTTGGCGGTAGCTTGTCCTTTGCCGATCGGCCCTTTGAGACGCGTGATCTCCACTTCCAGGATCAACGTATCGCCCGGGGTTACCTGGCCGCGGAAGCGGAAGTTGTCGATGCCGGCGAAGAAGCCGATCTTGCCGCGGTTCGCTTCCACTTTCAGGATCGCGACGGAGCCGACCTGCGCCAGCGCCTCGACGATCAGCACGCCCGGCATGACCGGGTACGCCGGAAAATGGCCGGTGAAAAACGGCTCGTTCATCGTGACGTTCTTCAGCCCGACCGCGCGCTTGCCGTCCTCCACCTCGAGGATGCGGTCGACCAGCAGAAACGGCGGCCGATGCGGAATGATTTCCTGGATTTGTTGAATATCGAGCATTCGCGAACTCCCTTTCGTCCTGCGTGTTATAAATTGCTTATTATTGTGCCACAATAAGGCCATCCTACACGAACTGCAGTCGTGGGGGTTAAGATAAGGGAGATTGAGCGCGCCGCTTCACGCCTGCGTTCAGTCTCCTTTTTACGTTCACCCTAAGCCTCTCGCGCGTGGTTCTCTCCGTTGTCCCCGGCCGGGACGCCGCGGTCCTCCGCCTTCTTCTCCTCGCGGTTCAACGCCAAGAACAGCCCGATGTAAATGGAAGTCGTGACGAAGGAGAAAGCGATGACGCCCCATAGATACGTCCGCGCCCACGGCATTTCAAAGAAGATGAAGAAGATGGCCGCGTAGTAAAGCACCGTGGTCAGCTTGCCCATCCAGTTAGCGGGTACCGTCTTTTTCCCCCGAAAGTGAAAATACGCCGATCCCGCGATCATGCCCGCGTCCCGAACGAAGATCGCGGCTCCCGCGCTCCACGGAATATGGCCCGTCAGCAGCAGGGACAGGATCACGACGATCATCATCACTTTGTCGGCCAGCGGATCCAGCATAGACCCGACCGTCGTCACTTGCCCGTACTTGCGCGCCAGATACCCGTCCAAAATATCGGTGAGCCCGGCCAGCACCACGACCAGGAACGCCCATTTCATATGATTCGTGACGTCCGAGACGAACACGGCCACATACACGGGAATGAGCGCGAATCGCAGCAGGGTGAGCAAATTCGGAACATTCATCAAATGCTTACGCCTCCTTATGAACTAAGGGCGATCGGCTTGCTCGGACGGCAGGCGGGGGCATGGATGGCCCGGGTCGTTGCCGTTCAGGGAAAGCCCGCGTATTCCGGTCCCCCTGGCGCGACAGACATTCTTACCCATTATACCGCTACGCTGGAAAAAATAAAACCTGCCCCCGAGGGCCCTCTCCGGCGCCGGTCGCTTCCCCGCCGCCTGGCCGCCCCGCCTGTACGTTAAACTAATTTTGTCAGAAATCGCGTCATGCCTTCATAATCCGGCCCTCCGAGCCGTTAATTAAAGAGACTAGACGAACCGGTTGTCCGGCCTTTCGCCGGCGTCCCGTTCGCCCTTTGCCATCGAAGCCGCACGGTCTGCAAAAAACGCTTCTATTAATAAGGGCACATTCACGTACTTGGAGGTATTGAATCCGCATGCGCAAGAACGCATCTGCCGCTCCCGTCCCATTCAAGCCCTGGCTTACGGCCCTGCTCGCCATCGTCCTGACGCTGTCTTCCTTCGCAAGTCTCGCTTACGCCGAGGATACCGTCACCGGCCTTTCCTTCGACAACCCGCCGTCCCCGGCCCGCCTCTATATCGACGACGACGCGCTGCAGCTGGACGCGCTCGCCTCGATCTCCGGCTCCGCTTCCTTGAAGAACGTCACGACGGATGCCGCCTGGTCCACCTCGAACTCCGCGATCGTCAAAGTGACGAGCGGCCTGCTCACCGCGGTCGCCAAGGGGTCCGCCACCGTTACCGCGACGTACAAGGGCTTCAAGGTGTCTTTGCCCGTCTCCGTTGATTATTTATATGACAGCGTGACGATCAAGAATGACGGCTCGGCCGTAGATTCCGCGGTTGACGTCAAGCTCGGCGACAAGCTCGCCTACGGCCTCTCCGCCGCGAAGAGCGGTTCGTCCGACCGGGACGTCACGAAAGACGCGGCGTGGACCAGCTCCAGCACGGGCGTCGCGACCGTCGAGGACGGCGAGATCACGCTGCTCACGGCCGGCACGACGACGATTACCGCCAAATACAAGGGCCGCTCGGACACGGTCAAGCTGACCGTGACGTCGCCGTACAAGTCGCTTTCGGTCATGCCGGGCGGCCTGATGGAATTCACGTACGGCGATAACGCCAAATCGCTGACGGCCACGGCGCTGACAACGGCAGGCGCCACGGAGGACGTGACAAGCGAAGCTGCCTGGACGACCAGCAGCGCGTCCGTCGTCACGGTCGACAAGGGCGTCGTCACGCCCGTCGGCAACGGTACCGCCACGATCACCTCGACTTACCTCGGCGCGAGCGGCAGCGTGACCGTCGTCGTCCGCCCGGCCTATGAAGCGATGCGTCTGACGCCGAAGGACGACCAGAACCTGACGCTGAAGGACGAGCCGGTCGCGTTCACGGCCGTCGTCCAAAACGGCGGCGAAGAACCGATTACCGTTACGGACATCGCCGACTGGACGTCCAGCAACGTCTATGCCGCCACGGTCGATAAAGGCGTCGTCACGCCGAAGGGGATCGGGAGCACCGTGATCAAGGTGTCCTACAAGGGCGTCACGCAGCAAGTGAACGTCACGGTCTACCCGACGGTCGCGAGCATGACAGCTGCGAAGGACGCGATCGACGTGTTCCTGGATGACGCCGTTACGCTGCCGAAGATTACGGCGACGACCCTCGCCGACGAGAAGGTGGACGTCTCGAGCCTCGTCAATTGGACCAGCAGCAACACGGACGTGTTCGCTAAAGTCGACGGCAAATGGAAAGCGAAGAAGACCGGCACCGCCACGCTGACCGGCAGCATCCGGTCCAAAACCGTGACGATCAAGGTCACCGTGCACGAGCAGCCGCTGCTGCTGACGGCCGACCAATCGAACCTGTCCGTCGTGCTCGGCAAAGAAGCGAAGCTCCCGGCCATGACGATGACCTACGCAAGCGGCGACGAAGAAGACGTCACATCGCTCGTGACGTGGAAGAGCTCGTCGCCGAACCTGATCGTCAAGACGCCGAACGTGAAGGGCATCCAAGCGTCCTCGGTCACGCTGACCGCTTCCTACCTTGGGAAGTCCGCGACGGTACGCGTCACGATCGAGGAAGAAATCAAGAAGCTGCTCGTCGACAACAGCGCGCCCGTATTCAGCCCGGGACGCAGCTATACGCTTAAAGTCACTGGCGTCTACAAGAGCGGCAAGTCCGTCTCGCTCACGTCGAAAATGAACTGGACGATGGATCCCGAAGCGCTGGCGGCGGTCAAGGGAAGCTCCATTAAGACGTTAAAAGAAGGCACGGGCAAGCTGACCGGCTCCTACCAAGGCAAGTCCGTCGTCCTCTCTATCACCGTCGTCGGGAAGCTGAAGAAGCTGATCCCGACGGTTAAAACGCTGACGCTTGCGCCCGGCGCGAGCCAAGCGGTGAAAGTGACCGGCGAGTACGAGGGCGGCCGTAACGGCGACGTCACCAAAGCCGCCGCGTGGACGACCGGCAACAACCGGGTCGCCACCGTTCAGGACGGCGTCATTACCGCGGCCGCCAAAGGCACCACGTACATCCGCGGCACGCTGGAAGGCAAGACGGTCAGCATCCGCGTCACCGTGAAACCATAATCGCCTAGGCTGCGGTCCAAGGCGCCTGATCCCGAAACGCAAAAAAGCCTGCCCGGAGAAACCTGGCAGGCTTTCATGCGTTCTTGCGGCGTCTAGCCCGCAAAAACCAAGTCGTACATATGCTTCCATGTCGCGATTTGGAAAATTTCGCTCCCCGGGTGCTTGCCGAGCACTGCATACCCGATATACATCCCGCCGAGCACGGCCAGGATGCACAGCACCGGCACAATGCTCTTCAGCAGCGTCCAGCGCAGCGCGCGCACCGCCGGATGGCGTTTCTTGCGCGGCTTCGCTTTCGCCTTCGCCGAGCCGGCTTCCCGCTCCGGCCGCCTAGCGCCGCTGCGGGCTTTATCTGACGCCGGTCCAGTCAGGCCGCCCCGCTCCGCGGGCGCGATGCTTTCCAGGCCGGCGGCCGTTTCTTTTTTTGAATCCATAGGCATTCACTCATTTCCTAAGCGCGCAGATTGTTAGCCAGTCCCATCATTGTATCGCTTGAGGTCAAGGCTCTGGCGCTGAGTTGATAGGCCCGCTGCACACTGATCAAGTCCGTCATTTCGTCGGCTAAAACGACGTTGGACTGTTCGAGGTATCCTTGCTTGATGGCGATCTTTGATCCGGCACCGGCCGTGACGTCATGCAGGACGTCGCTTGCCTGTACGCCGTCAGCCACCGCGAACAGATTGTCCGCAACCTGCGTCAGCAGTCCCGGTTTGTCCGCCTGCACCAGCTTCAGCCGGCCGAGCTGCATGATCGTGCCGCCCGGAAGCGTGCCGAAGACGATGCCGGAGGCGTCGATTCGGACGTCTTGGACGTCGGGCGGGATTTCAATCGCTTGGTTATCGGCGGAGGAGACCGGATAGCCGTCCTTCGTCGTCAATATATTGATGCCGTTGCGGGTAAACGTCGTATCGAACGAGCCGCCGCGCGTGTAGGCGAGGTGCCCGGCCTCGTCGACCTGCACCTGGAACAACGCGTTGCCCTCGATGGCGACGTCGAACGGTTGATCCGTCTGCCGAAGCGGCCCTTGGGAGAAGTCCGGTTCGATCATCGTAAGACGCGAGCCCCAGCCTTGGTTGAAGCCGAGCGGCGTCAGCCGTCCGGGCTGCTCGAACGCTTGGGGCTGTTCCTTCAGCGTCGTCAGCAGATCCTCGAACGTGCCGACCTTTCGTTTGTAGCCTACCGTATTCACGTTCGCGATGTTGTCCGCCAGCATGTCGAGCTTCTGCTGCAAGCCGCTCATGGACGCCATCGCGCTGATCATCGAGCCGTTCATTCCCATAGCCTCCCCTGCCTTGCGCGCCAGTACGCCGCGTTAGACGCGTCCGATTTCATTGACCGCTTTATCCATGCTTTTATCGTAAAACTGAATGACCTTCTGGTTCGCTTCGTACGCGCGCGCCGCCGACATGAGGTCGACCATCGATTGGGCGGCGTCGACGTTGGATCGCTCCACGTAGCCCTGCCGCACTTCGACGCGGTCTCCCGCGTTCACGGGACGCACGCCCGTCTCGCCGTCCGCCAGCTTGAACTTGCCGTCGCCTTCGCGGACGAGCTTGTTCGGATCGTCCACGCGCGCGATGAGCAGCTGTCCCGCGCTCGCGCCCGTCAGCGGATTCACGAGCCGGTAGTCGGCTGTGATCGCCAGGTCATTGACCGTGACGCCGTCCGGCAGCCGGAACGGCCGACCGTCCGCGCCGAGCACCCGGGAGCCGTCCGGCATCGTCAGATAACCCTGCTCGTCCGGTTGGAACTGGCCGTCGCGCGTATAGCGGGTCTCGCCGTCCCTGTTCTGCACCGCAAAGAACGCTTGCGGCTGGAAGATCACCCCGCCGTCGGCCGTCAGCGCCTTGCCGGAGGCATCGAACGCCACGCCCGGCACTTGGATGTCCGAGACGATGGCGAAATCGCTGAAGCGGTTCGTCTGCATCAGATCCCCTTGCAAGTTGACCTGCAGGCTCTCTTCGGCGAAGACGCCGGTGCTCAGCCTGCCGACCGTTTGGCCGTTGTCCACGTCCCGCGACCCCGTCATACGAAGGAGCATATCCGGGAAAGAATGGGTAACCGCATAGTTCTGTTTATAGCCCGGCGTATTCATATTGGCGATATTGTTGGTGATGGTATCATGCCTGTTCTGCTGCGAAATCATTCCCGCCGCAGCCGCGTACAGTCCTCTTAGCATGGCGAAACCTCCTGGCGCTTGCCGATCGATCCGATCGCGCGCGTTATCCTACCGATAATATCGGATAACGCCGCTTCGCGTTGAATAGACGGGATCTATGCCTGAAGACCTATTCTGCGACCGATGCCCCTCGGCGCGCCCCCCTATGGCGCCCTACCCGAACACCGGCTGTCGATCTATTCGCGTCTATGCGGTTCGATGCTAACGCTTGGAGGCTCCCGCCCGCCGAGGCGTGCGGTCCAGATGGTCAAGCAGCAGGCCTGTCCCTTTCACGACGCAGTGCATCGGATCTTCGGCGATCAGCACCGGCACCTTCAGTTCTTCCGCGAGCAGCGCGTCCAGACCGCCCAGCAGCGCGCCGCCGCCCGTCAGGATGACGCCGCGGTCGATGATGTCTGCCGAGAGCTCCGGAGGCGTCCGCTCCAGCACGGATTTGGCCGCCGAGACGATGGAGGATACCGGTTCCCAGAGCGCCTCGCGCACTTCGTCCGAGTAGATCGTGACGGTCAGCGGCAAGCCCGTGACCATGTCGCGCCCGCGGATATCGATCTCGTCCCGGAACCCATTGTCGTACACAGTGCCGATCTTGATCTTGATGTCCTCGCTTGTCCGTTCTCCGATCAGGAGCTTGTACTTGTTTTTGATATACTTCGAGATCGCCTCGTCGAACTTGTCCCCTGCGACCTTGATCGACGACGCGGT
The DNA here is from genome assembly GCF_042653205.1 of Paenibacillus sp. GCM10023250. NCBI lineage: Bacteria > Bacillati > Bacillota > Bacilli > Caryophanales > Paenibacillaceae > Paenibacillus > Paenibacillus sp. GCM10023250. Next base: position 8,111 of record NZ_JBHSHY010000039.1, on the reverse strand, counting down.
AACGACGTCGCCCATCGAGAGCACCGCCACGTCCGTCGTGCCGCCGCCGATGTCGACGACCATGTTGCCGCTCGGTTGGTAAATGTCCATGCCGGCGCCGATGGCGGCCGCTTTCGGTTCTTCCTCGAGGAACACGTCCTTGGCGCCGCTGCGCTCCGCGGCTTCCCGGATTGCTTTTTGCTCGACGGACGTGATGTTCGTCGGCGCGCAAATAAGAATGCGAGGGCGGCTGTACCAGGAACGGCCGCCGACGCGATCAATGAAGGCCTTCAGCATGATTTCCGTAATTTCAAAATCGGCGATGACGCCGTCGCGAAGCGGTCGGATGGCAATGATGTTTCCAGGGGTCCGTCCTACCATCCGATACGCTTCTTCACCCACGGCAAGCACGCGCTTGGTTTCGCTTTCGATCGCCACGACCGAAGGCTCATCCAGTACGACGCCCTTCCCTCTCACGTGAATGGACACATTTGCCGTTCCCAAGTCTATCCCGATATCCTTGCTAAACATAAGTCTGAAGTCCTCCAGCGCGAATAATAGTCGAGTGCAATCCACATCCCGTATAGTATTCGCTGAAGGGTACGAAAATCCTCTATTTTTGTAGAAAAAATCGCTTACGATTTTGCCGCGGCCAGGACTTCGCGCTTGCGTCCGGAGCTCTTCTTATACTTGATCTTGGTGGCTTCTCCTCCCCTAAGGTGCCGGATCGATTTGTGGTATTCCAGGATATGCTTCACCTGGTCCGCCAGATCGGGATTGATCTCCGGCAAGCGCTCGGTCAAATCCTTGTGCACCGTGCTCTTGGAGACGCCGAATTCTTTCGCGATCGTTCGTACCGTATGCTTCGTCTCGACGATGCAACGGCCGATTTTTATGGTCCGTTCTTTGATGTAATCGTGCACGCTCCCGCCTCCCTACTCGAGATAGTTTGGTACATTATATGAGGGGTACGGGTATATATTCTTTATGTCCAAGCGTGACAAGCCCAAGAATTGCGATTATTTTCAAACAAGTCTCCGAAACGCAAAAAAGAAGGCGGGAAATTCCCGCCTTCGGAAGGGTTCGCGGCCGGTTGCCGCCTTGCCGTAACGCTTATTGCTGCGCGTCCGCGCTCGCTGTTTCGATCAGCGTGGCCGGGTTAACCGGCTTGCCGTCCTTGCGCACTTCGAAGTGCAGATGGACGCCGAGGTCCTTCTCCAGCTCGCTGCGGCCCGCTTTGGCGATGACGTCGCCCTGCTTCACTTCGTCGCCGACTTTGACCTGCACGTCGCTCAGGCTGTTGTAAATCGTCACGAGCCCGTCGGCATGCTTGATTTGCACCACGTTGCCGTTGACCGGATTCTTCTCGGAGACGGTAACGACGCCGCTGAGTGCTGCCATGACGTCGAACGCCTTGTCGTCCTTGCCGAGGTCGACGCCCATGTTCGGAACGAGCGTGTTGTCCGGACCGTCGACCCAAGCGGCCAGGCGGTCTTCGTTGCTGGCCTTGGCATCGTAGAACGGCGCTACGACGTCGAGCTGGCTCTTGTCGCCCGGCCATTTCATGACTTCGCTCGCCGATTGCTGGATCGCCTTGTCGGTCTCTGCCGGCGGCTGCTCGTCGAGCGTTTGCTCATCCGTTCCCTCTTGCGTGGTATCTACGGTCGTGCTGGCCGGTTTCTCTGTCTCCCCGGCTCCCCCATAGAGCCACATTAAGGTTACGATGATTGCTGCGGCGGCTAGAAACGCTGATGGTGCTGCCCATTTTTTAGCCATCAGTTTTCTCCACGCAGACGGTTTGACGGCATTGCCTCCCAGAACGTTTTTGGGAGCTTCTTCATTGAACTTGGATTTGTTATCACTCATTGTTCAATCACCTCACTAGCCATTGTTGCCACAACCTAGCAGTTTATACGTGAGGGATTGACATTTTTTGAGATTGTTAGAACTAGCGGTTCGCGCGCTAGTCTAGCACGCCGGACGCCTGCACGACCTTCGTGCCCGTGTAGTAGTGCGCCAGAATTTCCCGCGCCGTTGCGCCTTCCTTGGCCATGCCGTCAGCGCCCCACTGGCTCATGCCGACGCCGTGGCCGTAGCCCTTCGTCGTGATAGATATCTCATTTCCGTCGATCGTCCACGAGAAATCGGAAGAAGCGAGAGACAGTTTCTCGCGAATCTCTCTACCGGTCAGCGTCTTGCCGCCGGCTCTGACGTCCTTCACCCGGTCGCCGGGCGTCGTGCCCAGGAGCCGCATGCTCCGGACCTCGGCCGTCGTCAGGCCGAGCTTCGCCGCCGCGTCCTTCAGCTTCATCGTCACGGTCTGCTCGTACTTCGGCGAGATCGCCTTGTCCCACGGGCTGGCCACGCTCCGCAGGTACGGCAGGTCGAGATCCCAGTAATCCGAGGCGTTCTCCGTGTAGCCGTTGCTCGTGGAGAAGAACGACGCCTCGATCGGCTGCCCGCCGTAGGTGACGATCAGCCCCTTCGTCTGCTCCACCGCTTCGTTCAGCTTGCCGAGGTTCGCGTCCTTCTCTCTCCCGTTCCACCGCTTCAGCAGCTCGCCCAGCGAGACGTACGCCTGGTTCATGACCGTGTCGTCCACGTCCGCTTCCCGCTCCCGCTCTCCGCCGAGCCCGCTCCGGTCCCCGGTCAGCAGCCGCCGGTAGATGTACGTGCGGGCGGCGATGGCCTGCGCCTTGAGCGCCTCAAGCTCGAAGTCGACCGGCATTTCGCCGGCCAGTACCCCGCGCACGTACAGCTCGATCGGTATATGTTCGATCCGTTTGTCCTTCGTCAGATACACCGACACCCACAGCCGATCATACGCGCTCAGCTGCTTGACCTGCTTGTCCGCGTCCCCCGCGCCGGCGTCCTCCGCACCGGCCGCCGCCGGCATATCCGGCCGCGCTGCGGCCCCGGCCCTGGCGTTCGAGCCGCCTTGCGGCGCCGGCGCGGCGGTCTCGGCCTCTTGCTCAGGCCGCGCCGACTCGGCCGCGGTCCATGACGCCTCCTCGCGCTCGGACGCGGCCGCGTTCGGCGACAGCCAGTGGACCGCGGCCTTCACGAGAAGCACGAGCAGCAGCCCCCATAGAAACCCGAACCACCAGCCCCTTGTCCATAATCGACGACGATAAGAGCGTCCCGTCCTCCATCTTGCCCGTTTCATGCGCGGCTCCTTTCGCGGCTTCGATTGTAGAGTCCTTCCTTCCCGCCTACTACAGTCTATGAACCGAAAAGATAGGATAGTACCGCGAATCGGGCTTTCACCCGGCCGGTCTGGCGTGCAAACGAGAAAAGACCCTATTTTCGCTTCTCCCGAAAGAGGAGTGAAAATAGGGTCTTTTGGTAGGCGGAGGGTTACGCCCAAGTCGGCTGCGCTTTAATGCGAGGCAGCTCTTTCTCCCGCTTCGCCGGCTCTTGCGCCCGCGCCGCCACGATCGCCGGTTCCGGCTCTTCGAGCACCGCGGCCACGCCTTCCAGCACCTTGGCGTAGAGCGGTTGAGCCGTTTCCGCCTCTTGATCGCGGTAGATGTCCGCGCCCAGCGCCGCCAGCTTGCCCGTAATGTCGACATATCCGCGGTCCACGTGATGGATGCCGCTGATCTCGCTCTCGCCGTCCGCGCAGAGCGCCGCGCACACGAGCGCGGCTCCGGCGCGCAGGTCGGTCGCCGTGACTTTGGCACCGGTCAGCCGCGTGCCGCCGGTGACGATCGCGGTACGGCCATCCACTTTAATATGCGCGTTCATCTTTTGGAACTCTTCCACGTGCATGAACCGGTTCTCGAATACCGTCTCCGTTACGATGCTCGTGCCTTCGGAAATCATCAACAGCGCCATCATCTGCGACTGCATGTCGGTCGGGAAGCCCGGGTACGGCAGCGTCTTGACGTCCACGGACTTCAGCCGCTTGGCCGCCGTGACGCGGATGCCGCTGTCCGTCTCGACGACGCCGACGCCCATTTCCTGCAGCTTCGAGATCACCGGCGCCAGATGGTCGGCGATCGCGCCCTCGATATGCACGTCGCCGCCGGTCATGGCCGCCGCGATCATATAAGTACCCGCTTCCACACGGTCGGGGATCACGGTATGCACAACGCCGCTGAGCGTCTCGACGCCTTCGATTCGGATCACGCCCGTGCCCGCGCCGCGGACGATCGCGCCCATGGCGTTCAGGTAGTTGGCCAAATCCACGATCTCCGGCTCCTTGGCCGCGTTCTCGATCGTGGTGATGCCTTCCGCGAGCGCGGCCGCCATCATGATGTTCTCCGTGGCGCCGACGCTGGCGACGTCCAGATAGATCTTGGCGCCCTTCAGCCTGCCTTCGGAACGCGCTTCAATGAAGCCTTGGCCGAGCACGATCTCCGCGCCCATCGCTTCGAAGCCTTTCAGATGCTGGTCGATTGGACGGGTGCCGATAGCGCAGCCGCCGGGAAGGGCGATGCGGGCGCGGCCGAGGCGGGCAAGAAGCGGCCCCATGACGAGGAACGAAGCGCGCATCTTGCGCACCCATTCGTACGGGGCTTCGAACGATACGAGCCGTTCAGCGGAAATGCGCATGGTCTCATTATCATATGTCAGCTTTCCACCCAGCGCGGAAAGCACTTGTTGAAGGGTCATGACATCATCGAGATCAGGTACGTCGTGGATGACGCTTTCGCCGTTCTGGGCGAGTAACGTGGCAGCGAGAATCGGCAGTACGGCGTTTTTTGCGCCGCTTACGCGGACAGATCCGGATAGTCGCTTGCCGCCGCGGACGATTATTTTGCTCATCTTAAGGTTTCCCTCCGCGTGCAGTAGATTCTTTTAATTGAGGAAATATTTGGTAGATCGATCCATACCCAAATTACATCTTACCATCCGCTTACAGGAATCGACAAGCGTTATTTTCTGCCTGTCGAAAGACGGATTTTTGACCTATTTTTGGCCCATTTTTATATCATTCGCAAGCGATTTCGACTTTCGGACCGTTATCTATTCCCCATTGTTTACATGTTTCCGGGTTGTTATTCGACAATGCCCTTGAGCAGCCCCGACCAGTTCCAGTAAGCCAGCACGAAAGACGCGAATCCGTGGCCGAGCACGATCGACAGGACGATCTGCAGCAAACGGGCCTGCCCTCCGCGGGGACGCTTCAGAATCGTGTCCCATTTCAGCTCCTGCAGGACGATCCAGGCCAGCGCGATGCTGAACAGCTCGATGACGATCGACAGCAAGGCATGCATGCCGGCCGTTGCGGCGACTTGTTCCATGTTCATGACTCCCTATTCTCTCCTAGATTCCCGGCGTTCAAAGCCCGCAGCAGCACCGCGGCGAATTCGGCCCGGGTCGCGCCGCGCTCCGGCTCGAACCGTCCGTCGGCGTAGCCGCCCATCAGCCCGAGCCGCTTGACGGCGGCGACTGCCGGCGACGACCACCGGTCCGCGGGCACGTCGGCGAAGGCCGGCCCGGCCGGGCGGGCGGTCCGCACGTTCAGCGCGCGCAGCAGCACGACGGCCATCTCTTCGCGCGAGATCGGGCGTCCGGGTCCGAACGTCCCGTTCGGATACCCGCCGATCCAGCCGGCGTGCGAGGCGTTCGCGACCGCCGCGTACGCCCAGTGGCCCGCACCGACGTCGCGGAATACCAGCGCGCGCGCGCCGCCCGCGGCGGGCGGGAACGCCCGCGTCAGCATCGATACCGCCTCCGCCCGGCTTACGGGCCGGTCCGGCTCGAACCGGTACGCCCCGCTGCCGCCGACGATCCCCTGCTTCCGGAGCGCCGTGACCGCCGATTCGGCCCAATGGCCGCCGATGTCCCGGAATCCGGCGGCCAGCGTCTCGGCCGTAACCCGTAGTCCATAGTATTGCTTGTCGAACGGGGCGCTCGCGGTCACCTTGATGTAATACAAGCCGGCCGCCAGCACCTTCTCCCGCGACATGGACGCGGCTCCCGGCGCGGACTGCAGCACGTAGAGCGGCTGCGACCGCTTATCGAACAGCTCCGCCTTCATGACGATGCCCGCCGGGATGCCCCCGATCCGCAGCGTCGTCAGCCGCTCGCCGCTGATCCGCAGCTGGTACCAATCCGCGTCGCCCGCTTTGCCGATCACCCCGGAATAACCGGAGCCCGGCGAGACGTTCGTCGCCGTGTACGCTTTGTCGTTCGGCTCGTTCGGATCCGTGTGCCGCGTCTCGAACTGAACGTTCAGCGCGTACTGCGCCGGCACCGGGCTGGCTTGGGCCGAGATCGCGTTGCGCACGCGGATGTAATACGTGCCCGGCGTTACGTTGATGGGCGGGGAGGCCTCGCCCTCCCCTTCGCCGTTCTCGTCCTCCTCGAGCAGCGTACCGCCCTGCCGTTCGTAGGCAAGCCCCAGGTCCAGCCGCGCCGAATCCGCCGTCGCCGACAGCTTGAGCGTCCCTCCGGCCTCGAAGCGGATTGCGTACCAATCCTCGTCGTTCGTCCGGTGAAAGTTCCCTACGATCCGCTGCGACCGGGGCGCCAGCGTGTAGGCTTGGTAAGGCTTGTCGTTCACTTCGTACGCATCCGGCGCGACTTCGAAGGAGGAGGTCAGCAGGTAAGCCAGCCGCTGCCCGCTCGCCCCGTCGAACAGCCGCACCTCGAAATCGTTCCTCCCTTTCTTGACGTGCCATGTGACCGTTTGGTTGCCGAACTTCGCATCTTGCGTCCCCCGGGACGAGGCGTCGCCGGCATGCGTCACCCGCAGCGTCGGGGCGCTCTCTCCCGCCACGGGCAGGCTCTGCACCTGAATCGCAACAGTGCCGTCGTACGGCGCCTCGACGCGGAACCAATCCGCGTCCTTGCCGCCGCTCAGCTCCGCGGCGATCTGCTTGCCGAGCGGAAACAGCTTCGCGGTCTGGCGGGTATCGTTCGGCTCGTAGGCGTCCGGCCGCAGCGCCGCCGCGACGGCCTTGTCGATCCGGAGCAGGCCGTAGCCGCTGCGGTTATCGAACCCGGGGGTGCCGATGTCCTTCGCCGACTGGCGGAGCACGGCCCGCACCTGATACGGTTTGTAACCCGGATGCAGCGCCCAGACGAGCGCCGCCGCCGCGGCCGCCTGCGGCGCGGCCATGGAGGTGCCCTGCTCCTGCTTATAGCCTCCGCCGACCGCCGTCGTATATACGCTCCACGGCGCGGCGACATCGATTTCCGGTCCCGCGTTCGACCGCGTCTCCGGCGCGCCGCCCGCCGTGGCGCCGGCTACCGCCAGCACCGTCGGATAAGCGGCCGGGTACTTCACCTTCGCTTTGGTCTCCAGCGTCCCGCCGTCGTTGCCGCTCGCCGCGACCAGCAGCGCCCCTTTCGATTCCGCGTACGCCGTCACTTCCTTCAAGTACGGCGAATAGCGGTACAGGCCGACCGAGAGCACCAGAATGCGCGCGCCGTGGTCGACGGCGTAGGTAATCGCCTCGCCGAGCCGTTCCTCGTCGCCGAAGCCGTCGGCGTCGAGCGCCTTGACCGGCATGATCCGGGCATGCCACAAAATGCCGGCGACGCCCGTCTTGTTATTGCCCTCGGCGGCGATGACGCCCGCCACCGCGGTACCGTGGCCGTTGTCGTCCTCCGGCGGCTTGCCCGGCGTCACCAAGTTCGTGCCGGGGACTAGATTGTCTTTCAAATCGGGATGGTTCAGGTCCACGCCAGTATCGATCAGCGCGATCGTCAGATCGGTCTGCTCCCGTACCTTGCTCCACGCTTCCCGGGCGCCGATTTGCGCCAGGTACTGCTGCTTCGGCAGCTCCGGATCGTTCGGGGCCGGCTCGGCCGCGAGCATGCGGACGGCGCCGACCGGCTGCACGTAGGCGATCTCCGGCCGGCTGCGCAGCCGGAGGAGCCACGCGTCCGCGTCCGCCCCGGCATCCGCGGGGCGGACCACGTCGATCGCCGCCCCGGGCAGCGCCAGGCGGCGCAGCACCCGCGTGCCCGGCAGCGGCTTCGCCTGCGCGGGGTCGCGCCACTTGATGAGCCAGGCCTGCGGCTGCGGCTCATCGCGGCCGCCGCCGGCGGCCGGATTCGGGACGGCAGACCCACCGGGGCCGTCCGTCGCCGCCGCAGGCGGCGGGGCCGCGGGAGCGGCCCCCGCGGCGGGCGCAGCCGCCCCCGCCGGCATTCCCGCGAGCAGCAGCGCCGCG
>NZ_JBHSHY010000038.1:0-45619 GCF_042653205.1 Paenibacillus sp. GCM10023250 | reverse complement strand
GCCGCCGGGCGGCCCAGCCTCGGCGCCCGCAGCCGCATCGCCTGCGCGCTTCGCGTGCCCGCTGCCGGCCGTGCCGATGCGGGCGGCCGTCTGCCCGCGCTCGCCGCCCGCATCGCGGCCGTCCGCGCCGGCTCCGCCATCCGCCTGCGCGCCGCCTGCTGGCTCCGCGCCCGCTTCGCCTTCGCCGGCCGGCGCCCAGCCGCCCAGAAACCGCGCGACCCGGCTGAGCGGCTTCTGCGTCGCCGACACGCCGATGCGCTGCAGGGCGCGGGGCGCCAGCGCCGCCAGCCGCTCCAGCGACAGCGACAGGTGCGCGCCGCGCTTGTCGCCGGCGAGGCTGTGGATCTCGTCGACGACGATCGCCTCGGCCAGGCGCAGCATCCGGCGGCCCTTGTCCGACGTCAGCAGCAAATAAAGCGACTCCGGCGTCGTCACGAGCACGTCGGGCGGCCGGTTCGCCATGCGCGCCCGCTCCGCCGGGAGCGTGTCACCGGTGCGGACCGCGGTGCGGATGCCCGGCCAGGCGCCATGGCCGGCCTCGGCGCCGTACGTCTCGATCTCGCCGAGGAAGCCGACCAGGTGATGCTGGATGTCATTGTTGAGCGCCTTGAGAGGCGTGACGTACAGCACGCGCACGCCGGCCGGCCAGCCCGTGCCGCGCGCCATGGCGGCCTCCTTGGCCAGCGCGACGCGGCTTAGGCAGGGCAGCAGCGCGGCCAGCGTCTTGCCGGAGCCGGTCGGTGCGGCGATCAGCGTATGACGGCCGGCGGCGATCGCCGACCAGGCGTCGCGCTGCACGGGCGTCGGCTCGCCGAACGCGCGGCCGAACCAGCCGGCGAGCGTCGGATGAAAGCCCGCGAGCGGGGAAGAGGAAAGGGACATGCGTCAGCAGCTCCTTTGGGATACGTCTCGGCTGACGGGAAAATTCCGGCAGCGCTTTCCTTCCACGATAACATAATCGCGGCACGGGCGAAAATCCGCCCTGCGGTCCGCCGATGCAGGCATAAAAAAGACCGTCCCCCGGACAAGTCCGAGGAACGGTCTTTCTTGTAAGTCGCTTATATCAGGTGCGATCGGGGCGCTTGCGCGCTACTCGATCAGCTTCGCTTGCTTCAGCAGCTGGCGAAGCGCGACGGTGGCCATGTCGCGGGTCGTCGGCTCGTTCGGGTGGAAGTACGAGACGCCGCCGGCGGTCATGCCCTGCATGATGCCTGCGTCCGTTACCTTCGCGATTGCGTCCTTGGCATAGCCGGCGATGTCGGCGCCGTCGCCGTACGCGACGCGCGACGGTGTGCCGGCTGGCTTGACGCCGAGCAGGTCGATCGCGCGGGCCAGCATGACGCCGAGCTGTTCGCGCGTGACGGCGTCGTTCGGCCGGAAGCTGTCGGCGCCGTAGCCCGTAACGATGCCCGCGCTATAGGCGGCTTCGACGTCCTTCGCGAACCAGTCCGACGGCTTCACGTCGGCGAATGTCGCGTTTGCCGGCGCGCTCAGGCCGAGCGCGCGCGTCAGCATCGCCGCGAATTCGGCGCGCGTGACGGTCTTCTTCGGCGAGAACGCCGTCGCCGACGTACCGTTCACGAGCAGCTTGCGGGCCATGGCCTCGATGTGCGGCTGTGCCCAGCTGCCCTTGATATCCGCGAAGCTCGCTTCGCGGCTGACTGCGGCGTAGGTCGAGAAGCCCGGACGGCTGACGGTGACGACCGTCGTTCCGTCCGTCTGCGGCGCGAATACCGACGCGACCGCGAAGACCTCGCCGTTCTCCTCGTAGCGCACGCCGGCCGTGTTGGCCGCGATGCTGCCCGGCACCGTGAACGAGCGGGCGATCCGCTGTCCGGCCGAGACTTCGAGCGGCGTCGAGCCGGTACCGCTCACGACGTTCGCCGTATAGGCGACGGGCTTGCCGATCAGGACGCCGTCCGCATCGGCGGAGAAGGCGCCTGCATCCTGCGGCGCGATGTTGATCTCGAGCGATGCGTCCGCCGGGACGTTCGCCAGCAGAGCGGCCGGAATCGCGATCGCGGCGTCTCCGCTGCCGACGATCAGCGTGCTGCCGGCCGGCGCTTTGGCGATCAGCGCCGCTTGCGCGCCGGTGATAACGAAGGTTGCGGCTTTGCGGTCGGGATTCGCGACCGGCACGACGATCGCTGCCGGCGAGCTGCCCGATTGGTCGAGCGCCGTGCTCAGGCCGGCGTCGCCGATCGCGGCGCGGATGCCGCCGTTCGCATCAGTCGCCGACGGCGTTACGTTGACTTGCTTTTGTCCCTGGGCCACAATGGCCGTGATCGACGGGCTCGGCGCGTCCGCGGCCGGCGGAGCCGACGGCATCGTGACCGGCGGAATGTAGACGGTGGTCTCCGCCGGAATCGTGACGGGTACCTTGACCGTCATGTTGTTGTCGGGGTTCGCGGTCAGCGCGATGCGGACCGTCAGGTCGAGCTTCGCGTCCGCCGCGCCGCTGCCAGGACGCTTCAGCAGGACGTTGTCCTTGACGTAGCTCTCGTCGCTGCTGGCCGAGACGGCGTACGTGTAGCCCTCTGTCTCCGGAAGCGTCAGCACCTTGGCGCCAACGGAAGTGACGTTGACGGCCTGCGGCGCGAAGTCTTTCGCGACGAGCGACAGGGCGGCTTCGTCCTCGCTTTGGATGCGGTAGTTTCCGAGAGCTTCGTAGACGGCTTTCGGCTTGCCCGCGTTGTCGAAATTAACGGCGACCACATCCAGCTTGTAGGTGCCCGGCTTCAGATGCTTGACGACCGGGTTCCCTTGATTGTCGACTTCGTCGTCAACGTATTCGTCAACGATGTCTTCGACGGTGTAGTCATCCGGTTCGAACGGCTGCAGCTTTCCGTTATTGTCCAGGTTTTCTTCATAGAACATGTTGCCAACCCAATCGTCGTTCATGTCGTAGACGTCGATGATCAGCGTATTCGCATCCTCCGCCGTCAGCTTGAAGGAGACCGACGTCGAATCCTGATAGTCATCTCCGTTCGGCGAGACGGTCGGCGGAGCGGCGACGACGTCCTGAACGCCGAAGCCGTTGTCCGCGCGCTCGTCGCCTACGTGCAAGACGAACGGCAGATGCAGCGCCGGCTGGCCGTCGGCGCTCTCTAGCAGCACTTCGCCTTCGTACAGGCCGTCCGGCGCGTTAGCGGCCAGTGTGGCCGTCAGCCCGAAGTCGGCAGCCTGCGAAGCGCCGGCGGTGATCGTGCCGTCCGCCCCGAGACCGGTCAGCGCGAGGCCGAGCTTGCTTGGGTCGCCTTCCACGAACGTGCCGCCGTTATCCGACAGATCGTCGTGCAGGACGACGGAGGCCGTGTATGTCACAGGCTCGCCGGAGAAGTTCTTCAGCGTCAGCTGCTCCGACTTCGTCTCGCCGGGCTGCATCAGCCCGAAGCTGGTCGAGGAGCCGTAGTTGACGACCTCGTGCTCGTGCATGTAAGCGTCCATGATCGAGATGTGCTCGATCGACTCCAGCAGGGCCGGGGTGTCGAGCGCCTTGGAGACGTCGACGCGACCGGCGCCCTGCGTATAGGCGTCGTACGCAAGCCCTTCGTAGTCCGTGATCTCGACCGCCGTATTGGCGAGCGCCGCGCGGACGTCGAACGGCGTCCATTCCGGGTGCTTCTCCTTCAGCAGCAGCGCGAGGCCCGCGACGTGCGGGGTTGCCATGCTCGTTCCGCTGATGCGGTTGTACGCGTCCTCGTAAGAGATGCTCGGATTGTCCTTGCCGTAGGCCGGCCACGTCGAGAAAATCTGGTTGCCCGGCGCGACGATGTCCGGTTTGATGCTCCAGTCGGGGTCGGAGTTCGGGCCTTTGGAGCTGAAATCGGCTATCTTGTCGCCCTCAATGCCCACTCCCCGTTCGAATACGCCGCCAAACGAGAAGGTAAGCTCCGTTTCCGGATGGGCCAGCACCTGCTTGGCCAGCTTGCGTCCGTAAGCGCCCTCCATGTCGAAGGTCGGGATGAACGACGTAAAATCACCGAGCAGGACGTTGCAGAAACCGTTGCGGTCCTTAATGTCATCGGACAGGTTCGGCTGCTTCCCGTCGTTGATGCCGTTGAATACGATGACCGCCTTCGCGCCGTGCGCCTTGGCGATGGCGACCTTGTCGACGAACGCGAGGTCGCCGCGGGAGAGGAGGACGACCTTGTCCGTGACGTCCTTGCCGGCGTAGTCCGTGTCGTAGCCGAGTCCCGCATAGACCGCGCCGATCGGGTCCGTGCCCAAGTAAGCGGCCAGATCCTCCTGTCCGGTCTGCCAGCCCATCGCTTGGGTGCCGACCGGATGCTCGGCATCGAACGAGCTGGCGACGGTGCCCGTGAAGTACGGCGCTTCCGTCGTCGCCGCTCCGACCGAGATGGCGAGCTGGGAGCTGGCCGGCGATCCCATCGTGTAGTAGTCCGGTCCGGCGTTGCCGTTGGCGATGACCGCCACGACGCCGGCGAGCACCGCGTTGTTGATGGCGGCGGCATCCGGCGTGTTCACGTCTTTATCGATGTCCGAGCCGAGCGACAGGTTGATGACGTCCATGCCGTCCTCGACCGCCCGTTCGATGCCTTCGATGACCTGCGCGGAGGAGCCGCTGGACTTGCCGGTCTCCATATCGAACCCCAGCACCTTGTACACGTGGAGCTCGGCGCCGTACGCGACGCCCTTCTGCGCGTATTCCGCGTTCTCGCTGTTCGCCTGGCCGGAGATCGTGCCGGAGACGTGCGTGCCGTGGCTGGTGCCGAGATTTCCGGTTTCCGCGTCCGGGATTTCCTCGTACGGGTCGTTATCGTCGAAGTAGGCGTCGTACCCGCCCTTATAGGCGCCGGCCAGATCGGGATGCGTGTAGTCGACGCCGGTATCGATGACGCCGACCTTCAGCCCTGCTCCGGTGTAGCCTTCCTCCCACGCCTTGTCCGCCCCGATTTGCTCCAGCGGCAGGTTGTCGTAGTAGAGCGGCTTGGTCGGATCGCCGGCCGGCGCGACGTCCGGCACGCTGTAATACGTGCTGTTCTCGAACACGGACGTGACGCCCGGCAGCGCGGCGAGCGCCGGAATCTTGTTGGCCGCGATCGTGACTTCGAGGCCGTTCAGCACGGTGTTGAATTGATGGTTGACGGCCATGTCGAGGCCGATGCTCCGGGCCGTTTGGATGAAGGATGCCTGCTGTTTGTCGGCGGCCTGCCGGGCCGATTCCTCGGTCAGCGTCGTGATGCCGTTCGCGCTGGCGAAGCTGCCGACGGCGCCGGGCTGGCCCGAGAGCGTCACGATGACGCGCGTTTTGGCGGAGGAGGCGGTGTCGATGCGGGGAGAGATGAAGCCGCGGATCGGCGAGGCCGGGTGTTTCGGTCCGCCCTTGAGAGTGACGGAGCCGGTGCTTTCGCCGGAAGCGCTGACTTGATACGGGAGACTCATCCCCGCGGTCAATGCTGCCGCCAGGGAAATCGAGAGCAGTTTCCGGGTTGTGGTACGGTTACGCAAAGAACATGCACGCCCTTTCCAAGCTTGAGGTATGAGATGCGAATCTATAAATCTTGTAAACGCCAGTAACCTATTATTTACAATTAATTAAGGCGATGGGAAAGTCAATAAAGATTTTGCTAAATTATTTAATAATTTAAATAATTGAATCTTTCGAACTATTAGGCAGGTCAATCGACAAGCTTAAGTCGCATACATATAGGCCTACGGAAAAAGGCTTCGGTGCATCTGCGGTAGGAGGGACCGGTATGTCGAAATGGCGGGACAGCTTGGAGCGGCGCTTCATGGAATGGCGGCGGCTGGAGTATGCGGTGGAGTGCGCGCTGGCGGGCCGGCGCGTGCTGCGCGTCGCGGGACCGCGGACGCCGCGGCTCACCACGGCCGTATCGGTGTCGGTCAGACGGGAGGAGCTGGGCGCTGTGGCGGAGACGTTCCCGGCGGGGCTGGCCTGCTTCTGTCTCGGGGAACTGACGGCGGAGGGGCGCGCCGCGTTCCTGCGGGCCTGGCATGATCGGCTCGAGGCCGGGGCGACCGTCGTGCTGGCCGACCGCCGCGGCGAGGGCTGCGAGACGCCCGCGGAGCTGGCGGACCTGTTCGGTCCGCATGCCCAGGCGCTGAACGTCGAGGTCGGCCCGACCTTCTGGTGGGTCCGCTACGTACGGGAGTAACCGCGCGCGTTCCCGCCGACACAAACAAAGCCGCGGCTGCTTGTCTCGGGAAGAGAAGCAGCTGCGGCTTTGCCTGCAATGCCATTGCGGGGCGGTCGTCCCGCCTCGCCGGCATTATACGTGCGTCTTGCTAGGATCAATCGTCGTTATCGCCCGGCTCGTCGGCAGGGTCGTTCGCGTATTTCTCGAACGTGGACTGGTTCATGACGCGGCGCGCCGTTACGTAGCGCTTCACGTAATAGGAATCGCTCAGTCCGTTGATCGCGACGCCTCTGCTGGTGGACGCGTGCGCGAACTTGCCGTCGCCGATGTAGATGCCCACGTGCGAGATGCCGTTACCCGTCGTATTGAAGAATACGAGATCCCCGGGGATCAGGTCGTCCTTGGCGATTTTCTTGCCCAGCGCGGCCTGCGAACGGGATGCGTGCGGAATGTCGACGCCGAGTTTCTTGAACACGTACATCGTGAATCCCGAGCAGTCGAACCCTTTCGTAGTCGTGCCGGAGTAAACATAGGGTGTTCCGATCAGATCGTCGATGACGCCGTCCATTTTCGACTGCGCGGACACGCTGCCGGCTTGGAAGACGAACAGCATCGCGATACCGATCACTAGCGCGTAAAGCTTCTTCAAAACGGGAAACTCCTTCCGGTGCCTACGAGGTTAGCTGTGGGGTTCGGTTGAAGGCTCCCTATGATCGCCTCTGGCAGGCGCGGTCTTCGGCAGACCGGCTGTCGGGATCAATTCACCCAGGATGGTTCCCCCGTTTCCCTCTTGCAAGGGAATTCGGCAAAATTTTCATTTCTCACGGCTAACTATTCGATCATTTTGTCGCATCTCCTTCCAGGTTCATCCTTTGTTCACACATTAAAATTATTAGAATGCAACCTTTTGTCTCTCATTTTCGTATATTAGCGCCGTTTTCAGGGCCGGAAGCGGCGTTAACGGGCGTTGTCGGATTACGAAAGGATCGGGCTCTGCCAGCGCGCTTCGCCCGGCTCGGCAGACGTCGAAAAGCCCCGTCGCGGACGCGTACGGGGCAGGGCGAAAGTCCTAGGATATGCGATTCGCGCAGTCTCCTGCGCGGCTGCTCGCCTGTCGGCGCCTAACGGGCAGGCGGGGGGCCGCCGCGCCCGGCGTTACGGCTGCTTGGACTGCCAGACGTCGAACTGGGAGGCCGCCGTCCACACCTTCATGATCGTGCGAATCAGCTGATAGCCTTGGTGGAGCACCAGCGCGAGCAGCCCGGCCCACAGCATCGACACGGAGGCGATCGTCATGCTCGCCAGGGCGCCGATGCCCCACATCGCGAGCGACACGCCGGCGAAGGGCAGGAAGTTCGCGAGGCATTGCCAGAGGCCGCGCATGGAGCCGCTCCCGGCGACGGCGCCGAATTGCATCGCGAGGAAGAGCAGGTGGAGCAGCACCGCCCAGAGCAGCCATCCGCCGGCCCAAGGCCCGGCCTGCTTCGCGAATTCCGTCAGCGTGCCGCTCGTCAGCAGCAGGTCGAGCCCTTTGGGCAGGAGCCAGGCGGCCGGCGCGAGCGTCAGCGTCGTCTCCGCGAGGTAGAGCAGGGCGACCGGCTTCCAGGCCGCGCGAATGCCGCTCAGGAACTTGGTCCCTTGCTCGTCGCTCGCGCGGTGCAGGGAGTGGAACAAGCCGGCGTTCAGGAACGGCGTCACGAGCATCCGCCCCGCCAGCAGCCCGCAGAAGAGCAGGGCGTACGGCCGGAACGCGTCGGTCTTCATGAGCTGGAACTGCGATTCCGTCAAGAACAGTGAGACGGCGCTGCTGCTGGCCGCGTACGAATCGGGAAACCGCTTGAGCAGCGGCACCGCGATGCCCTCGATCGTCCGGTAGAGGAAGAAGCCCCACAGCAGTTCGTACAGGAACAGCAGGATAATGATATAGAAGTGCTTCGTCGTCAGCTTCCAGCCTTGCTTGATATGCGTCCTCATCCGTCAATCACCTCCTTCATTAATCGTGGCGGGCGTTACCAGGCGAGGGAAGCGAAGAGCGTCTCGGCCAGCTTCGATAGTCCGACGCTCCAGCGCGTGCGGGTTTTCTCATCGAGGTCGGCCTTCATGAAGTTGTTGATGTGCTTGTTGTCGAGCACGTTGTCGTTCTGCGGGTCGACCGCGGCCCAGAGCAGCTTGGCGCCATGGACGACCTTGTACTGGACGCTGGCGTCCTGGCCGTCCCAGACCCTGGGCATGACCGTGCCGTCGGCGAAATGGAGCACGATCGACACCGGCCCGTTCGAGCCGCCGGTCTTCTTGACGAGCACGACGTTCTCGTACGCCGCCTTGCCGTCCTGCTGGACCGGCGCGACGCGGATGGCGGCGACCGAATAATCGGACATCGCGTTCCCGTACACGAAATGGCTGAAGTAGTCGTTCCACTTCGTCTTCGTCACCGATTCCACGACCCGCTGGAAGTCGGCGGTGGACGGATGCTTGAACTTGTACTTCTGGAAGTACGTCCGCAGGATCTTGCGCATCGTCGCGTCGCCGACCTGCTTCTCGATGCCGACGAGCACGAGCTTGGCGCGGATGTAGACGTTCTCGGCGTAGTGGTTGTTGTCGTGGTACGACCAGGACAACTGCTTCAGCGGCGCGGGGTCGGTCATGTAGCTGGACTCCACGGGCAGGTTCGGCGCCACGCCGTATTCGCTTTCCATGACCTTGTCCTCCGCGTAGGAGGTGAAGCCTTCGTCGAGCCATGCTTCCTCGAACTCGTTGGAGGCGACCATGCCGTACCAATATTGATGGCCGATCTCGTGCACGACGGTCCGCTCGAGGTCGTACCCGGGATTGTCGTTCTCCGCCGAGAACGCCGTGACGAGTGTCGGGTATTCCATGCCGCCCGCGCCGTTGCCGCCTTTGGGCGGGACGACGACGGAGAGCGTCGCGTACGGGTAGGCGCCGTACCACTGGGCATACTTGGCGAGCGCGGACTTGGCGGCGTGCAGGTAACGGTCCTTGTATTTGGCGTGCAGCGGATCGAGGTACAGCTTGATGCGCACGCCCGGCACGCCTTCGGTGGAGTACGGCTCCTCCGAATAGACGAAGTCGGGGGAGGCCGACCAGCCGAAGTCATGCACGTCGTCGGCGTAAAACTGGTACGTCTTGCGGCCGTCCTGGACGACGGACGCTCTCGCCTGGAAGCCGGTGGCGGCCACCTTGTAGGACGAAGGCACGTTGATTTTCACGCTGTAGATGCCGAAATCGCTGTAGAACTCGGAATTGCCGTGGTACTGGTGCGCGTTCCAGCCCTCCGTCGTCCGGCCCCGCGTGCCCGCGGTCTCGTAGACGGCCAGCTTCGGGAACCATTGGCCCGCCATGACGAAATCGCCGGAGTACCCCATGCGCGCGAACACCTCGGGCAGCTTCACCTCGAATTTCATGCGCAGCGTGACGCTTTTGCCCGGGGCCACGGGATTCGGGAGCTTGAACTTGGCCAGCGTCAGATCGTTCGGGTTGCCGTCGTCGGGCTGCACGAAGTGCAGGCGGGGGAGCAGGCTGTACCCTTCCGTCGTCTCGAGCGCCGTCAGGTTCATGTAGCCCGTGCTGTCCGCGGTAGCCTTGTCCTCCCGCAGCTTGCCGCCGGATTCGCGCATGAACGTCGTCTCCTTGGAGCGGAAGGCGTTGGGATAGAGGTGAAAATAAAGCTCGGACACCTGCTGTCTGCCGGGGTTCGTCCACGTGACGGTCTGCTCGCCCTGCAGCATGTGCGTATCCGCCTGCAGCTTCACGTCGATGTGGTATTCCGCGACGCGCTTGCTGAGCGCGACGGGCTTCGGCTGCATGACGCTGTCCGGCTGCTGCGTCGCCGGAGGCGCGGCCGGCCTAGGCGCGTCCTTCGCGGGGGCGGAGGCGTACGTATATTGCGAAATCCAGGCATGTCCGAACCCTTCCGGCGCCGTTACGCCGATCAGCGCGGCGGCGAGGGCAAAGAGCAGTAAACGTTTGGCGAGGTGTGGCTTCATTCTAAGATTCCCTCCCGTTGACAAGCATCTAAGGCATGTATATGTTTGCTTTTCCGGGATTATTAGCTAAAATGGAATTAAAGTGTGGACGGGTTGGAAGAAGCGGCCGAGCCGTCCTTGCGGCGGTTATGCGCGTTTCTGGAATGGAGAGATAAGAAGGCCTTATATCTTCGGGAAACCGCGCCGGACGCGGAATGCAAGGCATATGAACAAGGCTTGGGACAGGAGTTGAACGGAGCGCGTGAGCGAACAAAACAACGGACAGCAGCCGCCGGAGAAGAAAGAGAAGAAGTCTCTTTCGCTCAACGTGGTGAGCAATAAGGAACATAAGGGCTTCGGCGCGGGGACGATCGACCTCAGCGACGTCGCCTGCGTCATGATTGATAACGGCGAGGCGTACATCGACGTGGGCGCGATGCACGCGAAGAGCAAGATCGAGCGGGGCATCAAGTTCGGCACGAACAAGGAGGACGTCCCGAACGGCCGCCTGTGCTGGATCGTCTGGGTCGCGGTGGACCGGGGCGAGGAAGGCGCTTATTACGCGGGCGCGACGGCGTGCCCGATGCTGATCGATACGGAGGCGCGCAGAGGATGGAAGATTCTCGCGCAGCACGTGAACAACCTCGATTACGCCATCAAGCGCCGGTACATCCTCGACGAACTGGGCGCGGACGAGAAGCGGGCGCTGAAGAGCCTGCTCGTGGCGCACAACCCCGAGTGGTGGGACCGTTCGCCGGATAAGCTTAAGGACGCGCTGAACGTCTAGCGCCGCTGCCGGCGGAGATGAGCCGGGAAAGACTCGGAGAAGAGGACGCGTTTCGCCTTTGGGCGGAACGCGTTTTTTGTCGTGCGCGGGCGCGGCTGTCAGAGGGCGAAGCCGATTCGATATCGCGGCGGCCGCCCTGGCATGAGTTTCCGGTTCAAGACGCAAATTAAACGCGATTCCCCCTGTTCGGAAGCCCGGCTTCTATGGTATAGTCGTTGGGCCAAGAACAGACGTTCTAATTCAGGAGGGTAGGGCATGAACCCGCAACCGAAAGGACGCACGCAGTACGCCGACCTGCTCCGGCGCTACTTGCTGCCTCAGAAGCATACGCTGTGGATGCTGGCGGCGCTGCTGATCCTCACGATCGGCCTGCAGCTCGCCAATCCGCAGATCATCCGTTTCTTCATCGACAAGGCGCAGGCGGGCGGCAGCCTGCAGCCGCTGCTCGCCGCCGCCGCGCTGTTCATCGGCTTCTCGGTGCTGCAGGGCGGCGTGTCCGTGCTGGCGACGTATTATAGCGAGAACCTCGGCTGGAAGACGACGAACGAGCTGCGTGCCGACCTCGCGGCGCACTGCCTCGCGCTCGACATGCCGTTCCACAAGTCGCAAACGTCGGGCGCGCTCATCGAGCGGGTCGACGGCGACGTGAACGCGCTGGCGAACTTCTTCTCCAGCATGATCATCCATCTCCTCGGCAACTGCCTGCTCATGATCGGCATCATCGTGCTGCTGTTCCGCGAAAGCTGGATGATCGGCGCGGGCATGACGGTATTCGTCGTCGGCGCGATCTTCGTCATCCAGCGGATCCGCAAGTTCAACGGGCCGTTCTGGAAGGAGTGGCGGCAGACGAGCGCGGAGCTGTACGGCTTCATCGGCGAGCAGCTCGAAGGCACGGAGGACATCCGGGCGAACGGCGCGTCGGGCTTCGTCATGGGCCGTTTCTACGCCATGATGCCCCATATGCTGCGCGTGCGGCTGCGGGCGTTCATCGGCTTCGCCTCGATGTGGAACACGACGATCGTCGTGTTTACGCTCGGCAACGCGATGGCGTTCGCGATCAGCGCGTATCTATGGAAGACGGACGCGATCTCGCTCGGCACGGTGTACCTGATCTTCTTCTACACGGAGCTGCTCGCCAAGCCGATCGAGAAGATCCGCACGCAGATGGAGGATCTGCAGAAGGCGGACGCCAGCATCGCGCGCATCCGGGCGCTGTTCGAGACGCGCGCCGCCATCGCCGACGGCCCGGGCGCGCCGCTGCCGGACGGTCCGCTCGCCGTGGCGTTCGACGACGTGACGTTCTCGTACGAGGACAATGCCGGCGAGCCGACGCTGAAGGGGCTGCGGCTGTCGCTCGCGCCCGGCGAGGTGCTCGGCCTGCTCGGCCGCACCGGCAGTGGCAAGTCGACGCTCGCGCGGCTGCTGCTTCGCTTCTACGATCCGCAGGAAGGCGCGATCCGGATCGGCGGCACCGACATCCGGGCGTGCAAGGTGAGCGGCCTGCGCCGGCGGGTGGCCCTGGTCACGCAAAACATCGAGATCATGGAGGGCACGATCCGCGATAACTTGACGTTCTACGACGCGTCCGTGCCCGACGAACGCATCGTCGAGGTGCTGGAGCAGCTCGGACTGGGAAGCTGGTACGCTTCCATGCCGGAAGGGCTGGATACGATGCTCGCCTCCGGGGGCGGCAGCCTGTCCGCGGGCGAAGCGCAGCTGCTCGCCTTCGCCCGCGTGTTCCTGACCGATCCCGGGCTCATCATCATGGACGAAGCTTCGTCCCGCCTCGACCCGCTGACCGAGCAGCGCATCGAGGACGCGATCGGCAAGCTGCTCGCGAACCGGTCGTGCATCATCATCGCCCACCGCCTCGCCACGGTGCAGCGCGCGGACAAAATCGCCATCCTCGACAACGGCGCCGTCATCGAGGCCGGCGACCGGGAGGCGCTGGCGGCCGATCCACGGTCGCGGTTCAGCGCGATGCTGGCCACGGGGCTCGAGGAGGTGCTCGCATGACGACCTTTCAATTCCTGGTCCGGCTGATCACGTTCCGGCCGCTGCTGTACGCGGCCAACGCGCTCGCCTGGACCGTCATCTACCTGATTCCGATCGCGCCCGGCCTCATCACGCAGCAGTTCTTCGATTCGCTGACCGGCGAGGACACGCTGAAGGTCGGCACGTGGGGCATCATCGCGCTGCTGCTCGCGGCGGCCCTCGCGCGGGTCGCGATGATCTACGTCGGCTGCATCACCGACGTGGAGTTCCGCTTCCGCGTCGCCATGATCCTGCGCCGCAACCTGCTCGGCCACGTGCTGAAGCAGCCCGGCGCGCGGGCCATCCCGGTCTCCCCGGGGGAAGCGATCAGCTACTTCCGCGACGACGTCGACCAGACGGAGGAAGCCGTCAGCTGGTCGGTCGACGTCTTCGGCCTGACCTGCTTCGCGATCGTCTCGAGCTACATACTGCTCAAGATCGACGTGGAGATGACGCTGCTCGTGTTCGTGCCACTGATTCTCGTCGTTACGGTGGCGCAGCTGGCCACGTCGCGGCTGCAGAAATACCGGGCCGCGAGCCGCGAGGCGACCGCGCGCGTGACCGGCGCGATCAGCGAGATGTTCGGCAACGTCCAGGCGATCCAGGTCGCCGGCGCGGAGGAGCGCGTCATCGAGCGGTTCCGCCGGCTCGGCGAGGCGCGCCGCAAGACGATGCTGCGGGATAAGCTGCTCGGCGAGGCGCTCGACGCCGTCTTCACGAACGCCGTCAACCTCGGCATCGGGGTCATCCTGCTGCTCGCGGGCTCGAAGATGCGCGGCGGCGGCTTTACGGTCGGGGATTTCTCTCTCTTCGTCTACTACCTGACGTTCGTCACGCAGGTCATCTCGAACGTGGGCAAGTTCATGACCTACTTCAAGCAAATGAGCGTCGCGCTGGCGCGGATGCTGGAGCTGCTGCAGGGCGCACCGGCCCGCATTCTGACGCGGAAGGCGGCGCTGCCGCTCCGCAAGGGCGCCCGCGAGGCGGCGGAAGCCGGCGGCGGCGCGGCGCCGCTCGACGTGCCCGAGCCGCTGCGGACGCTGGAGGTGTCGGGGCTGTCGTACCGGTACCCCGACACCGGCCGGGGCATCGCGGACATCTCGCTGCGGCTCGAGGGCGGCTCGTTCACCGTCGTGACGGGCGCCATCGGCGCCGGCAAGACGACGCTCGTCCGGGCGCTGCTCGGCCTGCTGCCGAAGGACGAAGGGACGATCGCGTGGAACGGCGAGCCGGTCGAGGATCCCGCCGCGTTCTTCGCGCCGGCCCGCAGCGCGTACGCCGCGCAGATTCCGCGGCTGTACAGCGACACGCTGCGCAACAATATCCTGCTCGGCCAGCCGAACGAGGAGAACAAGATCGGGCGGGCCGTGCACGACGCCGTTATGGAGTACGACGTCGCCCATCTGCAGCAGGGGCTCGAGACGGTGGTCGGGCCGCGCGGCGTCAAGCTGTCGGGCGGGCAGATGCAGCGGACCGCCGCGGCGCGGATGCTCGTGCGGGAGGCGGAGCTGTACGTCTTCGACGACGTCTCGAGCGCGCTCGACGTCGAGACGGAAGCGAAGCTGTGGGAGCGGCTGTTCGAGAGCCGGGGAGACGCGACATGCCTCGTCGTGTCCCACCGCCGGACCGCGCTCGCGCACGCCGACCGGATCATCGTCATGAAGGACGGCCGGATCGAGGAAGAGGGCACCGTGGAGCAGCTGCTCGCGTCGAGCGAGACGTTCCGGGAGCTGTGGTACGGGGACGAGCGGGGCAGGGAGTGAGCGTGCAGCCCCCATGCGACTGCCAGATGCCAGGTTCGCACGCATACCAGGCCCCATAGGTCTCCATACAAAGAAGAAGGCTGCAAGCGGGTCATCCCGCTTGCAGCCTTCTTTGTCCTGGCCGGGGCGGCGCCCAGCTCCGCCGCCGCGCCGCGGCCCTAATTGGTCCACCAGCGCTTGAGCTGCTTCCACCAGTGTGTCGTCTGCGCCTGCTTCGCTTCATCCCCGCCGGCTGCCGCATCCCCCGTATCGCCGTGCGCGCCGCACACCTCGACCGGCTGCGTGCCGCTGACGAACGTCTCGAGCCGCCGGTTCGGGCAGGTCTTGCCGGCCAGCTTGCCGGTCTCGGGATCGACGTAGACGGAGACGACGCCGTCCGGCAGCGGGAAGATCTTCGGCGGCACCGCCGCGAGCGCCTTCTCCGTGTACGCGGCGAAGATCGGGGCCGCGCGGTGCGCCTCGGCGGGCGTCAGCTTGCGTCCCTTGTCGTAGCCGACCCAGACGGCCGTCGCCAGCTCCGGCGTGTAGCCGACGAGCCAGGCATCGGTCGCCGTCGTGCCGGTCTTGCCGGCAACCGGGCGCTTGATCATGGCGGAGACGCGGTTGCCCGTGCCCCCGGCATCGAAGACGCTCTCCATCAAGCTCGTGAGCACGTACGCATGCGCGGCGTCGACGACCGGCACGGCCGCTGGCTTCGCTTCGTACAGCACCTCGCCCTTGCTGTCCTCGATCCGCAGAATCGCGGTCGGCTCGATCCGGACGCCGCCGTTCGCGAACGTGCCGAACGCGGAAGCCATCTCGAACGGGCTGACCGGGAACGTGCCGAGCGCGAGCGACGGCAGCGGCTTCATCGCGCTGTCGATGCCGAGCTTGCGCGCCATGTCGATGACGTTCTGCGGGCCGACCTTCATAATCGAATTGACCGCGTAGATGTTGTCGGACGAGGCGATCGCCTGCCGCATGTCGATGAGCCCGTTCGTGTACTTGTTGTTGTAGTTGCTTGGCGCGTACGTCTTGCGGCCGTCGTCGTAGGTGAAGACGGTCGGCGCGCTCTTGAACTGGGACACCGGCGTCAGCGCGCCCTGCTGCAGCGCCGTTAAGTACAATATCGGCTTGAACGACGAGCCCGGCTGGCGCGTCGTGGCGAACACGCGGTTATACTGGTTCGTCTTGTAATCCCGTCCGCCGACCATCGCCTTGACGTAGCCGGTGCGCGGATCGATCGACACGAGCGCGGCCTGCTGCTCGGAGGCGGCCGGGATGCCGGAGGCGACCGCTTCCTCCGCGGCGCGCTGCGCCTCGGGATCCAGCGTCGTATAGATGCGGATGCCGCCTTCGCTCAGCAGATGCTCGGCGATGCCGAGCTTGTCGACCGCCACGTACCGGATGTAGTCCCGGAAGTACGGCGCGATGCCGGCCTGCTTGCTCGAGCCGAGCGGCACGAAGCTCAGCAGCTGCGCGCCCGCGGCCTCGGCGTCCGCCTGCAGGATGATGCCTTGATCGGCCATCGTCTGCAGGATCGTCCGCTGCCGGTCCTTGGCGTTCTTCATGTCCATGTAAGGCGAATAATATTTCGGGCCCTTCGGGATGCCCGCGAGCATGGCGCTCTCCGCGAGCGTCAGATCGGAGGCGTGCTTGCCGAAGTAGAGCTGCGAGGCGGCTTCCGCCCCGTACGCGCCGTGGCCGTAATAGATCTGATTGAGGTACATCGAGAGAATCTCGTCCTTCGAATAGTGCATCTCCAGCTGAATCGTGTACATCGCTTCCTTCAGCTTGCGCGACCAGGTCCGCTCGTGCGTGAGGTACAGATTGCGGGCGAGCTGCTGCGTCACCGTGCTCGCGCCCTGCTCCCGCGAGAGATGCTCCAGATTGACGGAGGCGGCGCGCGCCATTCCTTTCAGATCGAAGCCGAGATGATCGAAGAAGCGCCGGTCCTCGATCGCGAGCGTCGCCTCCACGAGGTACGGCGAAATTTCCTTCAGCGGCACCGACTGCCGGTTCTCGCCGGCGTGGAACGTGTCGATGATATGCCCTTGCAGGTCCAGCATCTGCGACGTCTGGCTGACGGACGAAGCCGGCAGCGCCTGCACGCGCAGGTAATAGAGGAAGCCGAACGCGGCCATGAACAGCACGAGCAGCGATCCGCCCGCGTACAACAGCCCCTTGCGCAGCCGGCGCAGCAGCGGCATCCACCGCTCGGCTTGAATGGCGGCCGGCAGCCGGCGTTTCCCGCCGCCGCCCCGCTTCATGCGATACCAGCTCATACCCGATGCCTCCTTGCATTTTCCGTAGCTATCCAACTAGTATGGAAAACATTGGGGCATGGTATTCAGGCGACGGGAGCCGGGGGAATGAAATTTTTGGGCGGGGTTGACGGAAGGTTGCTTTTTCCCTCCGTTAACTTATAATACAAAAGGAAACATGCGACCTTATGAATCAACGGCTCAACCATACATACAAGAAAGCAGGGATTTAACCGATGGAATTGTGGTTTACGGAGAAGCAAACCCCGACCTACGGCATTACCGCCAAAATCAAAGAAACGTACGTGAGCGAGCAGACGGAATTCCAGAAGCTCGATATGATCGAAACCGAAGAATTCGGCACGATGCTCGTCCTCGACGGTATGGTCATGACGACGGACAAGGACGAGTTCGTCTACCATGAGATGGTCGCGCATCCCGTGCTGTACACGCACCCGAATCCGAAGAAGGTGCTCGTCGTGGGCGGCGGCGACGGCGGCGTCATCCGCGAAATCCTGAAGCATCCGAACGTGGAGAAGGCGGTGCTGGTCGACATCGACGGCAAAGTCATCGAATATTCGAAGAAATATCTGCCGAACATCGCGTGCGGCCTGGACGACCCGCGCGTCGAAGTCATCGTGAACGACGGCTTCATGCACATCCACGACCACAAGAACGAATACGACGTCGTCATGGTCGACTCCACGGAGCCGGTCGGCCCGGCGGTCAACCTGTTCACGCGCGGCTTCTACCAAGGCATCTACGATTCCTTGAAGGAAGACGGCATCTTCGTGGCGCAGACGGACAACCCGTGGTTCACGCCAGACCTCATCAAGAACGTCAACCGCGACGTGAAGGAAGTGTTCCCGATCGTGCGCGTGTTCTGGGCGAACGTACCGACGTACCCGAGCGGCCTGTGGACGTTCACGATGGGCAGCAAGAAGTACGATCCGCTCGAGGTCGACGAGTCCGCCATTCCGGAAATCGACACGAAGTACTATTCGCCGCGCCTGCACAAGGCCGCGTTCGTGCTGCCGAAATTCGTCGAAGATCTCGTGAAATAAGGAAGGACCGATACCGACTATGAAACTCGATCAAAAATATTCCGGCAACGTGTTCATCCTGAGCTCGGAAGACTACCAATCGTCCAAGGCCGTCATCTACGGCATGCCGATGGATTTTACCGTCTCGTTCCGCCCGGGCTCGCGCTTCGGCCCGCCGCGCATCCGCGAAGTCTCGATCGGGCTGGAGGAGTACAGCCCGTACCTGGACCGCAGCCTCGAGGACATCTCGTACTTCGACGCCGGCGACCTGCTGCTGCCGTTCGGCAACGCGGCGCGCTCGCTCGACATCATCGGCGAGTTCGTAGACGGCGTGCTGGCCGACGGCAAGATGCCGGTCGGGCTCGGCGGCGAGCATCTGTGCTCGTGGCCGATTTTCCAGTCGGTCTATAAGAAATACCCGGATCTCGCGATCATCCACTTCGACGCGCACGCCGACCTGCGCGAGCAGTACGAGGGCGAGCCGCTCTCGCACTCCACGCCGCTGCGCAAGGCTGCGAACCTGATCGGCGGCAAGAACGTGTACCAGTTCGGCATCCGCTCCGGCTCGCGCGAGGAATGGCAGTTCGCCCGCGAGAACATCAATTTCTACCCGTTCGAAGTGCTGGAGCCGCTCAAGAAAGTGCTGCCCGAGCTGGCCGGCCGTTCCGTCTACCTGACGATCGACATCGACGTGCTCGATCCGTCCGCGGCGCCGGGCACCGGCACGGCGGAAGCCGGCGGCATCACCTCGAAGGAGCTCATCGACGCCGTGCACGCCATCGCGCGCGCGGGCATCAACGTCGTCGGCTGCGACCTCGTGGAAGTCGCCCCAGCCTACGACCCGACGGAGCAAACGCAGATCGTCGCGGCGAAGGTCATCCGCGAGATGCTGCTCGGCTTCATCAAGGACTAACGCCGGCTTAACGGCGGCCCGGGCCGCCCCGCTGGCGGGGGACTCGGCCGAGCCGCCGCAAGCCGTATAATAAAAACCGCTCCGGTCCGTGCATCGCGCACGGCCGGAGCGGTTTTTTTGCGTGTATGGCGGGTGTTGCGCGGGTCGGTGCGCTGCTCAGAGCGTGCTGCCGGCGATCAAGCCGGCAGGGGCGAAGCCCCGGCTTAGCGCGGCGCGATAATTCCGGCGCAGCCCGACCATGACGTCGGGCACATTCGTGTCCATCGCGTCGACGCCCATCGCCATCAGCCGCTCGAACACGGCCGGATCGTCCGACATGCTGCCGTAGACGTAGAAGCCGCGGTCATGCAGCTCCGCGACCCGCTCCTCGGACAGATGCTGCAGCGGCGTATTCAAGATCTGCGCCCCGAGCTCCTCGAGCAGCGCGATCGGCCGTTCGATCAAGTGCGCGCTGATCGCGGCCGTCAGAACCTCTTGATTGACGTCGCGCACGGCCTTCACGAGATCGTGCCGGAAGGACATCAGCTGCGCCTGTCCGTTCATGCCGTGCTCCGCGACGAGGCGGGCCGTCCGGTGGGCGAGCGCCGGTTCCAGGCGGTCCAACGGCTGCTTCAATTCGATGCTGAGCTTGATCCGGTCCCGCGCCCAGACAAGCACTTCCTCGAGCGTCGGCACGCGCTCGCCGGCGTAGTCGTTCGAGAACCAGGAGCCGGCATCCAGCGCGCGCAGCTCCGCTAATGTATGGTCGTGCAACGGACCGTGTCCGTTCGTCGTTTTGTTCACCGTCAGATCGTGAAAGACAACGACTTCGCCGTCCTTCGTCAACTGCACGTCGAGCTCGATGAGCTCTGCCCCGCAAGCCAAACCGCGCTCGAAGGCCGCCATCGTATTTTCCGGCGCATAAGCCGAAGCCCCGCGGTGCGCCCCGACGGCGATGCCGCCTAGTCCGCTGAATATCGTGATGTTCTTCATGTTACCGCATCCTTTCCGGGTCAAGATGGCTTCTATTGTAGCACGAAGGCGCATACGATGAAGATAAGGTTTTGTTAAAGCGGTTTAATGATTCTTTTCTACTAATTAATGGGAAAATATGCCCAAAAACAGCTGTATATTAATGAACAACCAATGAAAATCCCGGATTTACAATAAATAAGCATCAGTTTGAAACGTATTTTACAAAACCGGTTTAAGCTTGTCTTCGGGATGGTACCGTTCCCACATGGCCGCATGCAAACGGAAGAAAGAGAGGCACGACGATTTTTGGCTACCATCGACGACGTCGCGAAGGCATCCGGCGTATCCAAGGGCACGGTTTCGAGCGTATTCAGCAAGAAACGGCCCATCAGCAAAGAAGTGACCGAGCGCGTACTCGCGGCGGCCAAATCGCTGCATTATAAGCCGAATTATTGGGCGAGAAGCCTCGCCAGCCGTTCGACGAGCATTCTCGGCCTGAACATCCGCGGCGAATCGTTCCAGTTCGGGCAGTTCCATCTCTCGCTGTTGAACGGGGTGCTGCGCGTCTGCTACGAGCACGGCTACCGGCTCCTCGTCAACACGCTGTCGCCCGCCTACCTGAGCCAGGTCGAGCACATCGTCTCCGATCCGGTCGACGGCGAGATTCTGCTGGACCCCATCGATGGGGACGAGCGGATCGCGGAGCGGTTCGAGAGCGGCCTGCCCGTCGTCATCGTCGGCCGTCCGCCGGGCTCCTACGAAGGACGGGTCAGCTACGTCGATAACGACAACGTCGGCATGGCGACCCAGGTCACGCGGTACTTGCTGGAGCTCGGGCACCGGGACATCTTGTTTCTGAACGCGCCCGCCGGAAGCACCGTATCGGCGGACCGGGGCGCGGGCTACGCCGCGGCATTCTGGCAGGCCGGCCTCGAGCCGAAGCCGGGCCGGATGCTGCACAGGCCGCTGCAGGGCATGTCTTCGCACGCCTTCGGCTACGAATCGGCGCTCGCCGCGCTGTCGGCTTCGCCGGACGTGACGGCGGTCATCGCCGATACCGACACGATGGCGCTCGGCGTGTACAAGGCGGCGGAGCGGCTCGGGCTGCGCATTCCGGAGCAGCTGTCGGTATTCGCGTTCAGCGACGATTCCGTGCTCTCGCCGGAGTTCTCGCCGCCGCTCACCGGCGTACGGCTCCATTCGGACCGGCTGGGCGCCGAGGCGACCCGGCTGCTGCTCGAGCAGCTCGGCACGGCGGAGAGAACCGCGAAGCGGACGCTCGTGCCGACGGAGCTTGTCATCCGCGGCTCCTGCGCGCCGCCGGCGGCTTCGCGCCCGTAGCTCGCCCGCCATTCGGCCGGCCGCGCAGCGGATGCAAGCGAAGCCGCCGGCTTCGACTCTATCATTAATAGGCATAGTAATTCTCGAGGTTGACAGGCTGAATCGATCACACACCACACGCTTACGCGTTCAGGAGGGTAACGAACGAAATGAACAAAAAAGTATGGTTGACGATGTCGACGGTCGCCGTCGCGGGAACAATGCTGCTGTCGGGCTGCGGCTCGGAGAGCGGCAATAATGGTGCGGGCAATGCGGCGAACACGGGCGGCAACGCTTCGGGTGCGCCGGCCAACGCCCCTGCGGGCGACATGAAGCTGCGCATCCTCGATGCCAACGTCGGCGGCAAGACGCCGGAAGAGAACGCGAAGTTCCAAGACGAGATCAAACGCCTGACGGGCATCGACGCGACCATCGAGAAGCCGGCGAGCGATTACGACCAGAAGGTGCTCACGGCGCTCGGCTCCGGGGAGAAATACGACCTGATCGAGCTCAGCGACCTTGGCAAGCTGGCAAGCTTCGTCGACCAAGGCGTCGTAACGGATTTGACCGATTTCGTCACCAACTCCGCGGTGCTGTCCGATCCGGCGGTCATCCCTTCGGGCGAATGGGATCAGCTGAAGAGCAAGGACGGCAAGATCGTGGCCGTATTCAGCAAGTTCCAGGGCGGCACGATGCCGATCGTCCGCAAGGACTGGCTCGACAAGCTCGGCCTGAAAGAGCCGAAGACGCTCGACGAGTACTATAACGTGCTTAAAGCGTTCAAAGAAAAGGATCCCGACGGCAACGGCAAGAACGACACGTACGGCCTCAGCACGTCCGGTCTCTACGATATCCAAGGCTTCATGAGCGCGGCCGGCGTGAAAGCCCGCTATGTGATGAAGGACGGCAAGCGCACGATTCCGTACGCGACGGAAGCGGCGGTACCGATGTACGAATGGTTCGCGAAGCTGGTGAAGGAAGGCATCATGGATCCGAACTTCGTCACGAACGACACCGGCAAGATGCGCAACCTGTTCCTGACCGACCGCGTCGGCATGGTCACGTATTGGGACGCTTGGGTCGGCATGTTCAACAACATGAAGAAGACGGAAGACCCGAACACCAAGTTCCAAGCGGAAGGGCTCGCAAGCATTCCGGGCGCGGACGGCACCATCCTCATGCGCCGCGGAGACCCGGACTTCTGGATCATTCCGGCCAACGCCGAGCATCCGGACGCCGCGAAGAAATTCCTCGAGTTCTGGAACTCGGAGCCGGGCCTCACGCTGGGCAGCCTGGGCATCGAAGGCGAGGATTATACCAAGGAAGGCGACGCGTACAAGCTGACGCCGACCGGCACGGAGCACAACATGGACCACGGCGTGCCGTTCTGGTACAACACCAACGTCAAGTATCCGTTCGGCAAGCTGCCGGGCGTTCAGGAAGCGCAGGATCTCGTCACGAAGGACGCGACGCTCGAGCTGACGCTGCCGACCTGGCCGGATGCGGAAAAAATCGTGAACGACTACGCGCTCAAAGCGATGTCCGGCCAAATGGACGCTGCCGAAGCCGTGAAAAAGATGCACGACGAGCTGCTGAGCAAAAACCTGATCGACGAATAGGGCGTTCTCGCGCCCGAAACGCATCGACGGTCAATGTCCGCGGCCCGCGCGAGCGGATTCGCCAAGACGTGCATAGCAAGCTGAGACAGGCAGGGGAGCACGGATCCCCTGCTTGCCCGCTTTTCTTCCCGAAATTGGTCTCGTTTACCAGAGAAGGACGTGAATAAGGTCATGAAGGTATTGAAGAGATACGGCGCGCTCTATTTGATGATGGTGCCGGTCATTGCTTATTTTCTCGTATTTGCCTACTACCCGCTCGTGAAAGGATTGCAGACCAGCTTCCAGGATTACAAGCTGATGGGCGACCGGCCTTACGTCGGCTTCGCGAATTACGAGTTCGTGCTGCACGACTCGACGTTCTGGGCCGCCATGGTCAACACGCTCGTCATCGGGGGCGGCATCCTCTTCTTCAGCTTCGTCGCGCCGCTCATTCTCGCGCTGTCGCTGAACGAAGTGCTGCGGACCTGGTACAAGAAGCTGACGCAAATGATCCTGTACGTACCGCACTTGCTGTCGTGGGTCGTCATCGGGGGCATCTGGATCTTCCTGCTGTCGCCGGACAGCGGCCTCGTCAATATGATCCTCGTGCATGTCTTCCATCTGTCGCCGATCAATTTCCTGTCGAATCCGACCTGGGCGCGCTGGATCATGATTCTCCTCTCCGCTTGGAAGGAGATGGGCTACACCTGCATTCTGTTCCTGGCGGCCATCGTCTCCATCAATCCGTCGCTGTACGAGGCGGCGCGCATGGACGGCGCTTCGCGCTGGAAGCAGCTGGTGTACGTGACGATTCCGCAGCTCGGCAACACGATGAAGGTCGTCTTCCTGCTGAACACGCTCGGCGTCCTGCGGATATTCGACCAAGTGTTCATCCTGCGCAATCCCACGGTCGCCTCGAAGGTGGACGTGCTGATGATGTACACGTTCCAGAGAGGCATTCTCGAGATCAAGCTCGGGCCTGCCGCGGCGGCCAGCTTCTTCGTCCTGATTATCACGCTCGCGCTGACGCTCGTCGTGCGGCGAATGACACGATTTGATGAGGTGTAAACAATGTCCGATCGATTCGAACGGCTAGGCTGGAAAAATAAAGTATTCGATACGTTGAACGCGCTGTTTCTGCTGCTTCTGATGCTGACCATGATCATCCCGTTCTTGAACGTGCTGGCGTTGTCGTTCTCGTCGGGCGTCGCGTCCATGCAGCCGGATATCGTGCTGTGGCCGAAGCAGTTCAGCGTGGAAGGATACAAGATCGTCTGGAAGAGCCTCGATATTTGGCGGCCGCTGCTGAACAGCGTCATTGTGACCGTGGTCGGCACGACGCTGCATGTGCTGCTGTCCAGCCTGGCGGGCTATGTCTTCATCTATCCCCGCCTGCCGGGGCGGAAGCTGTTGATTACGTTCATTCTGATTACGATGATGGTGCCGCAGGAAGCGATCATGATTCCGCTCTACGTGGTCAACAAGGACCTGCACCTCATTAATACGCTGAGCGCGCTCGTGCTGTCGGGGCTTGTCTCCGGCTTCTCGATCCTGCTCATGCGCAACTTCTTCCTGAACATTCCGTTCGAGATGTCGGAGTCGGCCAAGATCGACGGCGCCGGCGAATTCCGCATCTTTCTCACGATGTACCTGCGGCTCGCGGCCGCGGGCCTCGCGACCGTGACGCTGTTCGAGTTCGTCGGCCGATGGAACATGTTCACGGCGCCGGTCATGTTCATCAGCGATTCCATGAAATACACGCTTCAGGTCGCCTTGAAGGCGATGATCATCGACACGAGCAGCAACTCCGGCACTTATATGGTCACGACGAACGTACGGATGGCGGGCATCGTCATCAGCATCCTTCCGCTGATCGCGGTCTACCCGTTCGTGCAGAAATATTTCATGAAGGGCATCCTGCTCGGCGCCAGCAAAGAATAGGAGGACGACAGATGGAGACGGGACAACGGCGCATGACGCTGCGCAGACGGATCGGCAAGGACGAAGAGCGCACCTACCTGGAGGTGCCGTTCGCCGTGAACGGGCGGGTGGAGCGCATCGAGGCGGCGTACCGCTACGAACGCGGCGGCGGGGAGGCGGTCGTCGATATCGGCCTCCGCTCGCCGGAGCGGATCGTCGGATGGAGCGGCGGCGCCCGGCAATCGTTCTTCGTCGGCACGGAGCTGGCGACGCCGGGCTATCTGGCGGGACCGGTCGCCGAAGGCGAGTGGGCCGTGCTGCTCGGCGCGTACAAGATTCCCGCCGATGGCACGGAGGTCACGATCGACATCGTACTGACCGAGCCGCGCGAACGGTGGATCAAGGGCGACCTGCACATGCACAGCGTGCACAGCGACGGGCGCTACACGATCGAGGCGGCCAAAGCGTCGTGCGCGGCGCGCGGGCTGGACTACATGGCGCTGACCGATCACAACACGCTGTCGCAGAACCGGACCGCGATCGGGCAGGACGAACGGCTGCTCGTGCTGCCGGGCGTGGAGCTGACGAGCTATTTCGGCCACGCCAACGTCTACGGCGTGCCGGAGGCGCTGCGCGATTTCCGCGTCACGACGCCGGAGCAAGCGCGGGCGGCGCTGGGCGAGATCCGGGCGCAGGGCGGCTTCGTCTCGCTGAACCATCCATTGTGCCCGTCCTGCCCGTGGGAGTTCGGTTTCGACCTGCCGCATGACGCGATCGAAGTATGGAACGGCCCGTGGCGGGCGCTTAACGAGCGCGCTGTCGCCTGGTGGCAGGAGCAGCTTGCGGCGGGACGCCGCTTGGTCGCGCTCGGCGGCAGCGACGCGCACGCCGACGACCGGCTCGTGAAGCACGGCCGGCCGACGGCCGCCGTGCGGACGGACCGGACGACGGCGCAGGGCGTGCTGGACGGGATCCGGCAGGGACGCGTCGTCCTGTCCTTCGATCCGGACGAGACGTTCCTGACGCTGACGTCCGGCGATTACGGCGTCGGCGATCTGCTGCCGCGGACGGCCGTGGACGCGGCGGGCGGCGCGATCCCGCTCGTCATCGACGTTCACGGCGCGCGGGGCGACCGCGTCGCGCTCTGGTCGGACCGCGGCCTCGAAGCGTCGTGGGACATTGAAGCGCCGGCGGATGCCCCGGCGAAGACGTGGGAGGCGGACGCCGCGGCCGGCGGCTGGGCCGCGCAGCTCGGGCTCGCCGCGCTTCGCGAACTTGGCGCGCCGGGCGGGGCGGACTGCGCGCCGGCACCGGCCGGCGCAGCCGCCGCCGCGGAAGTGCCGGCGGTGCGCGTCCCGGCGGCGGCTGCGGCTGGCGGCCGCGTCCAGCTGCGCTTCGAAGGCGCCGCCGACCGGCTGTTCTACCGGCTGGAAGCCCGCCGAACCGCGCCTGGCACGAGCGTGTCCGTCATGACCTGCTTGACGAACCCGCTTTATATCGAACGCTCGGCGAAGTAGGGCGAGAGGGCGCCGGTGCTGCAGGCAGCGGCGGCTGGCCCGGCGTCCGCTCGTTGCGGGGCCGCGCCGCCCCGCCGCGCTTGCCCCCGCGCCCCGGCAGCCTGCCGCGGCGCTTGGCCCCAGCAGGCCGTCCGGCCGCGCCGCTATCGGCGCCGGACGGCTTTTTGGCGTGTCCGCCGGCCTCCTCGCCGCGTCGGCGATCGCGGCTCGTTCCGTTTTCCCGGTCAAGGTACCGTCCGCGAATGGTCGCCGTATATTAGAAGCAAGCGATAGTTTCCCGTCCGAAGAAATCCGCGGTCGCCTCGGAAAGTCGCTCGAACGGCGCTTGGAAGCTTTCTTTTTTGGTCATACTGGCTAATAGTGTGAGACGATTAAGGGAGGCGTAAAAGCATGACCATTTTGCCGATACACGAACGGCTTGCGGAGCTGTGGACCATTCGCGGGGCCCGGAATCTGACCGGGGAAGAGCAGGCGGACCTCGAGCATTGTCTGGCGGTCAATGCCATGCACGTCCGGCAATTCGCCAATTTGCACAATCTGTCTCTGGCCGCGTCGATGGCCGGCGACGTCGAGTGGCAGCACGAGATCTGCCAGCGGCTGGAGAAGCTGAGCGGCTTTCCGCCTTCGCCCCAGCTGTAGCGCAGGTTCGCCCTGCGGCCTCGCGCGGCGGACAAGCCCGCTGCGCGCCGGAGGCCGGACAGGGGCCGCTTGCATCGGCCGCCGTCTCCGAGTAAGCTCGAAGGAAAGAGCAGAGGAGGCGATCCGTCCATGCGCGTCCATTCGTTTCCGCCGATGATCCGCGACGGGGCGACGGCGCTCGTCCTCGGCAGCATGCCGGGCGAGGCGTCTCTGGCGGCCAACCAATATTACGGCAATCCGCGCAACCATCTGTGGCGGGTGCTGTACGGGCTGTACGGGCTCGAGCCGGACGAGCCGTACGCGGAGCGATTGGCCTTCGCGGCGTCCCGCGGCATCGCCATGTGGGACGTGATCGCGTCCTGCGAGCGCGCGGGCAGCCTCGACGCCAATATCCGGGACGAGGTCCCGAACGATCTGCCGGGCCTGATCGCGGAACATCCGGGCATCCGCTGCCTGGCGTTCAACGGCGCGAAGTCGCACGATACGTTCATGAAATATTTCAAGGATCACCCCGCCTTCGCGGAGGTGGCGAAGCTCAAGCTGCCGTCGACGAGCCCGATTCCGACGCGGACGATGCGCACGACGGCAGACCGCATCGAGGCGTGGCGGGCGCTGCTTCCGTACCTGGCCTGACATTTGCCGCTTGCAATTTTCAACGGGTCGCATATAATAGGGAAAATAACAGCCACATACGATGAACGGGACAGTAGCCTGCAAGACGCTGGCAGCAGCGAGCCGGGACGGTGGAAGCCGGCGCAGCGATGCAGGGGAAGCGCACCCGGGAGTTGATCGACTGAACAGGGCGCCCTTCGCTTGGACGCCGGACTAGGCCGATCCGGTCACCCCGTTATCGTGTTCGAGAGGTTTTCGCTTCTTCGCCGCGCCTGTTGGGCCCTGGCGGATGGGCGAGACCAGAAGAGTGGTACCGCGGACATCAGCCTCCGTCTCTTTTGAGACGGGGGTTTTCTTGTTATTCGGGACTTGTGCGGCCGCTTGGACGCGGCCGTCCGTCCGATCGCTTGGGAGGACAGCATATGAAGAAGACGGGAGACCGCCGGCATGAACGATAAGGCAGCGGTGATCATCACGCTGGAAAGCGTCATCGACGGCGAGAAGCAGATCAGCGTCATGGACGGGGAATGGTACCGCAAGGGCGGCACGTTCTTCCTGCGCTACGAGGAGACCGAAGCGGACAGCGCGGTGCGGACGGTCGTCCGCTGGCGCGACGGCGAGCTCAGCGTCACCCGGCGGGGCGACGTGGAGTCGCAGCAGACGTTCGTGGCCGGCGTGCGGCGAAGCGGGGAGTACGCCTCCCGGCATGCGTCGTTCGCGCTGGAGACGGAGACGAGCCTGCTCTGGGCGCAGTTCGGCGGCTTGATGGACGCCGGTCAGGACGGGGAACGGCTGCTGCCGAATTTGCCGATGCTGCTGGAGTGGCATTACAAGCTGCTCGTCGACGGCGGGCAGATCGGCGATTTCGTCATCCGGCTCCGCGCGGAAGCGGCTGCGAGCGGCGGCTAGGCCGGATCGGGCTGCGCCCGCAAAACTTAGCTAATGCTTACGAAGCCAGTTTTGTTCTATCTCGCCGAATACCGGCTCGGCTTCACAAAACTAAGCGAATGCTTACGAAGTTAGTTTTGCTTTCACTCGCCGAATACCGGCTCGGCCTCACAAAACTTTAGGAGGAATCCATATGTCCAACGTAATTGAACAGCTTCACCAGCAAGTGAAGGACGCCATCGCCGACGCGGTCGTCGCCGCCGGCTTGGCGGCGCGCGAGGACCTGCCGGTCTTCGTGCTCGAGGTGCCGAAGGAGAAGGCGCACGGCGATCTCGCCACGAACGCGGCGATGCAGCTGACGAAGCTCGCGAAGAAGAACCCGCGCCAAATCGCCGAAGCGATTTTGGCTCATCTGGACAAGGCGAAAGCGTCGATCCAAAGCGCCGAAATCGCCGGCCCCGGCTTCATTAATTTCCGCATGGACCGCAGTTACCTGTACCCGGTCATCGCGCAAACCGCTGCGCAGGGCGCCGATTACGGGCGCGTCGGCCTCGGCGCCGGCCAGCGCGTACAGGTCGAGTTCGTCAGCGCCAACCCGACCGGCAGCCTGCACCTCGGCCACGCCCGCGGCGCCGCCGTCGGCGACGCGCTCTGCAACCTGCTCGATTTCGCCGGCTACAACGTCACGCGCGAATATTACATCAACGACGCCGGCAACCAGGTGGCGAACCTCGCGCGTTCGATCGAAGCGCGCTACAGGCAGGCACTCGGGCTCGACGCGAGCATGCCCGAGGACGGCTACCACGGCGAAGATATCGTCGGCTTCGCGAAGGAGCTGGCCGTGTCCGAGGGCGACCGCCTGCTGTCGCTGCCGGACGAAGAGCGCTTCGCGTTCTTCCGCGAATACGGCCTGACGCGCGAGCTGGCCAAGATCAAGCGCGACCTGAGCGAGTTCCGCGTCGACTTCGACGTCTGGTTCAGCGAGACGTCGCTCTACGAGACGGGCCAGGTCGAGCAGGCGCTGCAGGCGCTCCGCGACCGCGGCCAGGTCTATGAGGAAGAAGGCGCGACTTGGCTCGACACGATGCCGTACGGCGACGACAAGAACCGCGTGCTCGTGAAAAATGACGGTTCGTACACTTATTTGACGCCGGACATCGCTTACCACCGCGACAAGTACGCGCGCGGCTTCGACAAAATGATCAACATCTGGGGCGCCGATCACCACGGCTACATCCCGCGCGTGAAGGCGGCGATGGAGGCGCTCGGCAACGATCCGCAGAAGCTGGTCGTCCTCATCGCGCAGATGGTCAGCCTGTTCCAGAACGGCGAGAAGGTCAAGATGTCCAAGCGTACCGGCAAGGCCGTCACGATGGAGGACTTGACCGAGGAGGTCGGCACGGACGCGATCCGCTACTTCTTCACGATGCGCAGCATGGATTCGCACCTCGACTTCGACATGGACCTCGCTATTTCGACCTCAAACGAGAATCCGGTCTTCTACGTGCAGTACGCCCACGCGCGCATCTGCAGCATCTTCCGCCAAGCGGAGGAGCAGGGCGTCGCGGTGCTGCCGCTGGCCGAAGTCGACCTCGGCCAATTGACGTCGGAGCACGAGTTCGACCTGCTCCGCAAGATCGGCGAGCTCCCGCTCGAAATCGCGGAAGCCGCGGCGCAGTACGCCCCGCACCGCCTGATCCGCTACGTCTACGAGCTGGCGTCCCAGCTGCACAGCTACTACCGCGCGGAACGCGTCATCACCGAGGACGCCGCGCAGACGCAAGCGCGCTTCGCGCTGCTCGGCGCGACCCGCGTCGCGATCGCGAACGTGCTGAAGCTCGTCGGCGTCTCCGCGCCGGAGCGCATGTAGGCGGGCGCCGCCGGGCTTGTCCCGCGGACGCGCGGCGCGGCTCGCCTCGCCTCGCCTCGCGGACGCGCCGCCGGCGGGCGGCGCATAACGAAAGGCCGGGAACCTACCGTTCCACGGCCTGCAGCATCCGCATCACATCGAGCTCCCCGGTCTGCCGGGGGGCTTTCGTGCCTCTTAAGGGCAGCATGGCCCGCTTGAGCACCGCCTTGATTTCCGTCGGCGTTAACCCGGGGCGATGCGCGAGCAGCAGCGCGATGGCGCCGCTGACGTGGGACGTGGCCATCGAGGTGCCGCTCATTTCGTTATATTTGCCTCGCAGCCAGGAGGAGAGAATCTTTTCCCCGGGCGCGTACACGTCGATATACATGCCCCGGTTGCTGAACGGCGCGATCCGCCGCAGCCGGTTCGTCGCCCCCACCGCGATCGTCTGCGGATAGCGGGCGGGATAGTCGATCGATTTGCGCTTGCCGTCGTTGCCGGAGGACGCCACGATGATGACGCCGGCGTTGAACGCGTTGGTCACGGCCGTCAGCAGCGATTTGCTGCGCGTCTTCATGCCGAAGCTCATGTTGATGATGTTCATGCCGCTGCGCACGCACCAATCGATGCCGAGCACGATGTCCGAGACGTAGGCGCTGCCGTTATGGTCGAACGCCTTGACCGGATGGACCGTGGCGCGGGGGGCGACGCCGATCATGCCGTGCACCTGGTTCGCGGCCGCGATCGTGCCGCAGATGTGCGTGCCGTGCCCGTTGTCGTCGTGCGGCAGCGTGCCGCGGTTCAGCAGGTTGATGCCGCGGCCGATCGATTGCTTGAGGTCGGGGTGGCTGAAATCGACGCCGGTATCGATGACGCCGACCTTGACCCGGTGGCCCGTCGTCGTGCTCCAGGCGAGCGGCGCCTTGATTTCCTGCACGCCCCACGGGATGCCCTTCTCGCGGACGGTCGGCTTGTGCACGATGGCGTGCACCGAGACCTGCGGGTCGTTCTCGATCCATAAGTCGTGGGCGGGAGCCGCGGCCAGCAGCTCGCTCGTCACGGGAAGGGAGAAAGCCTCGATGAAGGGAAGGTGCCGTACGGCGTCGGGTGCGTCCTCTTCCGCGCCGAAGTTGGACCATTCGAGCAGGAAGCGCTCGTAGTCGCTGTAGTGCCGGAAGCGGACGATTCGCCGTTTGGCGGCGGGGGCGTCGATCGAAGTCGCGCTGTGCAACAGGCGGAGAATTGCGGATCTGTCCAAGGTGGCTCCCCTCCATGGCGAATCATGCTGAAGTATTGTATGAAGGAGGGCAACAAGCCGTATGAGCAACTTGCCTTTTTTCGCGGAATTAGGCGGCAAACCGTGTCATTCGCCGTGCGGGGACATAGTATAAACCAAGAGTCCCTCCCGGGCTCGAATACCGGAACCGGCGCGCGCCGCCCGATCCGGAAGGATACAGTCGAAGCGAAGGGTTTCCTTCGCTTTTTCTTTTTGTTTCCTGGCCCGGCGGCGTGCTTGCTTTTTGAGAAAAAATAGGTTTTACTATAGGTTGATATGGATTGCCTGCCACGTGCGGGC
Organism: Paenibacillus sp. GCM10023250; assembly: GCF_042653205.1. Lineage (NCBI taxonomy): Bacteria > Bacillati > Bacillota > Bacilli > Caryophanales > Paenibacillaceae > Paenibacillus > Paenibacillus sp. GCM10023250. The sequence goes on along the minus strand of NZ_JBHSHY010000038.1, from coordinate 13,858 downwards.
GATTTGACATGAGAGGAAGTGTCCGAAATGAGCAGCGAGATCGTCTTGAAAATCGATCCGGAACGCATCAGGGAAATGCCCATGGTCGACCTGGCATTCGAATTGCTTAAGGCGGCGAACACGCCGTTTTACTATCGCGACATCATGAACGAGATCGCGAAGATCCGGGGCCTGTCCCAAGAACAAATCAACCAAGTGATTGCGCAAGTATATACGGAAATCAACATCGACGGGCGGTTCGCGTGCGTCGGCAGCAACATGTGGGGCCTAAAGCGCTGGTACCCGGTCGAGCGGAACGAAGATCCGGTCGGCAACGCGAAGCGTTCCCGCATCATCAACGACGAAGAGGACGACGACGACATCTACACGGACGAGGAAGAGGATACGTACACGGCCGAAGATGACGATTTCGATTCCTACGACGAAGATCAAGAGATTTTCGACGACGCCGAGGAAGAAGCGGAAGTGGACGAAGAGGTCGTGATCGACGACGAAGAGATCGAAGAGGAAGATTTGGGCGAAGAAGCCGAAGTCGAAGAAGAAGACGCCGAGGAAGCCGAAGAGGATGACTTCGACGGCGAAGAAGACGACAAGTAAGCACCGATTGCCCGTATAGAAGCGGCGGCCGTTTTGCCTTGACAAGGCGATAGCGCAACGGGTAAACTATTGTTTGGGCTTCAAGTTCGGACATAGGATATAAGCCAAAATTAGAAAGTGCCCCGTAGCAATGCGGGTGTCACTTTTTTCTTTTTTATGGACCATTTTTCTGCGGGAATTGGGAGAACCTAAATCAATACCATACAGGCGTGGAGGGTATCATCAGTGACTAAGTATATTTTCGTAACAGGCGGTGTGGTGTCATCGCTCGGCAAGGGCATCACGGCGGCTTCGCTCGGGCGTCTGCTTAAGAACCGCGGGCTGAAAGTGACCATTCAGAAGTTCGATCCGTACATTAACGTCGACCCGGGCACGATGAGCCCCTACCAGCACGGCGAAGTTTTCGTCACGGACGACGGCGCGGAGACGGATTTGGACTTGGGCCACTACGAGCGCTTCATCGACATCAACCTGTCCAAGAACAGCAACGTCACGACGGGCAAAATCTACTCTTCCGTCATCACGAAGGAACGCCGCGGGGAATACCTCGGCGGCACGGTGCAAGTCATCCCCCATATTACGAACGAGATCAAGGAACGCGTGTTCCGCGCGGGCAAGGAAACCGGCTCGGACGTCGTCATCACCGAGATCGGCGGCACGGTCGGCGACATCGAGAGCCTGCCGTTCCTCGAGGCGATCCGCCAGATTAAGAGCGACATCGGCCGCGAGAACGTCATGTACATCCACGTCACCTTGATTCCATATATTAAAGCGGCCGGCGAAGTGAAGACGAAGCCGACGCAGCACAGCGTGAAGGAGCTGCGGAGCATCGGCATCCAGCCGAACGTCATCGTCTGCCGGACGGAATACCCGCTCGCCGAAGACATGAAGCGCAAGATCGCCCTCTTCTGCGACATCGACGAGAACGCGGTCGTGGAATGCCGCGACGCGTCCACGCTCTACGAAGTGCCGCTTAATCTGCGCGACGAAGGCCTCGACGAGATCGTCGTCAACCACCTGAAGCTGACGACCCCGCCGCCGGATATGACGGCATGGGAAGACCTCGTCCGCCGCGTGAAGCAGCTGAGCCGTACGACCGAGATCGCCATCGTGGGCAAGTACGTCGCGCTGCACGACGCGTACCTCAGCATCGTCGAATCGCTCAGCCACGCCGGCTTCGACGCCGACGCGGACGTGAAGGTGCGCTGGGTGAACGCCGAGGAGCTGTCGGAGCAGAACGTGGCGGACAGGCTGCAGGGCGTCCACGGCATTCTGGTGCCGGGCGGCTTCGGCGACCGCGGCATCGAGGGCAAGATCGTGGCGATCAAGCACGCGCGCGAGAACAACGTGCCGTTCTTCGGCATCTGCCTCGGCATGCAGGTAGCGGTCATCGAATACGCACGCCACGTAAGCGGCCTGAAGGACGCGAACAGCTCGGAGATCAACCCGCTCACGCCGTACCCGGTCATCGACCTGCTGCCGGAGCAGAAGGATATCGAGGATATGGGCGGCACGATGCGCCTCGGGCTCTACCCGTGCAAGCTGCAGCCGGGTTCCCTGGCCGAGCGCGAATACAACGACGAGCTCGTGTACGAGCGTCATCGCCACCGGTACGAATTTAATAACGAATACCGCGAGACGATCGAATCCGCGGGCCTCAAGATTACCGGCACGTCGCCGGACGGCCGCCTCGTCGAGATGGTGGAGCTGCCGGAGCATCCGTGGTTCCTGGCGGTGCAGTTCCATCCGGAATTCACGTCGCGTCCGAACCGGCCGCAGCCGCTGTTCCGGGGCTTCGTGAAGGCCGCGCTCGAGCTGGCCGAGAAGTAACGCGGACGGGGTAGGGTAAAGTTTTTTTCCAGCCGTAGCAGGAAATGGGCGTCCGGACGCGAAATCATCCCTTTAAGTGGAATTCTAATGACGGACGGCACGCGCATGTCATGCATACCTGGGAGGGTTTCGAGTTGGAAAACAAGAAAGTCTTGATCGTCGACGATCAGAACGGCATTCGAATTCTATTGATGGAAGTGTTCAGCAGCGAAGGTTACACGACGTTCCAGGCGCCCAACGGCAAGGTCGCGCTGGAGATCGTGCGCGGCGAATCGCCGGACCTGGTCCTGCTGGACATGAAGATTCCGGGCATGGACGGACTCGAGATTTTGAAGCATGTCAAGGCGATCAACAAGGACATCAAGGTCATCATGATGACGGCGTACGGCGAGCTCGACATGATCAAGGAAGCGACCGATCACGGCGCCCTGATGCACTTCACGAAACCGTTCGATATCGACGAGATGAGAATGGCGGTCAACCTCCAGCTTCGCGGAGGCGATTCCGGCGGCTGGTACGCGGTGGGATCCTGAACAGGATCCCGCCTTTTTTGTCTTCGGGCCCTGCGGGGAGCGATTACCGGGACTTGTACCAAACGCAGGGCGTATGTGGTATAATGACCGGGTGCGATAACCGAAGCGTGATGCAAGATCCGTCTGCGCACGTCTTCCCACCCAGTCGTCTGCATCGGGCAGAGGTGGCGGGCGAAGCGTCGCATAGTAAAGACAATGTATGGAGCCGTTCGTTCGACCCATACCACTTTAGGAGGAGTAGAGAATCATGCCACTCGTGTCAATGAATGAATTCCTGCCGAAAGCCAAAGCAGGCAAGTTCGCGGTCGGTCAATTCAACATGAACAACCTGGAGTTCGCGCAAGCGATCACCGACGCCGCAATCGCAGAGAAATCGCCGTTCATTTTCGGCGTATCCGAAGGCGCCCTGAAATACATGGGCATCGAATACACGGTAGCGATCGCCGAGGCGGCCGCTAAGAAATCCGGCTTGCCGATCGCGCTTCACCTCGACCACGGCAGCAGCTTCGAAGTCGCGATGAAATGCATCCGCGCGGGCTTCTCGTCCGTTATGTTCGACGGCTCCCACTACGGCCTCGAAGAGAACATCGAGTTGACGAAGCAAGTCGTGAAAGCGGCGCACGCGATGGGCGTATCCGTCGAGGGCGAGCTCGGCACGATCGGCGGCGTCGAAGACGACCTGAGCGTTGACGAGGAGCATGCTTCCCTGGCGAAACCGGAAGAAGCGATCCGTTTCTACGAAGAGACGGGCGTAGACTGCCTGGCCATCGCGGTAGGCACGGCGCACGGCATGTACAAGGGCGAACCGAAGATCCATTACGATATCATTCAAAAGGTTGCCGACGCGATTCCGGTTCCGGTCGTGCTGCACGGCGGTTCCGGCGTGCCGGACGAAGCGATTCGCCTGTCCATCGCGGCCGGCGTAGGCAAAATCAACGTGAACACGGAAAACCAAGTCGCTTGCACGAACGCGATCCGCGAAGTGCTTGCCGCGAACGGTTCCGTATACGATCCGCGTAAATACCTGACGCCTGCGCGCAACGCGATGCAAGCCGTCGTTCAAGAGAAAATCCGTTTGTTCGGCAGCAGCAACCAAGCGTAACTTCCGAAATAGTCAAAGGAATCGAACAGCCGTATCCGCAAGATAAGCAGGCGCCCCGTCCTTCAAGATTCGCGTTGAAAGATGGAGCGCTTGCTTTCTGGCATTAAAGGCCCGGTGCTACGAAGCAAGGGTGCGGAGGAGAACCGCCTCGGGCGACCGATGCCGGCGGTTCGCCGTGCCTTGCTCCGGCTTTTTCGGTCCTTTGCTCTCACCGGATGGGAGGATAACGAATTCCGATGGAAAAATTGATGATTCGCGGCGGACGTCCGCTGCGCGGCACCGTGCAGATCAGCGGTGCGAAGAATAGCGCCGTCGCGCTTTTGCCCGCCTCGATTCTGGCGGAAACGACGGTTACGCTGGACAACCTGCCCCATTTGAGCGATGTGGCGGTCTACAGCGAGATTCTCGAAGAGCTTGGAGGCAGAGTCGAATGGAGCGGCGATTCGATCGTGATTGACCCGTCGGTCATGACGTCGAAGCCGATGCCAAACGGCAAAGTCAAGCTGCTTCGCGCATCCTATTATTTGATGGGGGCCATGCTCGGGCGCTTCGGGGAAGCGACGATCGGCTTGCCGGGCGGCTGCAATTTCGAACCGCGTCCCATCGATCAGCATATTAAAGGCTTTGAGGCGCTGGGCGCCACGGTCACCAACGACCACGGGTCCATCCGCATCGTCGCGAGCGAGCTTCGCGGCGCGAAAATTTATCTCGACGTCGTCAGTGTAGGGGCGACGATCAACATCATGCTGGCGGCCTCCAGGGCCAAAGGCTCCACGATTATCGAAAACGCGGCGAAAGAGCCTGAAATCATAGATGTAGCTACGCTTCTTAACGCCATGGGCGCGAAAATCAAAGGCGCCGGCACCGAAACCATCCGCATCGAAGGCGTCGAGCGGATGCACGGATGCCGCCACTCCATCATTCCCGACCGGATTCAGGCAGGAACATACATGATTGCCGCCGCGGCGACGCGCGGCGATATCTTGATCGACAACGTCATTCCGAAGCATCTCGAAGCGATTACGGCCAAGCTCCAAGAGATGGGCGTCCATGTCTACGAGATGGACGAATCCATTCGCATCGTCGGCCAGCCCGCTTACGAAGCCATCGACGTGAAGGCCCTCGTTTACCCCGGATTCGCCACGGACCTGCAATCTCCCATGACCAGCCTCCTGACGCAAACGAAGGGCGTCAGCATTTTAAGCGACTACGTGTATAGCAGCCGCTTCAAGCATGTGCCGGAGTTGTCGCGCATGGGCGCGAACATCCGGGTGGAAGGCCGTTCGGCCATCATCGAAGGCAGCAAGCTGAACGCCGCCAAAGTCCGCGCTGCCGATCTGCGCGCGGGTGCCGCGCTCGTCGTGGCCGCCCTGACGGTGGACGATGGCGTGACGGAAATCACCGGCGTGGAATACATCGACCGCGGATACGACAACCTGGTCGAGAACCTGCGCATGCTCGGCGCGGACGTGTGGCGCGAGTAGTTCTCTAGTTTTCTATCAATTTCGGAGTCGGTCCGAATAGAGAGGGCTGATTCCGGCAATGATGGAAGAAGCTTGGCAATCGAACCTTGATAAGAAGTGGTGATATTATGTCCGAACTTCAGATCGCCGATCTAGAAGCGATGAAGCTCACGGAACTGTACAAGCTGGCTAAACAGCATCAAATCCAAGGCTACGGCCAGTTGAAGAAGCGCGAATTAATCTTCGCGATCCTCCGCGCCCAAGCGGAGCAAAGCGGTCTCATGTTTATGCAGGGCGTACTCGAAATTTTACCGGAAGGCTTCGGCTTCCTGCGGCCGATCAACTACCTGCCAAGCCCCGAGGACATTTACATCTCCGCCTCGCAGATCCGCAAGTTCGATCTGCGTTCGGGTGACTTGGTATCTGGCAAATGCCGGGCGCCCAAGGAAAACGAACGTTATTTTGGACTCCTGCAGGTTAATGCCGTTAATGGAGAAAGCCCCGAACACGCTGCCGAACGTCTACACTTCCCAGCCCTGACTCCTCTCTATCCCGAGAAGAAACTCGTGCTCGAAACCGCTCAGCCCAAACTTTCTACGCGCATCATGGATTTGCTCGCCCCTGTCGGTCTAGGACAACGGGGCTTGATCGTCGCGCCGCCGAAAGCGGGCAAGACGCAGCTCATCAAGGAGATCGCCAACAGCATCTCGACGAACAATCCCGAGATCGAGCTGATCGTGCTGCTGATCGACGAGCGGCCGGAGGAAGTCACGGACATGTCGCGTTCGGTCAAAGGCGAGGTGGTCGCATCGACGTTCGACGAGCTGCCCGAGCACCACGTCAAAGTGGCGGAGCTGGTGCTAGAGCGCGCGCTGCGGCTCGTGGAGCACAAGAAGGACGTCGTGATCCTGCTCGACAGCATCACGCGGCTCGCGCGGGCGTACAACCTCGTCGTGCCGGCGTCGGGCCGCACGCTGAGCGGCGGTATCGATCCGGCGGCGTTCCATCGGCCGAAGCGGTTTTTCGGCTCCGCCCGCAACGTGGAAGAAGGCGGAAGCCTGACGATTTTGGCGACGGCGCTCGTGGAGACCGGCTCCCGTATGGACGACATCATTTATGAAGAATTTAAAGGTACCGGCAACATGGAGCTGCACCTCGACCGGAAGCTGGCCGACCGCCGCATCTTTCCGGCGCTCGACATCCGCCGTTCGGGCACGCGCCGCGAAGAGATGCTGCTGACCAAGGAAGAACTGGATAAAGTATGGGCGATCCGCAAGACCATGAACGACTCGATGGAATTCGTCGACAGCTTCCTGAAGAAGCTGGCGGATACGAAGAACAACGTGGAGTTCCTCGCGTCTCTGGATACGTCGGGCGTGACGCCGCCTTCCCGCGGCAGGACCGCAAGCTCCGGCGGCGGAAGCGCTTCGGGCAGCGGCTCGGCAAGCAGCGGCGCCTCCAGAAGACCTGGCGTGCGCTCGACGACGGTCACCTAATTTCGCGTTTCGCGTTTCTCGCTTAGCAAAGCCGTTTGGCTTTCAGGAGGTACATCATGAATCTCGTATATGCAGACGAGCAGGGCAACCTGTTCGATCATCCCGATTGGATCGGCCTCGGCCGCAGCGGCGACATGATCGTGGAGCTGATGGAGGACGAGCTGATCCCGCTGCCGGAAGGCGCGACGCTGGTCGGCCTGCCCTTCACGCGACCGATCGGCATTCACGCCGCTTCGGGCGAGATGCGGCCGCTGCCCGGCGACTATCAGGCCGTCGGCGCGCTGCTGCCGCAGGGCTACACCCGGCTGAACATCCCCGGCTACATGAAGACGGACAAGGAACAGAAGCTCCCGCTGTTCGGCTACTCGGCGGTCGTCTGGAAAGACGGCGGCTTCTACGTCGCCGCGCAGAAGAGCGACGATCCGGAGCGCTGGAACCCGAACAACTGCGATCCGGACGAGCTTAAAGCCGGCGTGGACCGGCTGCTGCTCAAGTATCCGGAGAACCGGCTGTATCAGCATTTATCGAACTGCGCGCTCGGGTACGAATGCCTGACCGCATCCAATACGTTTCTGCAGCGGTGGGAAGGGGCCGTGCCGGTCTCGTTTTCCTGCAACGCGGGCTGCTTCGGCTGCATTTCCGAACAGCCGGACGACAGCGGCTTCCCGGCGCCGCAGACGCGCATGAATTTCAAGCCAACGGTTCAGGAGCTCGTCGACGTCATGATGGAGCATCTGAACGCGCCGGATGCCATCATCAGCTTCGGCCAGGGCTGCGAAGGCGAGCCGTCCACGCAGGCCCGGATCATCATCGACGCGTTGCGCGAAGTGCGCAGCCGCACGTCGCTGGGGTACATCAACATCAACACCAACGCGGGCTTGACGGACCACATCCGCGGCATCGTGGACGCGGGCCTCGACCTGATGCGCGTGAGCACCATCAGCGCGCTCGACGACCATTATAACGCGTACTACAAGCCGCGCGGCTACACGCTGGCTAACGTAGAGAAGTCGCTCCGTTACGCGTCCGACAAGGGCGTGTACACGTCGATCAACTACCTGATCTTCCCGGGCGTCACCGACCGGGAGGAGGAGATCGAGGCGATGATCGGCTTCGCGAAGCGCACGGGCTTGAAGCTGATCCAGATGCGCAACCTGAACATCGATCCCGAGAGCTACCTGGCGCTTATTCCGAAGGCGCAAGGCGAGGTGTACGGCATGAAGCAGATGCTGGGCATCTTCGCCGAGGAGCTGCCGGACGTCGTGATCGGCTCGTACACCCACGTGCCGCCCGTGCCGATGAATCGCGCCTGACGGGGCTGGCTTTCGGGGGACGGACGAGCCCTTGAATAGGCATTGCGTCCTTGCCGGAGCCGTGTTATAATCGGTTTTGTCTTTTATAGAACTCTGGGTCCGTCTGTTGATCCAGGGCAGAAAGAGGTGAACGAGATGAAACAAGGAATTCATCCGAACTACCACGTCACGACGGTAACTTGCGCTTGCGGCAATACTTTCGAGTCCGGTTCGATCAAACAGAACCTGCGCGTAGAGATTTGCTCCAACTGCCACCCATTCTTCACGGGTAAGCAAAAGTTCCTGGATGCCGGCGGTCGCGTCGACAAGTTCAAGAAGAAATACGGTATTTAAGCTTATACGTCCGCGTTTGGCGGAAATTAGCAGAATACAAGGACCTCCCTCAGCCATCCTAATTGGTGAAAGGGAGGTTTTTTTATGTCGAGCAAACGGCTTCTGCTGGGCATTCTGGCGCTAACGGCGGCCATTTCGCTTGCCGGCTGCGGCGGGCAAAAGGACGCGACGAACAATTTTAACGCCAAATCGTACGGACATGACGGCTACATGGGTCTGTCGAACAGCAATCCGCACTTGCCGAACCGCAACGGCGAGTTTTCGAACCAGGACTCGGATGGCGATTTCGCGCAGAGCAAGCTGAAGCAAATTCCGGGCGTAGCCAAAGCCACGATCATCTTTCAGGCGCCCGACATGTACGTTACGGTCACGCCGCAGAAGGGATACGACAGCAAGCAGGTCAAGGCGAAAGCGATCTCCGTGCTGCGCATGAACATGCCCCGTTACAACGTCCACGTCAGGATGGCGCGCTGAGCTGGAATGTCTTCCATCGATTCGACAGTTGCACTTTTGGTTTGAACGAGCTATACTTATCTCTGCCGTGCTAGACGGGGAGGTAGCGGTGCCCTGTAACTCGCAATCCGCTGTAGCGGGGTTGAATTCCTAACGTAGGTTTTTGCCGTGTGGGGCTGGTGCCCGGGAACAGTGTTGACGGCCGGGTCCTCCGCAATGGACGCTTGTGAACGGGTCAGGTCCGGAAGGAAGCAGCCATAAGCAGGTTAGTTCATGTGCCGGAGGGGTGCTTGGCCAGAGCTGGGAACGGGAATACCGTCCATGCGGCTTTAATCGAGGTTAGGTGCACGGTCCTTGATGATAACGACGATAACATCCGAATGGCTTGAAGAAGCCAGGCCGGGTGTTTTTTCATTTTATCCGGCAGGAGAACGCGTGTCCTTGGCGAAAGAGTAGAACCGGGCCTAATCGGCTGCGGCACATCTGTGCGCGCGACGGTTTTGTTGGGTGACGGCATCGTGTATAATAGAGAGACGGCCGGCGCCAGCCGGTTCGGCAGGTCACAGCAAGCCGAAAGGAACGACTCCGATGTCACATATCGCTTTATACCGTGCCTGGCGTCCGCAGACGTTCCGGGATATGGTCGGCCAGCAGCATATCATACAAACGCTTCAGAACGCGATTCGCGAGAATCGCGTATCGCATGCATACTTATTCAACGGTCCGCGCGGAACGGGCAAGACGACGACGGCGAAGGTCATGGCCAAAGCGATCAACTGCGAGCGCGGGCCGGCGACGGAACCGTGCAACGAATGCGATGCGTGCCGCGGCATAACGGCAGGCACCGTGATGGACGTCGTGGAGATCGACGCCGCGTCCAACCGCGGGATCGATGAGATCCGTGATATTCGAGACAAAGTACGGTATGCGCCGTCTGAAGTGCGGTTTAAAGTATATATTATCGACGAGGTCCACATGCTGACGTCGGAAGCGTTTAACGCGCTGTTGAAGACGCTGGAAGAGCCGCCGGCGCATGTGATCTTTATTTTGGCCACGACGGAGCCGCATAAGCTGCCCGCGACGATCATCTCGCGCTGCCAGCGCTTCGACTTCCGGCAGGTTTCGCTGCCGGAGCAGACGGAGCGGCTGCGGCAGATCTGCGAGGAAGAGGGCATCTCGGCGGACGAGGACGCGCTGGCTTACATCGCGCGCCTCTCGGACGGCGGCATGCGCGACGCCATCAGCCTGCTGGAGCAAGTATCGGCTTACGGCGGCGAGCGCATCACGCTGAACGACGCCGTGGACGTGACCGGGGGATTGGCCGCCGAGCAGTTCGAGCAGCTGGCGGAGGCGATCCGGGACCGGAACGCGGGCGCGATTCTGCCGCTCGTGGAAGGGCTGATGCAAGCCGGTAAGAGCGCGGATAAATGCCTGGAAAACCTGGTTTATTACTTCCGGGACCTGCTCGTGCTGAAGCTGGCGCCGAAGGGCAAAGCAGCCACGGAACGCATCGTCGATCAGGACAAATACGCCGAGATGGCCGGGGCGTTCAGCGCGGAGCTGCTGTTTCGCATGATTGACGTCCTGAACCAGAATCAGCTGGAGATTCGCCAGGCCGCGCTGCCGCAAACGATATTCGAAGTCGCGCTGATGAAGATTTGCACGCTTCGGGAGGCGGACGACCAAGGTTCGGCAGTTGCACGCGCGGCCGTTTCCACTACGCTTGAAGCGGCGGCGTCCGACAGCGAAGTCCAAAGGCTGCAGCAGCGGATCGATACGCTCGAACGCAAGATCGAGCAGCTGCTTCAGTCCGGCACCCGGCCCGGGAACCCGTCGCCGGAACAAGGCGCGCCCCGCGGCGGCGGCAATCGGAGCGGCAACAGCTTCAGTCGCGCCGGTTCGGGCGGCATTGGCGGCTCGATCGCCCGCGTCAAGCTGGATCCGTTCCTCGCGGCGGCGGACAGCCCGGCATCGGGACAGGTTCGGATGAAGTGGGCCGATATTTTGCAGCGCGTGAAGAGCCACAACATCTCCACGCATGCGTGGTTCGTGAACGGGGAGCCGGTTGCCGCGGCGGACAATACCATCTTGGTCGCGTTCAAGAACTCCATTCACCGGGAGACCACGGAGAAACCCGCGAATCGCGAGGTGATCGAGCGCGTGCTGAACGAAGTGTACAACCGCCCCGTCCGGCTCGCGACCGTGATGCTGAAGGAATGGCAGACCGCGGCGGAGAAGGGAGTTTCGCCCGCGGAAGAGCTGACGATGCTGCAGGAGGACGAGCGCGGTGGTCCGCCGCCGGAACCGGAATGGGTCGAGGAAGCCGTGAAGCTGTTCGGCGAGGATCTCGTGGTTGTCGAAGATAACTGATTGGCAAGCGCCATGAAGCATCGACAATGCACTTTAAATACTTAACTTAATTAAGGAGTGGTCAATCGATGAACAACATGAACCAAATGATGAAGCAAGTGAAGAAGATGCAGGAACAGATGCTCAAGGCTCAAGAAGAGCTCGGCACGAAATTGATCGAAGGCACCGCGGGCGGCGGCGTCGTTACCGTCACCGTGACGGGCCACAAGACCCTTCAAAGCATCTCCATCAAGCCGGAGGCGGTCGACCCGGACGATATCGAAATGCTGCAGGATCTGGTGCTGACGGCCGTCAACGACGCGCTGAACAAAGCCGACGAGTTGGCGAACAAAGACATGGGCAAATTCACCGGCGGCATGAAAATCCCCGGATTGTTCTAAAATCCGCAACTAAAGTAGAGGAGCTGCGCCTTGTATTATCCCGAACCGATAGCCAAACTGATAGATGCCTTCAGCCGTTTGCCCGGCATCGGTCCGAAGACGGCGGCTAGGCTCGCTTTTCATACGCTCAAGATGAAGGAAGACGATGTCATCGATTTCGCGAAGGCGCTCGTGAGCGTCAAGCGCAATTTGCATTATTGCTCGGTCTGCTGCAACATTACCGATAGCGATCCGTGCCGGATTTGCCAGGACAAGAGCCGGGATCCGTCCGTCATCTGCGTGGTCCAGGAATCCAAGGATTTGGTGGCGATGGAGCGGACCAAGGAGTACGAAGGCCAGTACCATGTCCTGCAGGGGGCGATTTCCCCGATGGAGGGCATCGGTCCCGACGAAATCCGAATTGCCGAGCTGCTGCGCAGGTTGAGTGACGAAACCGTCCAAGAGCTGATTTTGGCCACCAATCCGAATATCGAGGGCGAAGCGACGGCGATGTATCTATCGCGCCTCGTCAAGCCGTTCGGCATTAAAGTCACGCGTATCGCCCATGGGCTGCCGGTGGGCGGCGATTTGGAATACGCCGACGAGGTGACGTTGTCCAAGGCGCTGGAAGGCCGAAGAGAATTAGGCTGACACAATTGAAATGGCGTACAATACGCTGGCCCCGCGGGAGCTACTTCTCCTGCGGGGCTTGCTGCGTTCAAGGGACTTGCCGATGACGGAAGCTTGTTCTAATTCCGCACGCCGCTCATACATTCAACTATACGCCGCTTCGATTGGACAAGGAGCGGACGGACGGGAGGATGAGCGGGACATGTGGAAATGGTTGACGCGGAGGAGACCGTCGAAAGAGCTGGTGCAGAAGAGCGAACGTCAAGAGCATATGGAGCTGCTGGAGGAGATCCACGCGGCGAGGCGGGAGTGGGAGAACGCGCAACGTTTTTTTGACTATGCGTTGGACAGCGATCAGATCGATTATGCGATCTTTGCGGTCGCTTCCGCGGAGAAGCGGTACGGCATGCTGCTCCGCAAGGCGAAACGGACGTCCGCTCCATGGGCCGCGTTGAAAGGCGGTGTCGCCCAATGAAGTCGGTATGGATGATTACGCTGATCGCCTCCGCCATGCTGCTGCTGGTCGTCGTGGTGCGCAACAGACTGTCCTTTAGGTGGTTAAGAAGGTTCGCGCTTCATTTGGTTGCGGCCGCGCTGGTCTTATACCTGCTTAATTATTCAGGCGTCGTGACGGGGTTCGAAGTGCCGCTCAACCCCGCGACGATTGGTACCGTCGTGCTGCTGGGACTGCCGGGCATCGCGCTCGTGCTCGGGCTTCAAGTGACGTTGTTCTAGAGGCCGCACCGGTGGGGAAATAAATCTGTGGAGCAGGCTTGACCTCGGCGAAGCGGATGTGTTAAATTAATCTTCGCGTCACAAGAGCAAACTTGGTTTGCGGAAAGAAATTAAAAAAAGTGCTTGCAAATGATTAATAAGATGTGATATATTAATCAAGTCGCCGCTGGGACATGGGCGATCGAGCAAGAAACATTTGTTCCTTGAAAACTGAACAATGAGCGACCTGTCAAAAGGTTTTAACAAGTAAGTCAGCGATGAGCTAACAAGCCATCCTGAAACTGATTGGCTTCGGCCGATCACTTTTATGGAGAGTTTGATCCTGGCTCAGGACGAACGCTGGCGGCGTGCCTAATACATGCAAGTCGAGCGGAGTTATTCCTTCGGGGATAGCTTAGCGGCGGACGGGTGAGTAACACGTAGGCAACCTGCCTGCAAGACCGGGATAACATTCGGAAACGAATGCTAATACCGGATACGCAATTTCCTCGCATGGGGAGACTGGGAAAGGCGGCGCAAGCTGTCACTTGCAGATGGGCCTGCGGTGCATTAGCTAGTTGGTGGGGTAACGGCTCACCAAGGCGACGATGCATAGCCGACCTGAGAGGGTGATCGGCCACACTGGGACTGAGACACGGCCCAGA
>NZ_JBHSHY010000037.1:0-46333 GCF_042653205.1 Paenibacillus sp. GCM10023250 | reverse complement strand
CGCAACCGGCACCTACAGAAAAATATGTCACAGCTACATGCTTTCTCCATCTCTCGAAATGGTGGATGGTTGAAAATCTAAGAACGAGTGAGAAAACGTGAGAAAACATTAAATTATAGTGGGAGGGATGCCCATCGGTCGTCACGTTTGCTTGCGAGGTTCGATATGAAATCAAGCTGGGCCTCAGCCGGCCCGGCACAAACCCACGAGGAGGAACTAATTATGTCTTTCGCACGAAACGTTCAACGCGGCAAGAAGAAGCTGCAGCTCGCCGCCACGGCCTCCATGGCCGGTTTGGCGCTGCTCGCCGTCATCAAGCCGGCGATGGCGGACACGCCGGATGCGACGGTGAACGGCGTCGTTTTCACCGATAAGAATGGCAACGGCAAGCAGGAACCGAACGAGAAGGGGCTTGCGGGCGTTCGCGTCTCCGACGGCTTGTCGATCGCGACGACGGACCAGCGCGGCCGGTACTCGCTGTCGGTCAACCCGGATCGGCGGGCGACGGATATCGTGTTCGTCACCGTGCCGACCGGGTACAAGACGAAGACGAACCCCTACCAGATTCCGCAATTTTATCAAAACCTCGGGCAGCTGCAGTTGAACGAGACCCGCGAGGCGAACTTCGCGCTCGAGCCGGCGCCGGAGTCGCGCAATCCGAACTTCGAATTCGCCGGCATCGCCGACGTGCACGTGCAAGCCGGAACGACGAACAACCGCGAGCGGTTCACCGGGCAGCTGGCGCAGCTGAACGCGCTTACCGGCTCGCCGGCGTTCATTACGATCAGCGGCGATATCACGAACGGCGCATCGGACGGCGAATTCAGCGACTTTCTGGCAAGCACGGCGACGTCCAAGCTGCCGGTGTACCCGGCCGTCGGCAACCACGACTTCACCGGCGGGGCGGATTTCTCGGCCCGCATCGACCGGTACCGCACGTACCTGGGGCCGGAATGGTACTCGTACGACTACGCCGGCAAGCACTTCATCGTGCTGGAAAATAACCTGGGCATGCGGGAAGCGGATCAGCTGAATTGGTTGAAGGCGGATCTGAAGCTGACCGGCAAGAAGCAGGAGATCGTCGTGATCACGCATCGTCCCTTCAACAATCCGCAGACGCCGGACGCGGCCGAAGCGAAGAAATACATCGATTTGCTGGGGCAGTACAATACCCGTCTCGTCTTGATGGGGCATACGCACGTGAACGACGTCGCGACCGATACGATCCCATCCGCGAATCACGTCGTCACGAACTCCAGCTCCTACACGATCGATCAGACGCCGAACGGCTTCCGCGTCGTGTCGTTCAAGGGCGGCCAGGAAACCCACCCTTACAAAATGTACGGCGTCGATAAAAACCTGGTCATCGTCAACCCTGCCCCAGGAAGCCGCGTGCCGCAGGGCAAGGTCGCGATCCAAGCCAACGCCTACAACACGACGAGCCGGGTGACGGAAGCGAAGTACCGGATCGACGGCGGCGCGTGGCATTCGCTGAAAAGCAGCGGCGAGATGACCTGGTCGGCGGAGTGGAAGGCCGGCAAGGAGAAGCTCGGCACGCATACGATCGAGGTTCGCGTCACGGACGACGGCCGGCAGACCTGGTCCGAGAGCAGCTCCTTCACGCTCGTCAAGGCGAGCGCGGCGGCCGACGTGCCGGCGCAAGGCGCGGACTGGCCGATGTTTCACGGCAACGCCCAGCATACCGGCGAGGCGATCGACGCGCTGGCGCCGGATCTCCAGCTGGCCTGGAGCCGCCTGACGGAGGGCACGATCCTGACGTCGTCGCCGGCCGTCGTGGGCGGCAGCGTCTATATCGGCACGCGCGACGAGAACGGCACGGAGCAGAACAGCGTTCTGGCGCTGGACTTGCAGACCGGCGACAAGAAGTGGAGCTTCAAGCCGGACGCGCAGATTCAGTCTTCCCCGGCCGTCGAGAACGGCATCGTCTACGCCTCCTCGATTCGCGGCACGCTGTATGCGCTCGACGCCAAGAAGGGCAAGAAGCTGTGGGAGAAGACGATCGGGCAGGCCGACGTCAATCGGGCGTGGATGTACTATTCGCCGACGGTTGCGGACGGCGTCGTCTATCAGGCGTACAGCTCGCAGGCCGGAGGCGAACTGATGGCGTTGGACGCGAAGACGGGCACGACGCTCTGGACCGCCAAGCTGGCAGGCGGCTGGATCGTCGAAAGCTCGCCGGCCGTCAAGGACGGCAAGGTATTCGTCGGCGCGGACGGCGGTTATCTGATCGCGCTGAATGCGAAGGACGGCACGGAGCTGTGGCGCAAACAGCCGGCGGGCGGCTGGATGCACGCCATGCCGGCGGTGGCGGACGGCAAAGTGTACATGGCGTACGGCGGCGGGCTGCTCGTCGCGCTCGACGAAGAGACGGGCACGGAGCTGTGGCGGTACAAGAGCGCTGGCACGTCCTATATCGCCGGCGACACGACGGGATCCTCGCCGGCGGTGGCGGACGGCATCGTATACATGGGCTTCCCGAACGGCAGCGTAGAGGCCGTCTCGGCGGAGACGGGCGGGAAGCTGTGGAGCACGCCGACGGGCGGCGGCATCATCTCGTCCCCGGCCGTGTCCGGCGGCACGGTGTACATCGGGTCCAACGACGGCAAGCTGTACGCGCTTGACAAGCAGAACGGGCAGGTCCAGTGGTCGTACAAGCTCGGCGCCTGGGTGGCGTCCTCGCCGGCGATTACCGGCAACACGCTGGTCGTCGGCGCGTTCGACGGCAACGTGTACGCGTTCACGTCCGCGGGCAAATAATAACCGGAAGCCTTCAAAAAGTCCCGGGCGTCTTCGGCGCCCGGGGCTTTTCGCGCCCGGCGGACAGGCGCGGGCGAATTGGATAGGACGCTTCCATTATGCATAGACAGCGCTTTCATGCTGTGCTATATTGCGAAGTGAAACGGCTTGGGCAGGATTGAACCCTATTAGATGCGCGGAGGGGAAGCGAATGTCGACGAATGCGGCTTTGCCGGGATTGAAGGTCAGCGAGAACCGGCGTTATCTCGTGACGGAGGACGGCGCGCCGTTCTTCTGGCTCGGCGATACGGCGTGGGAGCTGTTCCACCGGACCACGCGGGAGGAAGCGGCCCATTATTTGCGCAATCGCGCGGAGCGGGGCTACACGGTCGTTCAAGCCGTCGGCCTGGCGGAATTCGAAGGCTTGACGAAGCCCAACGCGTACGGGAGGGTGCCGCTGCTCCGATCGGCGGACGGCGCTTACGATCCGTCGGCGCCCGATACGGCCGCGGAGCCCGGGGGCTATTCGTATTGGGATCATGTCGATTACGTCGTGGACCAGGCGGCGGAGCTCGGCCTCTATATCGCGCTGCTGCCGACTTGGGGGGACAAGTACCATATCGCCTGGGGCAAGGGACCGGAGGTCTTCACGCAGGACAATGCCCGGACGTACGGCCGCTGGCTCGGCGAGCGCTACCGCGACCGGCCGAACGTGATCTGGGTGCTCGGCGGCGACCGGGCGCTGACGAAGCGGCGCCATTTCGAGATCGTGAACGCCATGGCCGAAGGGCTTGCGGCAGGCGACGGCGGCCGCCATCTGCGGACGTTCCACCCGATGGGCGGACACTCTTCCTCCCACCATGTGCATGACGAGCCGTGGCTCGACTTCAACATGATTCAATCCGGCCATGGCCTCGGCGAGCAAACCAACTACAAGCTCGTGGCGGCCGACTACGCGCGGACGCCGGTCAAGCCGGCGCTCGAGGCGGAGCCCTGCTATGAGGACCATCCGCGGGGCTTCAAATCCGTGAACGGCTATTTCGACGAGGCGGACGTGCGCAGGGCCGCGTATTACGCCGTGCTGGCCGGCGGGCTCGGCATCACGTACGGGCATCACTGCGTCTGGTCGATGAACGCGGAGCCGGGAAGCACGTTCATCATGACATGGCAGCAGGCCATCCTGCGGCCCGGCGCGGCGCAGATGCGGCATGTGCGCGCGCTCGCGGAGTCCCGCCCGATGCTGGAGCGGGTACCGGACCAAGGCTTGCTCGCCGCGAACGAAGAAGGTGCCAACTACGCGGTCGCTGCGAGGGGCGAGCGGCACGCGTTCCTGTATACCCCGAACGGGCTCGCGCTGCGCGTAGTCATGGGCCGGATCGCCGGCGAGGAAGTCGCCGCCTCCTGGTTCGATCCGCGCACGGGCGCGACGACGGCGATCGGCCGGTTCCCGAACGCGGGCGAAACGACGTTCCTGCCGCCGCAGTCGGGAAGGGGCAGCGATTGGGTGCTCGTGCTGGATTCCGTCTAGAACGTCCGGAAGCGGTCCGGCGCCGCGGCACGCGCAGCCCGGCATGCGGGGCTCGACACGCGCAGCTCGGTATGCGCAGCCTGGCAAGGTAGCAGGCGCACTCCCTGCCGGCGTTGTCCGCCGTCGTTGAAGCAAGCTCCGGGGCCGCCGCCCCGGAACTTTTTTTTGCCAGCGGGGACCCGAAAGGCCGCGGGGGCGCGCCGCCGCATGGTATAATGAGGCAAAAAGCGCCGGGGGGATCTATGCGAATATTTCGATGGCGAATTGTACCGCTGCTTGGACTGTTGGGTGCCCATTTGCTGCTCGCCGCTTGCAGCGGCGCGAACGATCCCGGCGCCGGGGCGGACGGCGGCGCGAAGGCGCCGGCCGATAAGGAAGCCGGAGCGGGCGGCGCGGGAACCGGCGATGCCGATGCCCGGCCGAATGCTCTCGCCGGCCCGGGCGGCGAGCCGTCCGGACCGGCGGAAGGCAGCGGCGCGATCGGCGTCGCGGCCGACGGGACGCGGACGATCACCGACATCGCCGGCTGGGACCATCCGGCCAAGGCAATGCTGCAGGACGCGCCGTTCTTCGTCACCAAGGTCGAGCTGACGCTGGACGCGAGCTACTCGGCCTATTACGTCGGCTATCCCGGCGATAAGGATCTGGCGGACCATGCGTCGCTGTGGCGCACGCTGCGGGAGCTTGCCCGCGTGAACGGGTATCAGGACTTCAAGCTCGTGAACGGGCAGGATGGCGTGACGGTCGAGATCGCATGCGATCGCGCCGCGAAGGCGGTGACCGGGGTGAAGGTCAACGGCGTCGACTACCCGGAAGCCGCGGCGGATGCGTCGCAGGCCGGGCCGAAGTTGCCGCAGGCCTACCTCGACTTCATGGCGGACCGCCATCCGCTGCCTAGCGGGAGCGAGATCGGCTTCTTCGTGGAGACGGACCTGAACGGGGACGGCGCATCGGAAGCGGTGCTGGGCGTGAAGAACAACGCCCGGGACGAGGACGGGTTGTACAGCGCAATCTACGTGCTGGAGCAAGGGGAACGCGGCGTTGCGCAGCTCGGAGGCAATCTGGCGGAAGGCACCGGCTACGGCGTCTACGAGGTCGAGCTCGTGCGGCTGTCGGACCGGAAATCGCCCGTCGTGGAGACCAAGCTGACGAACGGCGTCTCGCTGGAAGGCTTCGAATTGATCGCCCTTCCGGGCAAGAAGCCGATCCGGCTCGTGAGCAGCGCTTCCCCGAGCGGCGTCGGCGAGGATGCCTTGATCGACGCGGACCAGAACGGCGATTACGACGGCTACGTGCAGCGCCGGACCAGCTACGACGTGCTGTTCTACGACGTGACGCGCACGTACTCCCTGCAGCGCGGCGCTTTCGTGCACACGGGCACGATCGTGGCGCTCCCGGATTACCCGGCGGATGCCGAGGGCGTCGTGCGGCAGTATATGTCCTTGAAGGCGCTGGCCGGCTTCGAGGACGCCCCTGAGGCGGATCAGCGGCTGGAGGCGCTGTGCCCATCCTGTCCGAAGGCGCAGACGGACCTCGTCGGCGGCCCTTGGCTGGAGGCGTTCAGCGGCTCGGCTCCGCTCGCGGAGGACCTCTTCGACATTCGGATCGAGGGCGGCGGCCAGACGGACGCGACCGCGAGCGTCGCCTACGCCAAGGACGGCGGGCGTACGTACCGGCTCGAATTCCGTCTCGCGCGGCCGGACGGCGCGTGGATCATCGACGCGATCAGGCGGCCGTCCGCCCAATAAGCGAAGCGCCGGACGATTATGCTATAATGGCCCAGAGAAACCAAGCAAAGGCGGTCTTACGCATGTTAGTGAACATCGCATCGCGGCTGGACGAGGAGGCCATCCGCGAGCTGCTGGAATGGTCGGTCTTCCCCGATCCGGAGCATCTCCGGCGGGCGGTCGAGCTTTACCGCAATGGCTCCGGGCATACGCTGCTCGGCTACGAATCGGAGGGCGACATCATCGGCCTCATCGGCTACCATCGGATCGACGGCGGCACGATCGAGATCGATCATATCTCGGTGACGCCGGAGGAACGGTACAAGGGCTACGGCAGAGGGATGATCCTGGAGCTGCTGGCGTTGGAGAATCCGACGGCGCTCGTGGCCGAGACCGACGAGGACGCCGCGGACTTCTACCGGAGCAGCCGCTTCACGGTGGTCAGCCTCGGCGAGAAATATCCCGGAACGGAGCGGTTCCGGTGCACGTACGAAGCCGCCGAGACGGAAGAGGAAGACGATTAAGGCGCCGTTGCGGCGCCTTTTTGCATTGCCGATGCTTAGTCAAATATGGGGGAGTCACGCGGACGCAGGCAAGGTTGCCAGGCGGCTGCGGGAAGCACGGCGAACGCCCCTGTTCCGGCCTCCAGATGTTGTGCACGCTTCCAAATCTTGATTCCCGGCGACTCGACGCCGTCCGTCCCGCGACCGATGCCGCGCGCGGCGAATGGGACTACAATGGACGAATAAGCACTGCACCGAAGGGGGTGATCCTCATTGTTCGAGCTTCATGACGCGCTGCTGTACGCGATTTCCATCTGCACGCTCGTATCGCTGGCCTACCTGTGCCTATTCGCGGTTCCGGCATCGGCGGCGAAGGGCTGGACCGCGTACCGCGAGACGGCGGGCGGTCCGGCGCTGCCCAAGCTGCCGGCGATCGCAGCGCCGGTCCCGAGCCTGCGGCTTGTCCGGCTGACCAAACGCAAGGAAGCGCCCGACGATGATTCATCCCCGTGCACGACCCTGTTGATGACGATAGACGCACACCATCAACAGGGAGGATGTTCACGATGTCCAGTACGTACGCGCAAATCGCGGTATTCCATGATTATTTCGTCTCGCCGTTCACTTGGCTGATCGACCATTTCGCGGGCTGGTTCGACGGCAACTTCGGCCTCGCGCTCGTCGCGATCACCGTCTTGGTCCGGCTCGCGCTCATGCCGTTCATGGTCAACCAGTACAAGCGCCAGCAGGCCATGCGGCGGAAGCTGGCCGCCATGCAGCCGGAGCTCGAGGCCGTCAAGCGCAAATACGCCGCTAGCGCCGCCCCCGACAAGCAGCGCAAGCAAACCGAAGAAACGATGGCGGTCTACGCCAAGCACGGCTACAGCCCGCTGAACGCCGGCTGCCTGCCGATGCTGCTGCAAATTCCGATATTGTCCGGCCTCTACTTCGCGATCCGGTCGAATCCGGAGCTGGCGCATCATACGTTCCTATGGTTCCAGCTTGGAAGCCCGGACCCGGTCCTGCCTTTCGTGGCCGCGGGCATCTACCTGATTCAGGCGCGCTTGGCGCAGGCCGCCCAGCCGCCGATGAACGGCGCGAAGGGCATGGGCCTGCTCCTGTACCTGTCCCCGGTCATGATGGGCGTGTTCTCGTTCACGGCGCCCGCCGCGCTGCCGCTCTATTGGAGCGTCGGCGGCCTGGTCATGATCGCGCAGACGTGGATCTCCAAGCGGCTGTATCCGCAGGATGACACTGGCGCCGCGGTCGGCACGGCGTAAGGAGCCGGCGGCGGCTGCCAGCAGCCGGCTAGCGTCGAAGCCGGCTAGCGTCGAAGCCTTCACCCCTTATCGGGGGCGAAGGCTTTTTGTCGCGGCTCCGGGCCGGGGATTCCCGGACCATTGCGGCTTGCCGGCGCTTCGCCGTGCTTGTTATAGTGGGACCAGGTGTTAGAAGATTCGGGCCGGCGAGCCGGAGGTACGGCTCCCGAGCCGATAAGGGGAGAGGCGAAGAGATGGCGAGCGTCATGGAGGATTTTTTGTCGCAGGGGGGCATGGCGGCGATTTGCGAGGCGGCGCGGTTGCCGGCGGATATCGCGGACGCGCTGCGGGACGCGGCGGAGGCGGTCCGCGCCGGCGATGAGCTGGCGGTAGCGGCGGGCAGGTTCCGGCGGGCTTTGTTCGAGGACGCTGTCCGGCCGCCGGACGAGGTGAACCGGGAGCTGCTCGCGTTCGGCGCGGACGGCGCGCTGCTGGCGGCGGTCGTCTACGCGGGCGCGATTCCGCTGCTCGCGGCACGCTATGCCGCGCGCGGCTGGCCGCACGAGGTGCTCGTCGACACGGTACACGATCTTGTCATCTGGATGCGCGTGCATCGGGGCCGTCACGGGCGCTGGGGACTGAGCGAGCTCGGCTGGCTTCATCAACATATGAGGGGGGAGCTGTTCCGGCTGGGGCGGCTGCAGTTCCACTTCGTCGCCAGTCCGTTCCCGGTCAAAGCGTTCCGCCGCCGGGCAACAGGCGACGTCGCCGTGCTGTCGGAAGGCGGCGTGCGCTATCGGAGCGACGGGCAGCTGGACGGCACGTGCGGCATCTTCGACGCCGAGGGCGGCTGGGTATCGGCGTATGCGTTCGACGGCGCGCGGCATGAGGGTCACTCCATATCCGCGCTCGGCGCGGCGGATCGCAGGACGGTCCGGCTTGACGCGGACGAATGGGAGCTCGCGCTGGAGAAGGGCGATCCCGTCCTGAATGTCCACGTTCCCGAGGGCGAGCGGCTGTCCCCCGAAGCGTGCCGCGATTCGTACGCGCGGGCCGCGGCCTTCGCGGCGGCGCATTTCCCGGACCATCCATACCGCGCGTTCGTCTGCGATTCGTGGCTGCTCGCGCCGGCGTTCCGGACGCTGCTGCCGGAGTCGTCCAACATTGCCGGGTTCCAGCGCGATTATCACTTAGTGCCGGTCCTGTCGAACGAATCGCAGACGCTGGAGCGGGTGTTCGGCTTCGGCACGACGCTTGCCGACCTGCCGAACGCGAAGACCGAGACGTCCCTGCAGCGCATCGTGCGCGGCCATCTCGCCGCCGGCGGGCGAATGCATAACGCAGGCGGTATTCGCCTGGCCTAGTCGCTGTTCGTGCCCGTGCTTAACGCAGATCTGACCGAAAGAACGCGATGACGCCGGCTCAACCCCGCGCATGAAAAGGCCGCCATCCGGTCGTGACCGGACAGCGGCCTATTCGTGTTCGTGTCATTAATTCAGCTAGCCTTCAACTAGTTGATAAAATCGAATGTCGCCTTTTTCGGTTTCGGCGATCAGGATGTCATTTCGCTCTTTGACACGGAATATCTTTGTTCCCGCTTCCAGCTGATTTGCCGTTCCGTTTTGAAAGTCTGTCCCAACCTTGCTTTGGCGACGGATTTCAGTTAATTGTACGTCTTTGGTTAACTGTAACGCCTCTACCCATGGAACTCCTGCATGATAGATGGTGTCTTCATACATCAAAATATTAGCATTCGCATCCATGCTTAAAACGTCTTGAGCAGTTGGATTTCCAATTGCATTCATCTCACTCTGCTGGTCTGACATCTGCTTGGCGGGTTCTTTTCCGCAACCCATCAACAAAGAGAAGCTGAAGCTGCAGAGTACCACATACATCATCATCCTTTTCACCAAGCTGCCCCCCTTTTTTTAGAAAATCCATTGATTGGAAATTAGACGCGGAAATCCTTGCGAAGGTTGCAGCCTTGATTCAACGCTCTTGCCCGTTAACGTGTCCGGCAGTTGGCGTGCACGCGAATGAACGTCAAATAAATTTCACTTGAGGCGGCGTATGGAGCAGCTCCTTCATCGCGTCAGCTATTTTTTGGACCCCGGCTTCGATTCGTTCCTCCTCCACCTGCGACACACTCAGGCGGATGACCGAATCTTGCTCGAACTCGGGCAGGTACATCTTTTGGGCGTTGTCCACCTGCACGTGATCCTTGTTCAGGTGCTCAATGAACGTCTTCGCCTTCAGCGGATTCGGGAGCCGGATCGTCGAATAGAATCCCGACAGCGAACCCGAATACGCGGCAGAGGGCGGCAGCTTCTCTTGATAGGCCTGTTGCAGTAAAGCCGCTTTCCTGCTGTAGATCGACCTCATGCGCTGAATGTGGGCCTTGAACATGCCGCTCTTCAAATAAATTTCCAGTGCCCCTTGCGTAAGAACCGGCGTATGCAGATCCGAAGCGAATTTGGCGGTTAAGAACATGTCCCGCATGAACTCCGGGATCACCGCGAGCCCTAATCTTAAGCCGGGCAGCATCACTTTGGAGAAGCTCTTGGTATAGATCACTCTTCCCGACGGGTCATAAGCAAACATGGGGTCTTGACGCGTGTCGGGGTCGAGATCGCCAAGGTAGTCGTCTTCGATGATATAGACGTCATATTTTTGCGCCAGCTCCACGATTTTCCGTCTTTCCGCGTTCGAATAGCTATAGCCGGTCGGATTATGAAATCTCGTCACGGTGTAGAAGAATTTGATGTCGCAATGGTGGAACAGATACTCCAGCCGCTCGAGGTCTAACCCGCTAGACGTAATTTCAATCCCATAGGCCTGAACCTGCTGATACTTGATCGATTCGATCAGACTGATATGCGTGGGCTGTTCGACGCAAATATTCCGCTTGCCGTTGGGGAACCGCAGCGAGATGAAGAGATGAAGCGCTTGCTGCGATCCGGATACGACGCATATGCGATCGGGTACCGTAAACACCTGCAGCTCCCGCAGATGACGGGCCAGCTCCGTCCTTAACGCGTACAGCCCTTGAATCTCCGAATACGTAAACATTTCCTCTTTATACACTTCGATGGCTTGATTGATGCAATGCTGGAAGTCCCGGTAAGGCATGGCGGTTTTGTCCGGTCCCGCCGACAGAAAATCGATGATTCCCTCGTCCGTGGAACCTGAACGGCGGGAGGGAGCCCGCTGCACAACATAGTAGCCGCTCTTGGGGACGGCATAGATTTTATGCTTCTTTTCTAATTCGGCATACGCTTTGATAACGGAGTTGACGCTGCAATCGAACTGCTTGGCAAGCGATCTGATAGACGGCAGCTTCACCCCTGGTTTTAACGCCTCGCAATCGATTTCCCGTTCAATATTTTTCATGACCTCGGCATAGATCATTTGTGCTCCTCCTTCTGCATCTGTACAGGTACAATCCGTAAATATCGCGATTTACATGCCGTTCCGGCATCAGTAGACTCATAGTATCAACATGCATGTTGGTGTTGGGAACCGATTCTGTTCGATGGCCATCGAAACCATTCCCGAATAAAAAGGATGTACTAGGAGTGATACAGGAATGTTTCGGATACAAAAAGTAAACCGTCTATCGCATATGATCGCTGCAATCTTCACGGTTATATGCTTATTGGGATTCTCCACAGGAGCTCATGCCAAGCCGAACTTCCATCAGCTCGCACTGGAAGATGTATTTCATGACACCCAAGGGACGCTGGTCCTCAAGAACCTGAAGACCAATCAAGTATATCTTTATAATCCTGGAAGGAGCAAAGAACGGTTTACCCCGGAATCCAGCTTTAAAGTGCCGAATGCCTTAATCGGGCTGGAAGTAAAGGCGGTATCCAACGAATACGACGTCAAGAGGTGGGACGGGATCGTAAGAGAGTTCCCGGTCTGGAATAAGGATCACACGCTCGCTTCGGCTTTGAGGGAATCCGCGATTTGGTATTACCAGGCAATGGCTCGCGATATCGGCCAAGCACGGATGCAGGATTACGTGAACCGAATCGGCTACGGGAACCGTGACCTATCCGGAGGAATCGATACATTCTGGCTGAACAGCAGCTTGAAGATCTCTGCCCAGGAACAGGCGGACTTTATAGAACGGCTGGTAGAGGAGAGGCTGCCCTTCCAGAAACAAACGATGAAGACGGTCAAGCGGATAATGATCGATGATGAAGAGGACGCGTATACGGTTCATGGCAAGACGGGTACGAGGCTGTCGGACATGGGTCTGGGCTGGTACGTCGGCTACGTGGAAACGGATAAGGACAAATGGGTATTCGCCACGAATGTGGCCGGCAGCGGCGCAACCGCCAAACAATTAACGTTGGAAACGCTGAAAAAAATGAAGATCGTGCATGATTAATTTCTAGTCGGCAGCCGATCGCTCTAAAGTCTGCTGCAACAACCATGAACGCTGACAAGCAAAACGAACGGCTCAGTCCGATAGGGTACAGGACTGAGGCCGCCTTGTCGTCGGGTGATAACGAAGCTTATTTTTTATTCAGTTCTTGATACAGCTTATCGAGGGCAAGCGCGCTCTCATAATCTGTGGCTGGAGCCATCACCTCTAGATCCTTGCCTATACCTTGACCTGTCCCAACCGGTTCAGTAAGCAGCAGCTTTACACTTTCAAATGCTCCAATCTTCCAGACCGAACCGAACCCGAGTAAGGATGGAACCAATATAGCACCTGTTTTTGTATTCCCATTCAGGTAAGTGAGACTGCTCCAGCCTTCATGAAGATCTTCATAGAAGGTAACCGGGAACAGGGTCGATTTCGTTATCTCATACTTCGCGATTGCAATACTCCCTGTAAAGCGCTGGTTACGGAACAGTTTGCGATGCAACGTTCCTTGGATCGTAACGGTTGTTCGATCAACCGTCGAGGGGTCTCCCGGCCTGAACTCAACGGCGGGATACGTCAAATTAATCGACTTCGGAAAGTCGTACTTCCATACCACGAGTCCACCAATGAAGAGCAATAATAGCGGTACCGCAGCAGCTATTTTATACAATCGGAGGTTCATTCGCTTTTTTTCTCCCTTTTTTCGTGCTGTGATCCTTGACCGGCTGCCGTCGTATCCAGTTAGTTCATCAACAAACTGTCTAGGACAACTTGGCTTATAGCGCGGCGGAAACCCGTTAGCTCCCTCGCTAGCTGCATTCCGGTTTTGTTGAACTTCACCAAACATTCAACGGAATATTGTAATTCCTAAAGCAAAAAGTCCAAATCCCAAAATAATCACCATAAAAATGTACCAAAAAATTCGTAACGGACGCGGCAAGGTATTTAAGTGAATTCTCTTAGGAGATCCACCACCTTCTATATTCTGCATTTGGCGAAGATTTTCATCTACATAACCTTCAGAACGGTATTGCAACGGATTTTCGGTTGATGTTGTTTAGTGGGTTTTCGGTTCATTCATATCGAACACCTCCACAAATAATTACCGAAATTACCCTTGAGGTACTTTCATCCTTTAAAAGAGCCAACTTAATTAAACTGTAAATTTATTCCTAACTAATTATTATGACGATAATAATCACTTTTAGTTGCGCTGCCCGTTACTTTAATGGCGGCAGCCGATATTTTCCTAGTCTACTGCTGTTTTATTGAACTAACGCCCCAACAGTCCAATAACAATCTAATCTTGCATGTTGCTCTTGACTTGGAGTGAACTCCAAGTTGTAGAGTGATCGTGAGTCAAGTAACTATCACTTTTAGGAGGCATAATCATGAGCACATCAAAAATCGTTTTGATCACTGGCGGAAACAAAGGAATCGGCCTTGAAACTGCTAGGCAACTGGGCAAGCTAGGATTCACGATATTGCTCGGTTCAAGAGATGAAGCAAGAGGGCGGGAAGCGACGGCTGCCCTGACGGCCGAGAACATACATGCAAAGGCAATAACTCTGGACTTAACAAACTTGGATACCATACAATCCGTAGTGGAGCAAATTGAAGATCAGTATGGAGCGCTTGATGTTCTGATCAATAACGCTGGCGTGTGCTTTGAAGGAGTTCTTCCTCCCAGCCAACTGGAATTAACGGTTCTAAGGAAAACGTACGAGACAAATGTTTTCGGCACTTTTTCTGTCATGAAGGCCATGCTCCCTTTGATTAAAAAATCGCCTGCCGGCAGAATCGTAAACCTTTCAAGCGGCTTGGCTTCCTTGACCGAGTACAATACCCCGAACTCGGATGCCGAAAAATACGGATTGAATTTGCTCGCCTACATGAGTTCGAAAACGGCCGTCAATGCGCTAACCGTCTTGTTTGCCAAAGAATTAAAAGATACACCGATCAAGGTAAATTCAGCCGATCCAGGGTACACGGCTACGGATTTGAATGGGCATACGGGTTATCGTACCGTTGAACAGGGCGCTTCCATCATCGTGAAACTCGCCACCCTCCCGAGCGATGGACCGAACGGCGGTTTTTTTGATGAGAATGGCGTGATACCATGGTAATACGTCAGGAGGTGCGGCAAAGCGATGGACATTCCCGAAACCGCAAGCTCAATTAAACAGGCGGCTGAATTCACGGGCCTATCGGAAGATACGATCCGCTATTACGAGAAAATCGGCTTGCTTCCGTATGCCGACCGCAAAACAAGCGGACACAGAACGAACAGTAAACATCATTTGGATGGCATGGTCTTTTTAACGAGACTCAAAGCGACCGGAATGACGCTTGATGAAATGAAGCGTTTCCGTAAGCTTTACGAAAGGGGTGAAGCCACGCTCCCCGAGAGAGTCTCCCTTCTGATCGAACACAAGAATAGAATTCAGAACGAGATCGACAGCTTATTGGAGACGCAAAGGATGATTGATTACAAAATCGACACGTATAAAGAGGTGCTTGTAAATCCGGATTCAAACAAAAAATGGAAATCTTTCTTGCCGATTGAGAGCCTTCTTATACTTTCTTATTGTTCTTATTGAACGTTTCTGCCCTTTAATCAACGTGTGACAGTCTAATGTAGTGTAGTGCTTCAGGCCTGTTGATTAACCACAAAATGGTAGAAAAAGAGTCGTCAACCCGGTAAAATGTTTGTACCCCTACAAACCAACCGAAAGGTGACGACTCCATAAAAAAGTCTATCACGATTCCTACAATCCTTCTTCACTCCAGAAGAAGTCGCACTTGTTGTCCAAGCCATGGATTACACGGACAAAGCTCGAAAATTTACCGTCTATCACTTGCTACAATACTGGTGCGCCGCAACAAGCGAAGAATGGTCGTGTTACCGTTTCGGCGCAGATTGTGCAAGCCGTAGCGGTTTGCTTAAAGTTCACTATTCCTGTTTTCTTGTTCGCAAATGTAATCGAGCATGTAGCCCTGCAGGATCGAAACATGCAACCGCTTAGCGTTAATTCTTCGGTGATTCGTGATATTACCTGTCAATTGGGCACGCCACCGTCTATCGAATGGAGCGATCCGCTTTTACGAAAGAAAGGGACTGTTGAAACCAGCTGCCCGAAGCGAGCAGAATAACCGTCTTTATACGGATGATGATCTAACCTGGCTGGTTTTTATCAAATGCCTTCGCGAAACCGGGATGAGCGGAGGACATCAAAAAGTATTATGATATGGTGAACGAAGGAACCTCAACCCTGCCGGAGAGAATCAAACTGATTGAGGATCAAAAGCAAAAGCTGCTGAAAGATATTGAGGAGAAGGAAGCGCAGCTCGTTCATTTGGAAGAAAAACTGAAGCGTTATTATCGCGGGGAAAACTATTAATATAAATGAAAAAACGCCGGTTATTGTAATCGAAATCTGATTATGGTTCATTGAGGTCATTTGCCCGTTAGCGCAACGACGGCAGCCTACATTTGATATGCTCCCCTTACGATAACAGGTTTTATTATTTCAGCTGTCTACCGTACGGGGTGCATATCTAGGACCGCCTGCCGTCGTGTCAAGATTGGTTAAGCTTCAATCGTGAGGACGAGGATAGCGATTAACGCAGTGAAGACGAGGGCTGGCGCCGTTTGTGCAAATGAATCCTTGACCCTGAGATGCGCGAGACAGGCCGCTAGCATGACCATGCCAAGCCAAATTCCTCCCCATACGACCGCCTCTGCAACCCAGTAGCCCACTAGGAGTACGGCGGCTCCGATTAACTGGACGAGACCCGTGATGACGCGAAACCAACGAGGCAAGCCCAAGTTGTTGAAGATCTCCGCCCAATAGTTGGCTCCTGCGACCTTTGCGGAGCCTGAAAACACATAGTAGGCGACTAACAAACTTTGAAGAACGATCGAAAATACAGTCATTCGGATTTCCTCCCTTTGTTTATGCATGAATCGGTTTCCCTTCTCACTAACGATGTCGTAAGCCAGCAAGGAAACGTGACCGATTCGGCGAAAAATTTTTATAAGGATAGGCAGTTCGAGAAAGCATTCAGATCTCGTGCATTTCCTCGTCACATCTGTGGCGCTTCGCAAGACAATGAAGTAAAAGGGATGAAGGAAGGAAGGCGACGTATGAACGATGTTAGTGGGCTTGTGGAACAATTCGAGGCGCATCGGAAGCACCTGCATACGGTGGCGTACCGGATGCTCGGATCGTCAAGTGATGCGGATGACGCCGTACAGGAGTCATGGATACGACTTAGCCGCACCGATACCAGCGTGGTCGAGAATATGGGAGGCTGGCTGACCACGATCGTCTCCCGGGTATGTCTGGATATGCTGCGATCGCGCAAAGCACGCCATGAGGAGCTTGCGCCGGTGACGGTTCCCGAGCCGGTGGCTGCCCGGCAAGACGGAAGCGATCCCGAGCACGAAGCTTTGTTGGCTGATTCGGTTGGTCTGGCGATGCTGATGGTCCTTGGCCATTTAAGTCCCGCCGAACGCATCGCATTTGTACTGCACGATATTTTCGCCTTGTCTTTCGCGGAGATCGCCCCGATCATCGGGCGCAGCGAGGTTGCGGCAAGGCAGCTGGCAAGCCGTGGGCGCCATCGGGTTCAGGGGGCGAAGGCGAATGCGGAGTCGGAGGCATTCAAGCGAAAGCGGGAGCTCGTAGAGGCATTCCTAGCGGCGTCGCGTTCCGGAGATTTCGAGAAGCTTCTTGCGGTATTAGACCCCGATGTTGTCCTCCGACAAGACCCTGCATTCCCGCCGGTCAAAGCATGGCCGCTTGTTCGCGGCGCGGAAGCCGTGGCCAGAGGCTTCGCCGGCCGCGCCCAGGGCGCACGGCCGGTGCTCGTCAATGGAGCCGTCGGCGTAGTCGTTGCGCCCCGCGGTCAACTGCTATTCGTACTCGAACTCCAGATGATGGATGGCAAGATCACCGAGATCGATATGGTCGCCGATCCTGCGCGGGTTCGTCAGCTCGACTTGGCGGAACTGACGGATTGAACGGCCATGATCATAAAATCAAATCCACCAACAAAAAAACGCATTGTCGCAAACTCGCAGACAATGCGTTTTTGTGCTTGCCGAATTTGGCCGTTTAGTTCGCGTTCTCCTGCAGGGCGCTTGCGCCCTTCCGGCTGTACTTTTCCTCCAGATGGACGATGTGTTTCTCGCCCCAGTCGTGCATGAGACTGATGATCGGAAACAGCGTCTGGCCGTACTCGGTGATGGAGTATTCGACCTTCGGGGGAATTTGCATGTAAATCTCGCGGTGCACGATATCGTGGAATTCGAGCTCGCGCAGCTGCGAGGTCAGCATTTTTTTCGTGATTTCCGGAATGGCCTTCTGCAGCTCGCTGAACCGCATCGTGCCGCCCCTGCCGAGATGGTAGAGGATAATTGGCTTCCATTTGCCGATGAGAATGTCGAGCGCCGTGTTAGCTTTGCATTCGTCCATATCGCAATCCTCCTCGATGGTTTCCTAAAGGACACTAGTGCACGCGGATAAGCCTACGTACTCAAAGTGAATCTATTGTCGTATTATAACCCTAAAGCCATGCCCCGCACAAGGGACCGACGCGGGAGGCGGGACGCCCCATGACGGTGGCGCGCGTCACGTTCGAGGGCTTCCAGATGCAGAGGCGGCCCGGCCCGGAAGCGAAGTGCCGAAAACGAAGTCCCGTAAATACACTTATACACAATGTTATCCCCAGCGTGCACAACATCCAAGTGTTCATAGCCATGCGATCGATGCGCTCATAAACATATCCACAGGCGGGGTTATCCACATTTGAATGCGCGAGAGGGCTTTAAATATGATATGATAGGGGGTAATCTTACTTTCAATGTGCAGGGGAGGCGCCATGATTCAGGAAGTCCAGCAGTTCAAGGCCGATTTTTTCAAGGCGCTCGCGCATCCGCTGCGGATCCAAATTCTCGAGGTGCTGTCGGAGGGCGACCGGACCGTCAACGAAATTCAGGTGCTGCTCGGAAGCGAAGGCTCGGCGGTCTCGCAGCAGCTCGCGGTGCTTCGGAGCAAGAACGTCGTCGTCGGGACGAAGGACGGCACGTCCGTCATCTATGCGCTGCGGGATCCGCTGATCAAGGACCTGCTGAAGGTCGCGCGGCAGATCTTCGACAATCATTTGGTGAATGCGATATCGCTGCTCGAGAACATCAAGAACCAATAGCATCCAGCAAAAGGGCAACACGGCCGCCGTACCGTCGAGCCTTTTTTGTTTTCCCGGCGAAGGGGCGGCGGACAGGGCAAAAGTGCGGTTGACAGGGGGCGAAACGCGGGCGTATCATTTTCCTTATATTCAAATAACCAAATATTCAAAAGAAAAGAGATGTGATTCATGAAGCTGGACGGCAGATTCCAGAACTACGGCCTGCGCTCGCTGCGGCAGGACGCGACGGCGGGCCTGATCGTCGGGATCGTTGCGATTCCGCTCGGCATGGCATTCGCCATCGCTTCGGGCGTGAAGCCGGAATACGGCTTGTTCACCGTCATCATCGCCGGGATTTGCGTGTCGCTGTTCGGGGGTTCGAGGTTTCAAATCGGGGGCCCGACGGGCGCGTTCGTGCCGGTTCTGTTCGCGATCGTGCTGCAGTACGGGTACGAGAATCTGCTGCTGGCGGGCTTCATGGCCGGCGTGCTGCTGCTGCTCATGGGCCTGCTCCGCCTGGGCAAGTGGATCGCTTTCATCCCGCGGCCGGTCACGGTCGGCTTCACGGCGGGGATTGCCGTTACGATCTTCGCCGGGCAAATCGCCAATTTCCTCGGCCTGCGGGACTTGAAGAAGCACGAGGCGTTCCTCCCCAACATGAAGGAGCTGGCGCTGCATCTCGGCGACACGAGCGGCTACAGCCTGCTGACGGCTGGGATCTGCCTGACGTTCATCCTGCTTGCGCCGAGGCTGCTGCCCGGCGTGCCCGGCTCGCTGGCGGGCCTGCTTGCCGCCACGGCCGCCGCTTCGCTGTTCTACCCGGGTCACGTCGCCACGATCGGCACCGCGTACGGCGCCATACCGAACAGCCTGCCCGCGATCCATTGGCCGGCGCTGTCGCTCGACCGTATCGTGGAATTGATCCGGCCCGCGCTGGTCATCGCGCTGCTCGGCGGCATCGAGTCGCTGCTGTCGGCCGTGGTCGCCGACGGCATGGCGGGCACCCGCCACAACAGCAACCGCGAGCTGATCGGCCAAGGCATCGCGAACATGGCTGCGCCGCTGTTCGGCGGCATCCCCGCGACGGGCGCGATCGCGCGGACGGCCACGAACATCAAGTGCGGCGCGGTCTCGCCGTTATCCGGCGTGATTCACGGCATCGTGGTTCTGCTCGTGCTGTTCCTGCTCGCCCCGTACGCGTCCGCCATTCCGCTGGCCGCCATGGCGCCGATTCTAATGGTCGTCGCCTGGAACATGAGCGAGCGCCGCGCGTTCGCCCGGCTGCTGAAGACGGGAGGGCTCGAGGCGATCGTGCCGGCCGCGACGTTCCTGCTGACCGTCTTGATGGACCTGACGACTGCGGTCGAAGCGGGCCTCGTGTTGTCCGGCTTGATCTTCATCGTGCGGATGAGCGGTGCGATGACGACGGTACGGCTGCTCCCGGAGCCGCCGGGGGCTGGGGAAACAGCGACGGCGACGGAGGCGGAGACGGCCGGCCGGGAACCGCATACCGGCCGCATCGGCGCGGTGGCGGTGGAGGGCGCGCTGTTCTTCGGCTCGGCGCACCGGCTCGAGCGGATGCTCAGGGAGGAGATCGACGCCGGGAGAGACGTGCTGATCCTGGATGCGGGGCGGGTCCCGTACATCGACGCGACGGGCGAGGCTTGCCTGGCCGCCGCGCTGAAACCGTTCGCGCATAACGGCGGCATCGTGCTGGTCG
Organism: Paenibacillus sp. GCM10023250; assembly: GCF_042653205.1. Classification (NCBI taxonomy): domain Bacteria; kingdom Bacillati; phylum Bacillota; class Bacilli; order Caryophanales; family Paenibacillaceae; genus Paenibacillus; species Paenibacillus sp. GCM10023250. The sequence goes on along the minus strand of NZ_JBHSHY010000037.1, from coordinate 26,269 downwards.
CCGGGCTCCCGCCGCAGCCGAGCCGGGTGCTCGCTAGGCCCGAGTGGGAGCGGCTCGTGGCTCCCGGAAGGCGGTTCGCGCGCGTCGACGAAGCGTTCGCGTACGCGCAGGCGTGGCAGGCTGGCGCCGGAAGCGCGCGCGGACGGAGCGGGGAACAGCCGGCTGCGCGCGCCGCGTCGGCCGTATCGGCCGCCGCGGGCGAGGTCGAAGCCTGAACATCTTCACCGGCTGATTTATACACAGGCTTATCCCCATTGCACACAAGCGAAAGCGGAGGAATTCCACGTCTATCGGAATGCGATGCACATATCCACAGGAGAAGTTGTCCACAGCAGGACATTGGTCCTTCGCCGCCTGCCGCCGCACCGGACCAATGGCGGATCGCCATGCGCGAACCGGGATGATCATGCGTCGGCGCCCCTGCCGGAAGGCCATGCTCCGTCCAAGACGAAAAAGCGCGAGATCGCCGCACAGGCGGTCTCGCGCTTTTTTCGTCACGTACGCTCGCAGGGGCCGAAGAGTTCGCAAGCCCCGCAAGGCTCGCAAGGCCGGAATGCCGGCTGCCGCTCGTCATGCTAATTCGCCAGTTTCGCTCCGCGCCTGCTCCAACGCTTACTTCGCGCCTACTTCCGCGCTTACTCCGCGTACCGGATGAACGACAGCACCAAGTCTTGCCGGTGGTCGCCGAAGTCCGAGCCGAACAGGTTCAGCCCGCGGCGGTTGACCGCGTCCTCGCGCACCTCGAGCCGCACGCGGATCGGCTTGTTGTACTGCAGCCCGAGCGCGTCGATCGTCGTCGGCGACGAGGCCGCGCCGTTCACCCGGCTGCCTTCCCCGGTCACGCGCCATTCCGTCAGCTCGCCGTACTCCGTGCCGCTGCGCCATTTGTCCGGGGTCAGCTTGCCCTTGCGGTCGCCGAGATCGCCGGGACTGGTATAGGTGCCGATGAGCCTGTCGTTGATGTAGAGCGAGATGTCGGAGGGCCAGTCCATCTGGAAGGAGGACGCCTCGGCGCAGAGCTCCGCGCTGAAGCCGAGCTCGTCGATCGTCACGCCCGGCGGCATCGGATTGGCGAAATAATATTCCACGTACCCGGCGCCGGAGAACCAGAGCAGCGACGCTTCGAACCGTTCCGGCATGTAGAATGAGCGCGGATCGTCCACGGAGCCTACGTGCACGCATTCCTTGGTCACGATGCCGCAGGTCGGCTGGACGGAGCAGTGCGAGAACATGCCGATCGGCATATGCAGCTCCTCCGTGCGGTGCAGCCCTTCGCCGAGCTTCACCGGCAGGTCGAGCTGGATGGACCGGCAGGTGGCGGTGCAGATTTTCTCCCGGTTCGCGCCGAGCGCCGACGAGACGAGGTCCACGTTCTCGAGAATTTGCACGTTGATGGAGATCGTCGGCTGCGCGACGCCGAGCGCCTCGGCCAGCTGGCTGATGCTCATCGGTTTCTCGCCGAGCGCTTCGAGGATGCGCACGCGCACGTCGCCGGACAGCGCTTTGGCCACGTCGACGATCCGGGTGGAGGGGAAACGCAGCAGGTCTTGCCTGGATTCATTACTCATGGTGGCGTCAGCCTTTCATCGGTCGATTCGGATACGTCCAGTGTACTCGAAAACCGTTATATTGTAAAAGTATAATACATATTGATTAAATTATATACCGGTGCTAGAATCAGTGCTAGAAGACAACTCCTATCCGAAAGGTTGTGCTCCCCACATGGCAGCTCAAGCAGTGCAAACGTCGGCGGCCTCCGTACCCCGCCCCGAATACCCGCGTCCGGATTGGCAGCGCCGGGATTGGCTGAACCTGAACGGCGTCTGGTCGTTCCGTCTCGAGACCGAAAATGAGAGCGGTTCCGCGGACTTCGACGCCGAGATCGTCGTGCCCTTCTCGTGGGCCAGCCCGCTGTCCGGCATCGGCCGCGACGAGCGCGGCATCGGCTGGTACAAGCGCGAGGTCAGCTGGACGCCGCAGGCGGCCGGTTCGCTCGTGTTCCTGCGCTTCGGCGCGGTCGACTACCGCTGCGACGTCTGGGTGAACGGCACGCTCGCCGGCTCTCACTCCGGCGGCTACGGCGATTTCGAATTCGACGTGACGGCGGCATGGCAGCATGACGCGCCGAACACGATCTTGGTGCGCGCGGAGGACTTCGACCGGAAGCCGCAGACGCGCGGCAAGCAGGGCTACGGCGAGATCCGCGGCATCTGGCAGCCGGTCTGGCTGGAGGCGCGCCCGCAGGCTTACGTGCAGCAGGCGAAGTTCATCACGAAGCTCGACGGCACCGTGCAGGCGAATCTGACGATCGCGGCGGCCCAGGCGGGCGAGGCTTCGCTGCAGTTCAGCTTCGGCGGCGGCGCGGTCTGCCATGCGGAGAACGTGGCGCTGGCGCCGGGCGGCAACCGGGTCGACGTGACGTTCAACGTGGAGGACCCGCAGCTGTGGAGCCCGGAATCCCCATATTTGTACGAGGGCGAAATCAAGCTTGCGGCCGGCGGCGGCGGCACGGATACGGTGGCCACGTACTTCGGCATCCGCGAGATCGGCACGGCGCGGTTCGGCGACCGCAGCTACCGCTGGGTGACGCTGAACGGCAAGCCGGTGTACCTGAACGGCACGCTCGACCAATCGTTCCACGAGACGGGCTTCTTCACGTACCCGACGGACGACGAGATGCGCGACGAGATTTATTTGGCGAAGCGCCTCGGCCTCAACTTCGTGCGGATCCACATCAAGCCGGAGGAACCGCGCAAGCTGTACTGGGCGGATAAGCTCGGCATGCTGATCATGGAGGATATGCCGTGTTTCTGGGGCAATCCCGACGCGCCGACGCGCGAAGCCTACGAGCGCGAGGCGAAGGAGATCATCGACCGCGACTTCAACCACCCGTCGATATTCTCGTGGATCATGTTCAACGAAACGTGGGGCCTGCGCACGGACGCCGAGACGCTCGCGCTGACGGGCCAGGCGGGCGACCGGGCCGTCGCGACCTACCTGCCGGAGACGCAGGAATGGGTGCGCGCGATGTACCGCTGGGCGAAGAGCGTCGATCCGACGCGCCTCGTCGAGGATAACTCGCCGTGCAACTACGACAAAGTGGAATCGGACATCAACACGTGGCACTTCTACATTAACGGCTACGAGCAGGTGCGGGCGCATGTGACGGAGGTCGTCGAGAAGACGTATCCGGGCTCGACGTTCAACTATGCCGGCGGCAACGTCCAGTCCGACGCGCCGCTGCTGAACAGCGAATGCGGCAACGTATGGGGCTTCGTCAGCGGCGCCGGCGACAGCGACCTCGCGTGGCACTACCGCTACATGATGAACGAATTCCGCCGCCACGACAAAATGTGCGGCTTCGTCTTCACCGAGCTGCGCGACGTGACCAACGAATTCAACGGCTACTATCGTCTGAACGGGGGCGAGAAGTTCTTCGGCTACGAGGGCTACGTGCCGGGCATGACGCTGGCGGACCTGCACGCGCCGGACTTCATCGTGATCGACGCGCCGCCTTGCCAGACGGCGAAGGCCGGGACGCGCCTGTCCGTGCCGCTGCTGCAATCCAGCTACTCGGACCGCTACCACGGGCAGAAGCTGCTGCTGAGCTGGGAGCTCTGGCACGACAACCTGGGCACCCGCGTGACGGGGGACCGCGGCGTCGTCGAGCTGGATTGGAACGGCTTCGGCGTGAAGCCGATCGAGGCGCCGATCGCGTTCGACCTGCCGAAGCAGGATGCGCTCGCGGTGCTGGCGCTGACGCTGCGCGCGGCGGACGGCACGGTCGTGACGCGCAATTTCGTGACGTTCGACGTGCGCGGCGGAGGCGAGACGCCGGTGTACGACGCGGCAGGCCGGTTCGTCGCCGTGCCGGTGACGGGCTTCGCGGAGCAGACGTTCCCGTACCAGTGGAATGCGATTCAGGGAGGCAAAGCGAACGGCGGCAAGGCAGGCGCCTTCGTCTACGACGTGCAATTGCCGGACGCGGGCGAGCTTCCGCTGCTGCAGCGCGCGCACCTCTACTTCGAGGCGAGCGCGAAGCGGCTGCTGGCGCGCAACGTCGAGGGCGCGCGGGAGAAGGCGCACGGCATCGACTTCATGCACGGCGCGGACGCGGCGGTGGAGTACAACGCCAACACGTACTACATGACGGACGACGAGCGCCACGAATCGCGGATCAGCGTGCTCGTGGACGGCGAAGAGGTCGCTTCGTTCCTGCTGCCGGACAATCCGGCGGACAGCCAAGGCGCGCTGTCGTACCAGTACCAGGAAGTCCACAACAAGCTGGACGAAGCCGGCTCCTACGGCTACCTGTGCAAGGTCGTGCTGCCGAGCCGCGTCGTCGCGAAGCTCGACCGCAGCCGCGCGTTCAGGCTGACGGTGGAGGCGGACGAGGGCGGATTGGCGCTGTACGGGCGCAATGCCGGCCGGTATCCGATCGATATTGTGGTGAACGCGAACTAATCGGCGCGAATAGCGAGGGCGGGGCGGCTGCGGCTGCCCCGTTTTTTTGCGGTTCGCGCCGCGCGTCGCGGTTTGGTAGGGAGGCCGAAGCTGCGCGGGAGGGCACCCATGCGCGGACGCTTGGCGGAGGCCGGACGAGCCGCGCGGATCGATCGGTTCGCCGGCAGGAATTCCGGCCGGCCGCGGGGAAGTTAAGCGGTACGAAAATGGTATCGCTTGCACGCACGAAGGGAGAGAGGAACGATGAACCGATTCATTCGCGCGGTGCGGAACGTTGACTTGGACGCTGTCCGCGGCTTGCTCCGGGAAGAGCCGAAATGGCTCGACTGGTCGGAAGAGGACGGGAAGAACGCGCTGCATCACTTGTGCGGGCTCGACATGTCGGGTGATCCGCGTAAGGCGGCGAACGGCCTGCCCCTGCTGAAGCTGCTGCTCGGGAGCGGCATGGATCTCAACGCCGTGCACCGCATCGCGTCCAAGTCCGGAGGGTGCGACTTTTTTCCCGCGACGCCGCTCTGGTACGCCTACACGCGCGGCCGCAACGAGACGCTGGTGAATTACCTGCTGGCCGAAGGCGCGAACCCCGGCAACTGCCAGTTCGCCATCGCCTGGAACGACGACGTCGCGGCGGCCGAGCGGTTCCGCCGGTACGGCGCCGAAATCGACGACGGCGTCCTGCTCGCCGCGTACATGTGGAAGCGGTTCGCCATTGCCGAATGGCTGCTGAAGCACGGCGCTGACGTCAATGAAGCGGACGAGGAGGGGAACACGGCGCTGCATCACGCCATCAAGCGCAAGGACACGGGGGAGCTGCTTCAGCTGCTGCTTCGGTACGGGGCCGACCCCGAGCAGCCCAACAAGGCGGGCATCACGCCGAGAGCGCTGGCCGAGGCGAACAACCGCAAGAAGGCGCTGAGTCTGTTCGCGGCGCCATAAGGTATAGGAAGGCGGTATAAGGTTTATATTAAGGGCAAATTTTGTATAGGGTGGCGATACAACGCATGATCATAATCAAGCCGACATCCACAATGCCGTTAATGCCCGAAACCGCCGCCGAGGAACCGCTAACGTCCGCCGAGCAGGGCAAGCTGTGGACGACTTATATGGGGAACACGATGGCGACCGCGATGCCTTAGTCCGGCGCTGATGCTGCGACGCCTGGCCAGGCCGCCATATGAATGGGCGGCCTTCTTGTTGCGCCGAAGCTGACGGCAGGGAGGACAGGCGCGGACTCGGCTCGGGAGACTTGCGGCCGGGCACGATCGGAGAGCGACAAGATAAGCGAAAAGGAGGCGAACGCGCATGTCCTGGATATCCGACGCCGGCGCCGGGAGGCGGTACAACCTGCGGCGGCACGCGTTGCCGGACTTCCGGTTCTCCATGCAGCTGTACGGCACGCACGGGCGCACGGTCGGCGAGGGCTGGACGTATCCCGATCACGACCACCCGCTGTTCGAGCTGAACCTCGTGCTCGAGGGCCGGCAAACGATGACGCTGGACGGGGTCGATTACGAGCAGCGCGAAGGCGATCTGCTGCTGATTCAGCCCGGCGTCGTGCATCGGAGCCGAATCGGGCCTTCGCCGTTCATGACGTATTTCTGCCTGCATCTCGACGTCGACGACGCCGTCTGCCACGGCCGCCTCGCGCGTCTCGGCAATCGGCGATTCGACGCGGATTCGGACGTGGCGCGCAGGCTGCGGCCGTACTTCGACGGACTGGCTTCGCGCGCGGAGCAGGAGGGCGAAGCGGACGACGGCTTCGCCCAGCGCGCGGCGGCGCTGCAGATGCTGCTGACGCTTGCCGGGGAAGCCGGGGATGCGGAGGACGGCCGCGCCGCGGATGGTGCGGAGCGGCCGCCGGCGCGGCTTGAAGCCGGGCGGTCCGGCGGGGAGGCGTCCGCCGTGCAGCGGCTGCGCGAGCGCAACGCGCTCGAGAAGCGCATGCAGGAGCTGCTTCGCGCGCCGGATGGGGACGGCGGGCCGCTCGGGAGCGCGCTGCCGCCGTTTCGCTGGGCGGGCGTGTTCTCGGTCATGATCCCGGACCGCGGCTTCTGGACGAAGCCGGAGCGGTTCTGGGCGAAGGTGCTGCTGGAGGATGCGCTCGCTCCGCACGGCAATGCCGCCATCATCGTCGGCGAGCAGCTGATGACCGCGGTGCTGCTGTCCGACCGGCTGGCCGTGCCGCCGATCGAGGAGCACGCCGCGCGCAGCAAAGCGCTGCTCGAGAAGAACCTCGGCGTCGCCATCCGCCTCGGCATCGGCGGCATCGCCGCGGGAGCCGGGGAGCTGCGCGGCTTGTACAAGCACAGCCTGTGCGGCTTGGGCGCGGAGGAGATGTTCCCGGCGCCGGCGCGCGACGCCGGCTTCGTCGGCCGCATCGTCCGGCTCGCGCTGCTGATGATCGAAGCGGACCATGCCGATCCCGGCTTGACGCTGAACCTGCTCGCCAAGCGGCTCGAGCTGACGCCGAATTACTTGAGCGCGCTGTTCACGGCGGAGACGGGCCATCCGTTCACGCACCATCTGACGCGGTATCGCATCGACCGGGCGAAGGCGCTGCTGCGCGAGACGAACATGAAGGTGTACCAAGTTGGCAAGCAGGTCGGCTATGCCGACCAGGCGTATTTCAGCCGCTTGTTCAAGGCCGTCGTCGGCGTCAGTCCCGGCGAATACCGAAGCGGCGCGCCCGCGGACTAGCGGGCCGCCGCCGCAGGCGCCCTGCCGCAAGCGCGCCGCCGCAGTCGCTCCGCCGCAAGCGTGCCGCCGTAAGCATCCCTGCAAACGCGCCGCGGGGCGGGCGCGGCCGCATGGTTGTAAAAGCGCTTTCAATATGACTGTAGAAAACGTCAAGAAATCGTAGCTCCGTCCATTGTCGCTCCCGAAGCCGCGTGACATACTGAACGTAAAACCTACCCGGGCAGGTGACGCGCATGTACAAGGTGCTGGTGGCCGACGACGAGCCGCTGATGATCGAAGGCTGGAAAACGATGGTGGACTGGCAGGCTTGCGGCTACGAATTATGCGGCACGGCGACGGACGGCGAGGAAGCGATCGCCGCGATTCGGGCGTGCCCGCCGGATCTGGTCATGACGGACATCCGAATGCCCGTCCTAGATGGGCTCGGCCTCATCCGCGCGATGAAGGAGGAGCTCGGCTTGACCGCCAAGACCGTCATCGTCAGCGGCTATTCCGAGTTCGGCTACGCGCAGCAGGCGCTGCGCTACCAGGTGGATCATTACTTGCTCAAGCCGCTCGTGCCGGAGGAAGTGCACCAGGTGCTGCGCGAGCTGGCCGGCCCGCTCGCGGAGCGGCGCCGGGAGGAGGCGTCCGCCGGCCGGGAGCGGGACGCCGCCGCCGCGGAAGCGGTCGCGGCCGCGCTGCGGCACGGCGGGCCGGCCGCGCTCGAGGCGGCCGGGCGGCTGCTCGGCGCGAACGCGCGTACCCGCTGCCGGCTGCTGCTCGCCGAGACGCTCGCAGGCTCCTCCGGCGGCGAGGCCGCGCACGTCCGGCTGCGGCGGCTGCTCGAGGCCGCCTTCCCGGCCGGGCTCCGGACGGTCGCGTTCGCGGAGGCGCCCGGCCGGGGCGGCCTGCTCGTGCTCGACGAGCACGAGACCGGCGGAGACTTCGAGGCCCGGCTCGCCGAGGCCGCTGAGCGCCTGCCGGACGCGTTCGCGGGGCTGGCCGCGTACGCCAGCGAGCGCGGCGAAGGGCTGGCCGCCCTGCCCGCGCTGTACGGGCAGGCGCTCGAAGCGCGCCGGCACGCCCTGCTGGGCCGCCGGGCCGGGCTGCACCTGTACCGGCGGCCCGGCAGGGCGACGGAGGGCGATTGCCGCCTGCCCGACGTCGCGGCGGGCGCCGAACGGCTCCTGCGCGCCGTCGAGGCGGGCGACGCGGCGGCCGTGCGCGCGGCGCTCGACCCGCTGCACGGCCTGTTCGCCCGCTGCGGCGCGAAGGACGAATGGGCCCGGCTCGCCGCGCAACATATCCGCGGCGCGCTGCTGCGCCGCGACGCGGCCGGCCTCGCCGAAGCGGGCGGCCCCGGCCCGGATGGCCCCGGCCTGGACGGCGCCGGCGGAGCGCCCGCCGGGCCGCGGGCGCCGCTCCCCGCGGACGGCGCCGCGTGGGACCGCGAGACGCTCGAGGCGCTCTGCCTCCGGGCCGCGGCGTCGTTCGCGGAGCGCCGCTCGGCCCGCGATTGCGGCGGCGCCGTGGCGGACGCGGTCGCGTACTTGAACGGGCATTTCCGCGAGAAGGTGCTGCTGCAGGAGCTGGCGGAGCGCTTCCGCCTCAGCCCCGTCTATTTCGGCCAGCAGTTCAAGAAGGCGACGGGCTATCCGTTCCACGATTACGTGCACCGGCTGCGCATCGACGAGGCGCGGAAGCTGCTTCGCCGGACGGACATGAAGATCTCCGCGATCGCCGGCGCGCTCGGGTACCACGACACCGAGTATTTCACCGGCAAGTTCAAGGCGTTCACGGGCGAACTCCCGTCCGCTTATAAAAACAAAATCAAGGGTGAAGGCCATGCGGAGAGGTAGACCGTTTATCCATATCGTGAACGACATCCCCCTCAACATCAAGTTCCTCCTGATCTACCTGCTCTGTGTGCTGCTGCCCATCATGACGATCAATCTCTTTTTCTTCCACCAGAACTCGGAGAACATCCGCGTCCGCGAGCAGGATAACCTGCGCAAATCGATCGAGCGCGCGTCCGGCGAGCTGCTCGGCATGATCGACGAAAGCGTCGCGCTCAGCCATTCGATCGCGAGCGACGATTCGATCTACGCGGCGCTCGACCGCGCCTACGCCAGTCCGGTGGACTATTACGCGGCGTACGACGGCTTCCTGCGCGACAAGCTCAAGCGCTACATGTCGTCCTACCCGAACATCGTGGAGATCCGCGTCTATACCGACAACCCGACGATCCAGACCGGCGCGAACTACCACGTCATCGGCGACCCCGCGCGCGACCTGCCGTGGCTCGGCGAGCTGGAACGGTCGGCGAGCAACATGACGGTGGTGGCCTACTATGAGAGCGGGGGCTTCAGTCCGGGCAGCCGGATCAGCGTCGTGAGCAGGCTGAACACGTACGCGTCGTACGCGACCTATACGAAATATTTGCGGATCGACCTGAACACCGATAAGATCCAGACCATCCTGAACCGGGAAATCGACAGCCTCCAGCTGCGGCTCATCGACGACGACAACCGCGTCGTGGCGGCCGGCGACGGGGCGCCGGCGCCGCAAGCAGCTGCGCAAGCGCCGGCGAATCAGGACGCTGCCGTGGACATCGCCGCGGACGAGGCCGCCGCGCAGGCCCGGCCCGGCTACGCCATGGAGCGGCCGCTAGGGGATTTCGGCTACGTGAAGGGCTGGAAGCTCGTCGGCATCGCGGATACCCGGCGGGTCGACGGCCTGATGAACGACGCGCGGCGTTCGATTATTTGGCTGGCGGTCGTGAGCACGTTCATCCCGTCCCTGCTTATCTACGTCATTCTCCGCTCGTACCATTACCGGGTGAAGAAGCTCGCCCGCCACATGCAGAAGGTGCGCAACGAGCGGTTCGACCCCATCGACCTGCACGAGGGGCGCGACGAGATCGGCGGCCTCATCCGCACGTTCAACGTCATGACCGCGAAAATCACATCGCTGATCAACGACGTCTACAAGCTGGAAATCCGCCAGAAGAGCCTGGAGCTGGAGCGGGTGCGCACCGAGCTGTCCATGCTGCAGAGCCAGATGAACCCGCACTTCCTGTTCAATACGCTGAACGCGCTGCTCGTCGTCTGCACGAAGAACGGCTACTCCGACGTGACGGAGATTATCCGGAACTTGTCCGTGCTCATGCGGCAGCTGCTCAGCCGCGCGGACGGGCTCGTCCCGCTGCAGGAGGAGCTGCAGTTCACCTCGATGTATCTGCAGATTGAGAAGTTCCGCTTCGGCGAGCAGTTCGAGTATGCGTTCGACGTCGATCCCCGGGCGCTGCCGCTGCGCATTCCGCGCATGAGCATCCAGCCGCTCGTCGAGAACGCGTGCAAGCACGGGCTGCAGGCGCGCAAGGGCAGGCGGACGATCCGGGTGACGGCGGCCGCGGCGGACGGCGCGCTCGACATCCGCATCGCCGACAACGGCGTCGGCATGGAGGAGGAGCGGCTGCGGCAGCTGCTGACGGACGTGCGGTCCGAGCAGAATCCGGACGGCCAGCATGTCGGCATCCGCAACGTGCTGCGGCGGCTGGAGCTGTTTTACGGCGGGGCCGTCCGCTTTCGGATGACGAGCGGCCCGGAGACGGGGACGGAGGCGGGGTTTCAGATTCCGCTCGTCCGGCTGGAGGCGGAGGAATGGAAGAAGGAGGCGTGACGATGTACAAGGTGCTGCTAGTCGACGACGAGCCGCTTGCCATTCAAGGGCTGGAGCTGCTGGTCGATTGGGAGAAGCACGGCTTTCGGGTGTGCGCGTCGTGCGCGGACGGCGAGGAAGCGCTTCGGCTCATGCGCGCCGCCGCGCCCGATCTGGTCGTCACCGATATCCGGATGCCGGCGCTCGACGGGCTTGGGCTGATCGAGGAGACGCGCCGTTCGGGCGACCGGTCCACGAGGTTCGTCATTACGAGCGGCTACGACGATTTCGATTACGCCCGGCGGGCGATGCGCCTCGGCGTATCGCATTATTTGACCAAGCCCGTCGTCCCCGAAGAGGCGGATGACGTGCTGTCGCGGCTGCGAGAGGAGCTGCGCGGCCGGGAGCGGAGCCGGGCGATCCGCGACGGCGCGGACCGGCACGCGCTCCGGGAGGCGCTGTCGCGGCTGCTCGCCGGCGGCGCGGACGACGGCGAGCGGCCGGAGGCGGACCCGGCGCTGGCCCGGCTGTCCGGCACGGCGGGCCGCTGGGTCTACGTGCACGTCGAGACGGAGCCCGGGGAGACGGGCCGCGCATTTGAAGCGGCGGAGCGGTTGGCCGCCGCCCGCGGCGCCTGCTGCGCGATCGATGGCGGGCTCGGCGCGTTCGGCCTTGCCCTCGGCCTCGCGGCGGCCGGCGAGGAAACGGGCGAGCGGGAGGTCCGCGTGTTCGCGGAGCGGCTGCTCGCGGCGCTTCGGGACGAGGCGCGCGGCCGCATCGGCCTCGCGGTCGGCTCGGCGGCGGATCGCCTCGACGGGCTCGCCGCGTCGTACGGAAGCGCCGCGGAGGCGCGCCGGTTCCTGTTCTTCGGCGGCGCGGACATCGTCCATTACGCGGATATCCGCGGCCGCACGCTCTCCTGCGACCCGGCGGCGTTGCGCATGGCGGACGACATCCTGGACGCGGTGGAGGGCGGCGATCCGGACGCGCTCGCGGCCGCCGTCGGCGGCGCGTTCCGCGCCTTCGAGGCGCTGCTGCCGCTGCCGGAGCTGGTCGGCGTCTTCGCCGCCCAAGTGGTCCTGCGCTGCGCCGTCCTGTGCAAGGAGCTCGGGGGCGACCCGGACGAGCTGCCCGGCGTGCCGGCGGCCGTCGCCCGCGGCCTGGACGGCGCGCAGCTGGCGGACGTCGAGCGGGAGCTCGCCGGCTTCTGCCGGCGGAGCCAGGCCGTCGTCGCCGGGCTGCAGGCGAAGCGGACCGGCGGCACGCCTGCGAAGGTCGCCGAGTACTTGCGGGCGCATTACAAGGAACCGCTGACGATCAAGGAGCTCGCGGAGCGCTTCTACGTCCACCCCGTCTACCTGGGACAGTCGTTCGCGCGCAAATTCGGCACGGGCATCCTCGACTTCGCGCACGACCTGCGCATCGCGGAGGCGAAGCGGCTGCTGCGGGAGACGGACGCCGCCGCGGGGGCGGTCGCCGAGGCTGTCGGCTACCGGGTATACCAGCAGTTCCTGAAGCAATTCGAGAAGCGGCTCGGCATGAAGCCCGCCGAATACAAGCTGTCGCCCAAGGCATAACCGCGCGATTCCAGCTCGGACACCTTAGATTAGGGGGGCCAAATGCTTAAATCTGATTATGTTGCAAGCGCATACATTCCCGCATAATAAGGAGGCAAAGCCAACCACCGATAACCGAAGGAGGAGCACGAATGGGGGTTTACAAGAGCAAAAGGCTGTGGGGGCCGCTGTCGCTTGTCCTTGCGCTGAGCCTGGCGATCGTCGGATGCAGCAACGGCAGCAACGGCAATAACGCGGGCGGCAGCGGGGCCGGCGCGATCCAAGGGACGACGAATGGGGATCAGCCGGCGAACGCCTCGGGCGGCGAAGGGAACGCGGCCCAAGCCTCGGACGATCTGAAGCCGGTCACGATCTCGGCCTTCATCGGCACGCCGAACCAGGCGCCGACGCCGGACAACCGGATCTACAAGAAAATCAAAGACGAGCTCGGCGTGACGCTCAACATGGAGTTTCTCGTCGGCGACCTGCAGCAGAAGCTCGGCGTCATGATCGCCGGCGGCGACTACCCGGACCTCATCACGGCCGATCCGAAGCTCGTCTCGGCGGGCGCGGTCATTCCGCTCGAGGACTTGATCGAGCAGCACGCGCCGAATTTGAAAGCGCATTACGCGGCGTACTGGAACCGGATGAAGGACTCCAGCGACGGTCATATCTACTGGCTGCCCAACTACGGCGCCTACACCGGCGAATACCACGCGACGAATTACTCCGGGCCGGCATTCTGGATACAGAAGGACGTGCTGAAGGAGGCGGGCTATCCGACGCCGAAGACGCTCGACGATTACACGAAGCTGATCCGCGACTACGCGGCGAAGCATCCGACGATCGACGGCCAGCCGACGATCGGCTTCACCTCGCTCGCGTACGACTGGCGGACGTTCCCGCTGCTGAACGCGCCGGAGCATCTGACGGGCCATCCGAACGACGGCGGCGTCGTCGTGGACAATGGGGTCGCGTCGGTCTTCGCGGATAAAGACTCCGCTAAGCAGTACTATAAGACGCTGAACGGCCTGTTCAACGAAGGGCTCATGGACAAGGAAGCGTTCGTGCAGAATTACGATCAGTACCTGGCGAAGATCTCCACGGGCCGCGTGCTCGGCATGTTCGACCAGCATTGGAATTTCCAGCAGGGCGAGGACACGCTCGTCTCGCAAAACAAAATCGGCCAGACGTACGTCGGCTTCCCGCTTGTCTACGATACGAGCATCAAGGATTACTACCTCGACCGTCCGGTCATTAACCTGAACAACGGCTTCGGTATCAGCAAGGACGCGAAGGATCCGGTCCGCATCATCAAGTTCCTCGACGCGCTCATGGACGAAAAATACCAGAAGCTGCTGTCGTGGGGCGAAGAGGGCGTCGACTACATCGTCGGCACGGACGGCAAGTACGCACGCACGCCGGAGCAGCGCAAGCAGCAGGAGGATCCGACCTGGAAGCTGGCCAACAAGGCGGAAGCTTTCTACGGCGCCGCGCCCAAGATGGAAGGCACCTTCAGCGACGGCAACGCGACGTCGGCGGGCACCCAGCCGCAGGAGTTCTTCGACTCGCTCAAGCCGCAGGATAAGGAGCTGCTGACGGCCTACGGCCACCAGACGTGGACGGACTTCTTCTCGCCGGCGCCGGAGAACCCGGTCTATTACCCGGCGTGGCAGGTCGATCTGATCGACGGCTCCGACGCTTCCGTCGCGAACAAGCAGATGTCCGACGCCTCGCTGAAATATTTGCCCAAAGCGATCATGTCGAAGCCGGACCAGTTCGACGCGGTGTGGAACGATTACGTGAACGCGTATAAGAAGATCAACGTGAAGGCGTACGAGGACCGCATCAACGATCAGCTGCAATGGCGAATCGAGAACTGGGCCAGCCAATAACCGCGCCCGCGGAGCGTATCCCGGCAGAAGGCGCCGGCGGATCGCCGGCGCTTCCGCCGCCCGTTCCCGGAGCCGCGCCCACGACGAAGAGAGGAGGAACCTGACATGGCGAGCGCCGAGAAAACCGTGCGGGCCCGCGCGGTTGTACGCGCGGAAGCATCCGTGCCGAAAGCGTCCGTCTTCAAGCGGATGCGCGGCCAGAAGCAGCTGATGCTCATGTCGCTGCCGATCCTGGCTTACGTCGTCCTGTTCTCCTACTATCCCATCTGGGGATGGACGATGGCGTTCCAGAACTACAAGCCGGCGAAGGCGTTCGCCGAGCAGGAATGGGTCGGCCTCAAGCAATTCCGGTTTTTGTTCAGCGACGACATGTTCCTGAACGTGCTGCGCAACACGATCGCCATGAGCTTCATCAACATGGTGCTCGGCTTCGTCACGGCCATCGCGTTCGCGATCCTGCTGAACGAGATCAAGCACCGGCTGTACAAGCGGGCGATCCAGACGATATCCTATCTGCCGCACTTCCTGTCGTGGATCATCGTCACGGGCATCGTCGCGAACTCGCTGTCCGTCGACGGCGGGATCGTCAACGTCCTGCTCATGAAGCTCGGCTTCATCGACGAACCGGTCATGTGGCTCAGCATGCCGCATTATTTCTGGGGCATCGTCGGCGCCTCCCACGTCTGGAAGGAAGTGGGCTGGAACGCGATCATCTATCTGGCCGCCATTACGTCGATCGACCCGTCGCTGTACGAGGCCGCGGAGATCGACGGCGCCAACCGGTATCAGAAAATGCTGTACGTCACGCTGCCGGGGATCAAGTCGATCGTCATCATCCTGCTGATTATGAACATCGGCTGGATTCTGGAAGCGGGCTTCGAGGTGCAGTACCTGCTCGGCAACGGCGTCGTCGTCGACTGGTCGCAGACGATCGACATCTTCGTGCTGAAGTACGGGCTGCAGATCGGCAACTATTCGCTCGCGACCGCCGCCGGCATCTTCAAGACGGTCGTCAGCATCACCCTGATCTTCGCCGCCAACACGATCGCCAAGCGCTTCGGCGACGACAGACTGATATGAGGAGGGGCATCCGATGAGAACGAAAGCGCCGCGGCTGGAGCCGGTCGTCTTCCATACGTTCAACGCCGTCGTCATAATCGTGCTGGCCGTCGTCACGCTGTATCCCTTCCTGAACACGCTCGCGGTCTCGTTCAACGCCGGCAACGACACGATCCGCGGCGGCATCTACCTCTGGCCGCGCGTCTGGACGGAGCAGAATTACCGGGCGATCTTCGCGGGCGGGGCGATCTTCCACGCCTTCTGGATCTCGGTGGCGCGGACGGTGCTGTCGACCGTGCTCAGCCTCTTCCTGACGTCCATGCTCGCGTATACGGTCAGCCGGCGGGAGTACGTCTTCCGCAAGCCGATCACGATCGTCATCGTGCTGACGATGTATTTCAACGCCGGGCTGATCCCGTTTTATTTTCTGATCAAAGACCTGCATCTGCTGAACCATTTTCTCGTGTACGTCGTGCCGGGGCTGATCAGCGCGTTCAACATGATCGTCATCCGCACGTACATGCAGACGCTGCCGGAAGGGCTGATCGAGTCGGCCAAGGTGGACGGCGCCGGCGACTTCCGGACCTTCTTCTCGATCATCCTGCCGCTCTGCCAGCCGGTGCTCGCCACGGTGGCGCTGTTCGTCGCGGTCGGGCAGTGGAACTCCTGGTTCGATACGTTCCTGTTCGCGTCGTCGAAGCAGAATCTGAGCACGCTGCAGTACGAGCTGATGAAGCTGCTGTCCTCGTCGATGAACACGAACAGCAGCGCGTCCGTCGCGAACGGCGCGGACCTCGGGGCCGCGCGCAACCTGGTGACGCCGATGTCGATCCGGGCGTCCGTCACGATCGCGGCGTCGCTGCCGATTCTCGTCGTCTATCCGTTCCTGCAAAAATATTTCGTGCACGGCCTGCAGCTCGGCAGCGTGAAGGAGTAGGCGCGTGTCGGACGCGCAGACGGAGGCGTCGGCGTCGGCGTCGGCGGCTGGGCCTTTGGGGATGCAGGGATTATAGGGCCGAGCGGCTGCCCGTTCGCGGCAGATCGCGGGAAGGCATGACTCGGCGTCCGGCGGGCGCGAAAGGCGCCGGCAGGACGCCTACTACAGAGCAAGGAGCTGAAGAACGCATGACGCTGCGCGTGCTGGCTGCGGAACAGATCGAACAATTCATGGTCAAGGGATACGTCGTCGTGAAGGGGGCGTTCCCGAGAGAGCTCGCGATGGAGGCGCAGTCCTTCCTGTGGGAGAGGCTGGAGGAGAAGGCCGGCGTGCTGCGCGGCGATCCGTCCACCTGGAAGGAGCCGATGGTGAACCTGCGGGACAATTACCGCTCGCCCGCGTTCGACGCCTGCAACACGGCGCGCTTCGCCGACGCGATCGAGGATCTGGCGGGCGCGGGCCGCACGGTCCACCGCTATGTCGCCGGCGAGACCGATGCCGGGCTGCTGCCGGGCTGGGGCTGGTGGCCCGTCAACTTCCACGTCGGCCGCGGCGAGCCGTGGACCGTGCCGACGAGCGGCTGGCACTGGGACGGCATCCACTTCCGGCATTACGTCGACGCGCCGGACCAGGGGCTGCTCTGCCTATGCCTCTTCTCGGACATCGGCCCGCGCGGCGGCGGCACGCTGGTCGTCGAAGGCTCGCACCGTCCGGTCGCGCGCTACCTGGCGCGGCATCCGGAAGGGGTCGAGCTCGGCGACGGCATCCGCGGCCTGTTCGCGGAGCATCCGTATTTCGCCGGGCTGGCGGGGCGGGGCGAGCCGATGGACCCGGAAGCGCGGAACGCCGCCTTCCTCGAGCGGGCGTACGTCGATGAGGACGGCACGCGGCTCCAAGTCGCGGAGACGACCGGCGAAGCGGGCGACGTCATCCTGTGCCACCCGTTCTTGATCCACGCCGCGTCGCCGAACCATGGCGGCAGCGTGCGGTTCATGTGCAACCGGACGTCGCCGCTGAAGCAGAAGCTCGCGCTCGGCCGGGACGCGCGGGAGGACGAATCGCCGCTGGAACGGAGCATCCGGGCGTCCGTGTTCGCCTGAGCATAGGCGCGGGAAGTTTAACGGGATGAAGCAATAGACATGCCTGTCCGATGGAAGCGGCGGGCGCATGGAATGGCGGGCCAGCGCGGCAATGCGCGGGCCCGCTTGGCGTTCCAGGGCCTCGCGCGGCTTCGTCCCGCAGCGGAAGCGAGTCGTGCAGGCGATCGTCGACGACGTCCGCCTGCATCCCGCCATCGTGCGGCTGCTCTATCGGGAGAAGGGCGCGGACCGTATGGTGCTCATCACCGTCGCCCTGCAGGCGATGGGGCTGGGCGACGGCGCGAACCGGTTCGGCGGGCATGACGTCACCGTCGCGCAAGGCGCGGCCACGCTGCGGGACGGGACGCGTCGTGCCGCTGCGCCGTTTCGCCGTCCTCCGCCGCGGCAATACTGGCGAATAGCGCCACTATCGCCTAAGCCGCGACGGAGAGGAGGAACCCCGCATGCTGTTCGAGCCCGTGCCGCCGATGATCGTATCCATGGGGCGCGAAGCGTTCGACGACGACGGCTATCTGTTCGAGCCCAAATGGGACGGCTGGCGCATTCAGCTGCATAAGCAAGGCAGCCGCATCGAGGCGTACACGCGCAGCGGTCTCGCCGTGACGGAGAAGTTCCCGGAGCTCGCCGAAGCCGCGGCGGCGATCAAGGCGCCCGAAGCGATCCTGGACTGCGAAGGCGTCTGCCTGCGCGGGGAGCGCACGGTGTTCGACGACTTCGCCTACCGCGGGCGCTTGGCCGATCCCAAGCGCATCGCCGCCGCCGCGCAGACGCATCCCGCGACGTTCGTCGCCTTCGACGTGCTGCAGACGGCGGAGCCGCATCTGCGCGAGCCGCTCGCGGCCCGCAAGGCGCGGCTCGAGGAGCTCGTCGCCCCGAACGCCGCGCTCGCGGTCTCGATGTTCATCGAAGGCCGCGGACGTGCGCTGCAAGACTGGACCGTGGAGCGGAACCTCGAGGGCACCGTGGCCAAGCGTCTGGACGGCGCCTACCGGCCGGGCGTCGCCGCCAAGGACTGGATCAAGGTGAAGAACGTCCGGACGATCGACGCCATCGTGCTCGGCTACCGCACCAAGCCGCGGTTCGCGCTGGTGCTCGGCCTGCACTTCCGGACCGTCCGCTTCAAGCCGGTCGGCACCGTCGAGTTCGGCTTCGCCCCTCACGAGAAGCAGGCGTTCCTCGAGATCGCGCGGCAGCTGCATACGTCGGCGGACCGGAAGACGCAGTGGATCGAGCCGAAGCTGTGCTGCCGCATCCAGTACCTAGAGCGCACCGACCGCCACCAGCTGCGCGAGACGGTGTTCCGGGGCTTCCTGTTCGACAAGAGCCCGGAGGATTGCTGGTGGACGTATTGACCGTCATCGCCGGTCGACGGCCTGTTCCTCGCCGAGGACGCCATGAAGAACGAGCCCGCCAAGCGCGGCCAGACGGCCGGAGCGAGACGGGCAAGCCGCTCGAAATTCGTCATCGTGCACGATTTCGGGAAGGAAGTCGACGCGTACGCGGCGAAGCAGAAGTGGATGGCTTCGATCACATCCTGAGGGTAACGCAGACGCAAATCGACGCGTACCTGGCATCGCAAGCGAAGCAAGCCGGGATCGCCGGCAATCCGGCGGCCCGTGCCGCAAAACCGCATAGCTATCCAGAGAGCAAGCCGCCCCGCTGACAAGCAAGCTTCGGAATTCCGCCGAAGAGGGGCGGCTTTGCTGTCGGGATGGAAGACACGAGGAGGGAATTGAGCGGTGATGGCCAATCGAATTCGAAAGCGGTTACACATGTGGATGGCGAGCCTGTTGGTGCTATCGTTGGCGGCGTGGACCTTGGCGTGGGCGCCGGCTCCGGCGCGCGCCGCGGCGGGCGATCCGCAAAGCGTCAGCATCGAGCTCGGCGCGGCGCCGGTCGAAGCGGGCATGACGGCCCGCGCGGGCGACGGCGCGACCGGCCTGCAGACCGGCGAGCTGGACGGCCGGACGTACTGGAAGACGAACAAGTCGCAGGACGAGAATTCGCGCATCATTTATTTTTACTTCGACGTGGACGACGGTTTTACCGAGAACATCGCGAACTACGATGTGGATGTCTCGGTCGACTACTATGACGCGGGCAGCGGCAAAATGGTGCTGCAATACGATGCCCAAGGCGCGAACAACAGCTTCAAGGACGCGCCGCTGTACGCGTACGGCGACACCGGGTCGTGGCAGACGCACGCGTACCGGCTGACCGACGCGAACTTCGCCGACCGGACCGGAGGCGGCGATTTCCGGCTCGGGATCGAGGGCGGCGCCGCCAGCTGGTCGACCAACGCCGACCTGTCGGTCGCGAAGGTGACCGTCACCAAGACACTGAAGGCGGCGCCGGCCGACCAAGTCGGCATTACATTCGGCGCGTCGCCGATCGAGCAGGGCATCACGGCCCGCGCCGGCGACAATCCGGACGGCCTCGTGACGGGCGCGCTGAACGGCAAGGGCTATTGGCAGACGAACAAGGCCGCGCCCGGAGACCGCACGCTGTACGTGTACCTGAGCGTCGACGACGGTTATTTGTACGACGTGCAGGATCAGGACGTCTACGTGACGGTGGAATATTTGGACCGGGGCAACGGCAGCTTCGTGCTCCAGTACGACGCGCTGTCCGCGCCGTTCAAGGACAGCCCGCTGTTCG
The DNA here is from genome assembly GCF_042653205.1 of Paenibacillus sp. GCM10023250. Taxonomy (NCBI): domain Bacteria; kingdom Bacillati; phylum Bacillota; class Bacilli; order Caryophanales; family Paenibacillaceae; genus Paenibacillus; species Paenibacillus sp. GCM10023250. Next base: position 6,261 of record NZ_JBHSHY010000037.1, on the reverse strand, counting down.
CGTACAAGGATTCGGGGCAGTGGAAGACGCACACGTTCAAGCTGAGCGACGCCAAGTTCGCCAACCGCACGAACGGCGCCGACCTGCGCATCGGCATCAGCGGCGGCGGCAACCCGGACGACAATCCGGATCTCGCGGTCGCCTCGGTCACGATCAGCAAGCAGGAGCGGCTGTCGGCCGATGCGCAGCCGAAGGTGTACGTGCCAAAGAATCCGGCGGATGACGTCGTCATCGCGGACTTTAGCGTCAAGGACTTCGGCGCGAAGGGCGACGGTACGACCGACGATACGGCGGCCATCCAGTCGGCGCTGACCGCGGCCGGCAATAACGGCGGCGGGGTCGTGTTCGCGCCGGCGGGACATTACCGGGTGAATGGCAGCCTGACCGTGCCGACCGGCGTCACGCTCCGCGGCGACTGGGCGAGCCCGGACGATACGGGCGGCGCGGTCACCGGCACGGTGCTGGACGCGTACGGCGGCAAGGGGCAGGCGGACGGCCCGAGCTTCATCCAGCTGCAGCCCGTCAGCGGCGTGACCAACCTGTCCGTCTGGTACCCGGAGCAGTCGCTCGACCAACCGGCCGCGTACCCGTGGACGTTCGAGCAGCTGTCCGGGGACAGCGCGACGATGGCGAACATTACGCTCGTCAACGCCTATAACGGCATCAAGATCGGGCCGGTATGGAACGAGCTTCATTACGTGAAGAACCTGTACGGCACGGCGCTGCATACGGGCATCTTCCTCGATTACACGACCGACATCGGCCGGCTGGAAGGCATCCATCTGTCGCCGTCGTACTGGTCGGGCTCCGGTCTGGCCGGCGCGCCGGCGGCGGACGCGCTGCGCGCGTACTCTACGGCGAGCGCGGAAGGCATCGTCATGGGGCGCTCCGACTGGGAGTACATGTCCGACATTCACATCTCGGGCTACAAGACGGGCATGCGCGTCACGACGCGGACGGATTCGCTGGAGACGGCGAACGCGCAGCTGTACCGCATTCAGATCGAGGACTGCAACGTGGCGCTGAAGATCGAGGGCGTCAATGATTTCGGCCTGCTGATCACGGACAGCAGCTTCCAGGCGAGCGCCGGCGAGGCACCGGTCGCGATCCACGCGACGCCGGGCTTCCATTCGATCGTGCAGTTCAACACGGTCACGGTCGGCGGCGCGCCGCTGACCGCGGTGAAGAGCGAGGGCAACGGCGTCCTGTCGTTCGAGAACAGCAGGTTCGAGAACTGGGACGCGGCCAGCGGCGGCTATGCCATCGACCTGTCGGGCGGCTCGCTGACGCTGGGGCAGTCCGATTTCGCCAAGGCGGAGAACCAAGTGAGGCTGACCGGCGCGGTGCAGACCGTTAACGCCGTTAATTCAGGCTACCAAGGCAGCCTGAACGTGAAGGACGAGAGCGACGGCGCGGAAGTGAACGCGACGCAGGACGCGCGGTATGCGCTCGAGACGCTGCCGGCCGTCGGCGAGACGGACGCGGCGGTCCGGCCGAAGCCGGCGACAAGCGAATTGTTCGACGTCACGGCGGAGCCGTACCAGGCGGACCGAAGCGGCGGCAGCGACGCCTCGGCGGCGATTCAGCAGGCGCTGGACGCGGCGTCGGCGGCGGGCGGCGGCACGGTGTATCTGCCGGCGGGCACGTACCGCGTGAATGCGCCGCTGACCGTGCCGTCCGGCGTCGAGCTGCGCGGCTCGTGGGACGTGCCGCATCATACGATCGGCGGCGGCACGGTGCTGTTCACGACCTACGGCGAGGACGCGGCGGACGATGCGCCGGGGCTCATCACGCTGATGGCAGGCGCGGGCACGCGCGGCTTGTCAGTCTACTACGACGAGCAGGATTGGAACGACGTCAAGCCGTACGCCTGGACGATCCAGGGCCAAGGGCACGGCGTGTACGCGATCGACACGACGCTCATTAACTCGTACCGGGGCATCGATTTCGGCACGTACGACACGAGCGGCCACTATATCGACTACGTGGCTGGCTCGCCGCTGAAGGAAGGCATCTTCCTCGGGGGAGGCGCGTCCGGCGGCTTCATGCGCAACGTACAGTTCAACCCGCACTACTACGGCCGCAACAACTACGTCAACCACCCGTCGACGGATGCGGATTTCAACGCGGTCTGGACGTACCAGAAGGATCATCTGGACGCGTTCCGCCTCGGCCATGTCACGGACGAGACGGTGTTCAACACGTTCGTGTACGGCTCGCAGTATGGCATTCATTTCGTCAAGCAGGGCGGGAGCGGTCCGGAGGCGGTCGTCATCGGCCACGGCACGGACGGCAGCAAGAAGGGCGCGTACCTCGAGGGCGCGGGCGAAGCCGGCCTGTCGCTGATCAACACCGAGCTCGTCTCGCTCAGCACGACGGATAAAGTGTACGTCACGCTCGGCGAGGACTTCGATTCGAAGGCGACGCTGTACAACAGCTCCATGTGGGGCGACACGACGCGCTCCTTCGACGTCTACGGCGGCAAGCTGAACGTGCAGCAGGCCAACCTGACGAACGTCGGGGAGACAGGGCTGAACGCCCTCGGCGGCGACATCGCGCTCTACGATTCGTACTTCCAGCAGCCGCGGACGACGCATGTCTACGCCGCGCCGGGCATCGATAAGCTCATCCTGACGAACAACCTGTTCAAAGGCGGGCTGCAGCTCGTGAACGAAGCGGGCACGAAGGTGAGCGGCACGAACCTGGCGCCATTGGCGATCGGCCTCGAGACGCTGCCTCCGGATCCGGCGCACGCGGACCGGGCGGGCGCGAGGCTGTCGCTGATGAACGTCTCCGATCCGGAGCCCCTCGGCGGCAAGCTCGAGCTGCTGCAGCCGGCACCGTACGCGGCGGCGGCGGTGCCGATCCGCTTCTCCGGCATCGCCTACGGTGAGGAGCAGGTCATCGACCTCCCGGCGATGGCGGCGGATTCGCTCAAGTATAAGGTGACGCTGGACAACGGCGCGTCGTACGCGGCTTCGGTGAAGTCCGGGCAAGCCTACGCCAGCCGCAAGGACGCGGGCGCGGCGGACGCGCCGACGATCGACGTCTCCGCGCTCGACGAATTCGGCGGCGGCGCGTGGGGCGGCCCGAACGGGCTGAGCGCCAAGGCGAACGTCGCCTGGGACGACGAGAAGCTGTACGTGAACGTGGACGTCACCGACGACGTGCAGGCGCAATCCTTCAAGGGCGGGGATATTTGGCAGGGCGACAGCATTCAGATCGGCCTCGATCTGTCCCGGCAGGACGGCGCGGGCAGCCGCAGCGTCAGCGAGCTCGGCTTCGCGCTGAACGACGACGGCTCCGTGCAGAAGTGGCGCTGGAAGGCGCCGGGCGGCCTCGCGGCGGGCGCGCTCGACGCTTCGGCGGAGGCGGCGGTCACGCGCGACGACGACGCGCGCGTGACGCATTACGCGATCGCGCTTCCGTTTGCGATCCTGCACGGGCCAGGCGCGGCATTCGATCCAGGTGCGGGGCCGCTCGGCTTCTCGCTGCTGCTGAACGAGAACGACGGCGCGGGGCGCGCGGGCTACATGGAGTTCAACCAAGGCATCGGCACAAGCAAGGACTTCACGCTGTACGGCGACTTGTACCTGCTGAACGCGCCGTTCGGCGATTGGGCGGTGCCGGCGGCCGAGGCGGCCGTGAACAAGGCGAAGGCCGATCGGGACGCGACGTCGATCGACGCGGCGCGGAACTTCGTCAACCTGCTGCCGGAGGGGGCGGACCGGACGGCGCTGACCGCGCAGCTGGACGCGCTTGATAATGGAAATGGCAACGGTAGTGGTAATGGAAGTGGAAATGGCAATGGAAATGGCAACGGCAATGGCAGCGGTAATGGTAATGACAATGGAAACAATGGCAGCGCCGTCGTGCTTCCGCTGACCTCGTCGCTGGACGCGGCGGGCAAGCTCGCGACGGCGGCCGTCGGCGAGGCCGCGCTGAAGCAGGCGCTCGCAGACGCGAAGCCGGGCCAGGACGGCAAGAGGCGGGTGCGCGCCGAGGTATCCGCGGCGCAGGGAGCGGCGGGTTATGCGGTCGCATGGCCGAGCTCGGCTTTCGACGGTGACACGAAGCGTATCCTCGAGATGAAGACGCCGCAAGGCACGATCACGGTATCCGCCGACATGTTCGGCGCGGATAAGCCGCAGGGCGACACGATCACGTTCGTGCTGAAGGCCGCGGATGGCAGCGCTTGGAGCGATGGGAGCGCGGGTGGTTCGAGCGGCGGCCGCCCGGCCGTCGAGCTGTACGCCTTCTCCTCCGGCGCGGCGCAGTCGCGGGCTATCGCCGCGGTGCCGGCGGCCGTCTCGGTGCCGTACGAACCGGCGGCGCAGGAAGCACCGGGACGGCTCGTGATCCGGTACATCGACAGCAGCGGCAGCGCAGTGCCGGTTCCGAGCGGCAAATACGACGCGGCCGCGAAGCAGATGACGTTCCGCGCGGCGCACTTCGGCACGTACGCGGTCGCCTATGCGGCCTCGGCTTCGTTCGGCGACTTGGCCGGCGCGCCGTGGGCGCGCGAAGCGGTCGACGCGCTGGCGGCCAGAGGCATCGCGCGCGGCGTGTCCGCGGACGCGTTCGCGCCGGGCCGCGCGGTCACGCGGGCGGACTTCCTGCTGCTGCTCGTCCGGACGCTGGAGCTGCATGCGCCGGCCGGCGGCGCGCAGGGCGCGGCGTTCGCGGACGTGCCCGCCGGCGCGTATTACGCGGACGCGGCGCGGATCGCGAGCGCGCTCGGCATCGCGAGCGGCACAGGCGATGGGCGCTTCCGGTCGGACGCGCCGATCAGCCGCCAGGACGCGGCGGCCTTGGCCGAGCGGGCGTTCCGCGCCGCGGGCCGGACGCTTCCGGCCGGCGCGGACGACGCGCTCGCCGGCTTCATAGATGCCGCGGACGTGGCAGGCTATGCCCGTTCGAGCGTCGAAGCGCTTCTTGCGGCAGGGCTGCTGCAGGGCAGCGGCGGCAAGCTGAACCCGCGGGAAAGCTTGACCCGTGCCGAAAGCGCCGTTCTGCTTTACCGGCTTTACATGAGCTAACTTGAATCCGGCATCGGTGGTTATGGCTGCGGCATATTGCGGTACCCGCGCCTCCCGCCCGCCATGGACGAAAGGCCATCCCATGAAGAAGGAGCGTGCGTCATGCATGCTGAACCGGGCACAGATTGGAACGGGACGGGCTAGCATCGGCCGTACAAGCCGGGCCGCAAGGCGGACGGCACGCTAATGCGGCCGTGAGGGCCCGCAGATAACCGAAGGAGGAGAAGCGACATGCAAACGATCGCGGTAACGGGGGGCGGCGGCAAGCTGGGGCAGTACGTCGTCCGGGAGCTGGTCCGCCGGCAGTACAAGGTCGTCTCGCTCGACCGGGTTCATACAGCCGGCCTGCCCTGCCGGCAAATCATCGTGGACACGAGCGATCTCGGTCAGGTGGCGAGCGCGATGCAGGGCGCGGATGCCGTCATTCACTTGGCGGCGGTGCCGTCGCCGACCGGATTTCCGGTGCCGGCGATCTTCGCCAACAACGTCATGGGCAGCTATAACGTGCTGGAGGCGGCGTCTATGCTCGGCATCCGCCGGGTCGTCATGAGCTCGAGCACGTCGTGCTACGGTTTCGCGTGGGCGGTCAAGCCGTTCGCGCCGCTTTACTTTCCCGTCGACGAGGCGCATCCGCAGTTGACGCAGGAGGGCTACGGCTTGTCCAAGACGGTGGGCGAGCTGATCGCCGAGATGTATCACCGCCGGAACGGCATGTCGGTCGTGAGCCTGCGCTTCTCGCTGATCGCGGCGCCCGAGGAATACGCGAGGCTGAAGCGCGGCGCCGGCAAGGCGGACGAGTTCGCCAAGATCCTGTGGAGCTACGTCGACATCCGCGACGCCGCCGACGCCTGCGCCGCCTCGCTGCGCGCGGACGTGGACGGCGCGGTGGCGCTGAACATTACCGGCGACGATACGCTGAGCGAGATCGAGACCGCGGAGCTGCTGCGCGCGTGCTATCCGGAGGCGACGGACCTGCGCCAGCCGCTCGAAGGCCGGGCGCCGCTGTTCAGCAACGCGCTGGCGAAGGAAATGCTCGGCTGGCGGCCGCGGTACCGGTGGGCCGACGAGCTGGCTTGACGCGAGGGCAGGAGAAGCCCGGGACTGCCGGAAGCGGCGGGCCCGGGCTTTTTTGCCGGTTTGGAGGGCGGCGGGGGAAGCGGCGCGGCCGTGCCGGGGCCGCCGCCACGCCGCCGCCGCGCCGCGGCCGCGGCTTGCGGGGGCG